>NZ_JBJIAA010000002.1:0-273398 GCF_045310695.1 Clostridium neuense
CATAATTCTCTCATGTTTTTTTACCATCAGAAGAAGCTCCTTTTTGCTTTAAATATAACATATAAAAATATATTTAAAAATAAAAAAAATTTGGATTTTTATAAAATCCAAATTTTTTTCTTAAGTTGATGACATTGTATGGCACGGTCCCTATTCCTATTACATCGTTTATGGATTTTATCAAGGTATTTTAATCGTTCTAACTGATTATTATCAAAGAAAAAGTAAATTTTATAAGGCTCATAAAAAAGAAAAATGGTTTATGGCTTTATCAATACTTGTAACATTCCACTTAGTTTGCTTTGGATTGTTGCTATTCTCAGGATATTTGAACGTTTATATACACAACTTTAGACATTAAACTTTTTTATTAAAAATAATTGGAGGGATTTTAAATGGAAGAAACTGTATTAGAAATTCTTGAAGAAATATGTGGAACTGATGAGGTAAGAAATGACCTTGACTTAGATTTATTTGAAAACGGACTTTTAGATTCATTAGGGTTTATAGAGCTTTTATTATCTATTCAGAATAAATTAAAGATATCTATACAACCAACAGAAGTAACTCGTGAACAAGTTTCAACACCAAAAAAAATAATAGAATACTTAAACTCTAAAAAAGGTGAATAATATGCGTAAATTAAAATCATTTTTTATTGCTATCCTAATCATGATTATTGCTATATCTTTTATAAATATCTTATGCGAAAAACTTATAAAAGATAATTTTACAGTTGGTTTTATAAGGTTATATAATGATTTAAAAAATGAAAGTACTTTCATTCAAAAAAATGAAACAAAGCAAAAAAACGTATTTATGCTTTATGGTTCATCTGAATTAGGAACCACAAATATACCAACAAATCCAATAAATTATTTTCCAAAAAAAGGATCAAACTTCATTGTTTCTCCTGTTGGTAAGGGATATATGCAAGATTTATCTCATGTTATAAAGTTTTTAGCCAATCCAGATTTAAGAGGTAAAAAATTGGCATTTATAGTATCCCTGCAATGGTTCCTATATCCAGATGGTACACCAACTGACGACTTTCAAATGAATTTTTCTGAACTTCAATTTTATGAAGCTATGAAGAATACTTCAATTTCTAGCGATTTAAAAAAGCAAATATGCAAAAGAGTATATTCTCTTATATCAAATAACTCATTTTATTCTGATGTATCCATATATACAAAACTTTACAGTAGTAATAATCCTGTATCAAAAGTTGAATTTGCATTACTTAAACCTTATTTTAGCTTAAAATGCGCTTTGCTTAAATTTTCTAACAATATAAAAGCATATAAACTCGCAAAAAACTATAACAATATTTACAAAGCAAAATTACCTAAATTAACTGCAATGGATGATAAGAAAGACTTTGCTGCTGCAGAAAAGCTTGGTAATAAATTGGCTAATAATAATTCTTTTTATATGTTAAATTCTTATTATAATAAATTTATAAAAAATAATCTTAACAAAATTAAAGGTCAAGACAAAAACTCAAAGCTTGTTAATTCAAAGGAATATGGAGACTTAGATCTTCTGTTAAAAGTTTGTAAGGCTAATAATATAAAGCCACTTTTTATATTAATGCCAGTAAATGCTAAATATTATGATTATAGTGGAATAGATAAATCTACAAGAGATGCTTATTTCCAAAAAACAAAAAAAATTATAGCAAGCCATGGTTTTGATGTTGTGGATTTTCAAAGTCATGAATACGAGAAATATCTTATGGAAGATGGTATGCATCTTGGATGGAAAGGATGGTTGTATGTCAATAAAGAAATTGCAAAATATTATAATAAATAATTATGTAGTTTTCTTTTTAGTTGTTATGATTGCTTTGCTTGTTATGTTTGTTTTTACACCTTCATCTAACATCCCTTATGTATATAGTAATTTTTAAAAAACAAAGTATAGGTAGAACTTAATTGGATTTTACCTATACTTTATTTTTGATCTAAAGATTCTCCCCATAATCTCTCATCAAAAATATGACTAAAAAAACATTTAAGGAAATTTTAAGAATTACGTTAAAAGAAAATAAGAATTAAGTTTTATAATATTTATATACTTAATATTACAAAATACTAAATAATATTATTGACATGTATGCATGATTAGTGTACTATTTTTATAGGACACTAATATAATTATCAATTATGCATAAATTTAATATAATTGAACATTATAAATTTACAGTATATATTAATATACTTTTACACTGATTTATAAATAAGATAAACATTTGAAAGGGGTTTTATACAATGCCAACCATTAATATGCTTTCTTCGGCAGACAAGGTGAAAGGTCAGGGCGTATTATCAGCATATATCGAGCAGGTCAATTTAGTAAAAAAGGGCTTAAAAAATAATTATAGTATTAAAGTTAACAATCTTAAATTTTGCGATATAATGCATTATCACACTATAGATTTTAAATTTTTTCTAAGCATACCATTTGCAAAAATGCTTGGAACAACTGTTGCCTATGTTCATTTTGTACCTGAAACTGTAGATGACAGCATAAATCTTCCACCTTTTATAAAATCGATATTTTATAAATATATAATTTGGTTCTATAAAAGTGTAGATCACCTTGTAGTCGTAAATCCTTACTTCATTGATATATTAAAGGATTATGGCATATCACAAGATAAAGTTACGTATATCCCTAATTTTGTATCTGATGATAATTTTTATAGATATGATGATGAAAAAATAATTTCCTTAAAAAACAAATTTAATATACCTCAAGATAAATTTGTTGTATTAGGTGTTGGTCAGGTTCAAACGAGAAAAGGAATTAATGATTTCATAGAAACTGCAAAAAAACTTCCTGACGTGCAATTTTTATGGGCTGGTGGTTTCTCCTTTGGTGCTATAACAGATGGTTATAAGGAATTAAAAAAAGTAGTTGAAAATCCTCCAGCTAATGTAAAATTTCTTGGAATTGTAGATAGAAGTGAAATGAATGATTTATACAATTTAGCAAACATGATGTTTTTACCGTCATATAGCGAACTCTTTCCTATGTCTGTATTAGAAGCTTTATCCTTAAAGATTCCTGTACTTTTAAGAGATTTAGATATATATAAAAATATACTTTTTGATTATTACCTTAAAGGGAATTCGGCAAATGATTTTTCTAGTATTATAGAAAAAAGCAAAAATGACAGTGATTTTTACGACAAATGGTGTGATAAATCTGCTGCATGTCATCAGTTTTATTCTAAGGGTTATATATTAAAGCAGTGGAAAAACTTTTATGATGATATTTGCTTTGAGAAAAATAAGCTTAAATCCAGGAGTAAGTTAGATGCGAAACAAAATATTTAATTCAATAGTTGTAATATTATCGGCATGCATACTTTTATCTTTTTTCGTTTTTAGCAATAATGCTCACTCTTTAGTCCTAACTTTAAAAACTGTAAATAAGTTTTGGATTTTTGTAGCTTTAGTATGCATGCTTGCCTTCTGGCTTCTAGAAGCAATAATTTTACATATAATTACAACAATCTTATATAAAGCTCATAATTTATTTTATAAGTCAATTAAATTTGCAATGATCGGACAATTTTTCGGTTCCCTTACACCATTTGCCTCTGGAAGTCAACCTGCTCAACTGTATGCTATGACTGAATATGGCATACCAGCCGGTATTTCAGGTTCTATATTAATGATCAAATTTATAATACATCAAACAGTTTTTACCATATACTCTATGTTAGTTATAGGACTTAAATTTTCCTACTTTCACTCTAAAATAAAGTATTTTATATACTTCGCATTACTAGGCTTTACATTCAATACTCTCATAATAATCGTGGCATTTCTTTTTTCATCAAAAGAAAAGTTAACAAAAAAACTTTTAATAGTTATTTTAAATATTCTTTCAAAAATAAAACTTGTAAAAAACCCACAAAAAAAATATGAAGATATTGAAAAAGAACTAGTAAGCTTTCATAGGAATTCGGCAATTATAGGAACAAATAAATTAATATGTATAAATGCTAGTATTCTCACTTTTATACAATGGACAATTTTTTATTCTATACCATACTGTGTGTATAGAGCCTTTGGATTTAATTCTGCTAGTATTTTCACTATGATTTCTGCTCAAATATTTTTAACTATAATTATGTCATGTGTACCTCTTCCTGGCGGTGAGGGTGCAGCAGAAGGTGGCTTTTTTATCATATTTAAGTTATTTTTTCCTCAAAACCTTTTGCTACCTGCTATCTTTTTATGGAGAATACTTTCTTATTATTCCTGCATAGCCGCTGGCAGTTTATTTGCATTTGTGAAATCTAATTCTAAGATAAAAGCTAATAATGCTTAAAAATAAGTTCCAGACATTTTATCTGCCTGGAGCTTTATTTTTAATTATGCTATATTTTAATATAATTTATTTATGAAGATTCCTTTTAACTTGTTTAAAGTTTTTTTCATCAACATCCGTAACACTAAACTTGTTGATAAGCTTATTAATTAAATTATAGTAGTTCTTTTCTCTTTCTTCTTCCTTAACATCCCTTTTTTCTTGTGATTTTAACATATAGAAAATAAGAATAACCGATAACAGTGCCCATACGCCTTGAGATGCAGCTAATTTTAAAATTTCATTTTCCATACTACCACCTCCCCGTACTAATATTCTTATATCCTATATACCTTCTTATATTGTCTAATCCTCTATTTTTAGTTTTATTTACTGACTGCCTTGATATATTTAAAGCCTTGGATATTTCTTTATCGCTATAATCCTTGATAAATTTTAATATCAAAACCTCCCTTTGAGTTTTTGATAACTTGTCCAGTAGTTCCCAAACAAATATTTTATCATCTAAATTCAAGTTTTCACTGTTTCTCACATCATTTAAATTTAGAGTAGTTTGTTCATTTAGGTATACCTTATGATATTTTTTCGATAAGTATATATATCTATTTTTTATAGCAGCTGCAATATATCCAACAATAAATTTATCGCATTTTAAATTTTCATTTGTATATATTGGCATCTTTTTTATTATTTCTATAAGTGAAATAGTTAAATCTGAACTAGCATCATCATACTTTAATAAATAACTGTACTTTCCTATTAAAGGTTTAAATTTATTTATTATTAGCATTATAGCTTGTTTATCATTATTTCGTGCTTTGTTAACCACTCCGTAAAAACCGTCTGACATAAAAAGCCGCCTCCGATTTTACTTTATTTAGAACTTGATTAAAAACTTGCTAGGCATAAGATATATTTTAAAAGAAATAATCTTGATATGAACTTAAAGAACGACTACAACGACTATTAGAAAAGAATATTAAATTAATTATTTAGTTTATTTTAAATTTTCATTTTAACACCCTCTTAAATTAAATATTTTTCTTTACATTAAATAATAACATTATAATATATTTTTTGTAAACCTTTATTTGTCTCTATTTTTCTACATTTTTACCCTTTTATTTTGTAAACAAAAAATACTGAAGTTTTAACTCCAGCATTAACCATATCCTATTCATATAAGCTTAATTTCATTGCAAATTCTCTTGCTTTTGATATGTCTTCATCATTTGGTCTTCCCTTTGCTATTCCTCCTATAAGCTTAAGCGGTCCGTATGTGTCAAATCCTTTGCAAGCAAAATTACCGATTATCTCAAAATCCTTTTCTGTAAGTTCTTTTTTTATGGAATCATTATACTGTTCTTTCCCCTGACCACTTGTTGAAAAAACAAAGGCCTTCTGCTTATTTACTGGCTTTATTTTTTTTAATAATTCTAAAATATTTTTATGGAACTTCCCATAATATATTCCAGACCCAAAGCCTATTAAATCATAGTTGTTCAAGTTATCCATATTCACATCCTTGGATTTAATTAAGTCTGCCTTCAAAACTTCTGCCATAGCGTTAGAAACCTTTTCTGTATTTCCATGATGCACAGATTCATAAATTATAATTCTCTTCACATGCTTCACCTCTTTAATTTATTATATAATGCCTATATACATTATATAATAAATTTAGAAAGGGATTATAACTTTTTTTATTTTGAAGCTCATATTTTAAAACGTATTAATTAATTTTAAAAAGTGCTCTTCAAGAGAACTGCTTTTTCTGTTTATTGCTTCTACTTCAACATCCCTTGATACTAAATTTTTAAGTATCTCACTCTGCGAGATGCTTATTTCATATATTCTAATAATATTATCATCCATTATCTTAAAATTGCGTATTTTTAAGATATTTTCAAGAACATATGCTGCCTTTTCTACATTATTAGTTTTAAGTTCTATATACTCTAGATTACTTTCTCTAATGCTATTCATAGATACTTCTTCAATTAACTTTCCATTATCTATTACGCCTATAGTATCTGCCATCTGTTCTATTTCTGCTAATATGTGAGTTGAAATTAATATAGTCATGCCATACTCTTTGCTAAGCATCTTAAATAAGCTTCTAAACTCTTTTATGCCTATTGGATCAAGTCCATTTATTGGCTCATCTAGTAAAATAAATTCTGGCTTGGTTATAATGGACCTAGCAATGCCAAGTCTCTGTTTCATTCCAACTGAAAAATCTTTTACAGCCTTTCCTTCAATATTCTTCAAATTAACCATATCAATCACCTTGCCAATAGCACTTTTATCATGATATCCCATATACTCTAAATGAAGGTCTAAATTTTCTTCTGCTGTAAGCTTGTCATAAAATACTGGATATTCTATTATAGTACCCATTCTCTTTAAAATTTCAAAAGAAGAATTAGTAAGCTTTTCACCAAATATTTCAATTTCACCACTTGTTGGTTTAATCAAATTAGTTATGAGCTTCATCACTGTTGTCTTTCCAGCTCCATTTGGTCCTAAAAATCCATAGATTTCTCCTTTTTTAATATTCATATTTACATCCGATACTACCCTTTTTCCATTAAAAACCTTGATTAAATTATTTGTCCTTAATATATATTCCATCACTTTGATTTCCTCACCTTAACCCTTAATTTAATAAATCCTCATTCTCTGTTTCATTAATGAATAAGCAAGCACTAATTACACCAATAATTGCAAGAGTAGCATGCCTTAATACCTCAAGGTTAAATGACCAGTTACTGCTAGTAACAAGAGGTAGATTTAATTTTATTCCAAAGTTTTTTAAATCTAAAATAGGCAATTCGAACGCTTTAAAATCTATAATACCACTTAAAACAATTGCCAAAACTATAGCTCTTGAAACTGATTTTTCCTTTGTTGTAAAAAGCAGTACAATGAAAACTATAGAAGGATATAAAATTCCGAGCATAAAATTATAACCAAAAGTATTAATAATAAGATTCGCACTAACTTTGGTTGTAAATACATCGCTAAAGTTATTTAATATTAGTAAAAAAGCACCAACACAAAAATAAGTTACTAGGTTGGTTATAAATCCAAATATCCATACTATAATAAGCTTTGTAGCTAAAATTTTCTTCCTGCTTATTGGATACATAAACATATTCATAATGGTTTTATTTCTATATTCACCTATTACAATTTTAGTCAAAATAACTGCTGAAAAAATAAGAAAAATATTTTCACTTATTTTTCTAAGACCTTCAGAAATATCAACAAAAGAATTTTCAGCTTTGGCTTGTGTAAATACAGACATAAGCATTATTGCAGCTATTACTATTTCGCAAATAATTACCCTTTTTATATACCTCTTCATTTTAAACTTTCGTACTTCAAGCTCTATCAATTTAAACATGCTATAAAACATCTCCTTTGGCATAAATCTTATCTATACTTTTATTATAAATAAAGCCATTATCTTTTTTATTACTCAAATCTTACAAATTTATTAAGCTTATAAAACAGTAAAAATAAAAGAAGTCAAAATGACTTCTCTTAAAAATTTATACGCTTAAGTTTAAACGTAAATGTTGTCTTTTCATATGGCACACTTGAAAGATAAACTTCTCCCTTTAATTTTTCCACAAGCCTTTTTGTTATGGTAAGTCCAAGTCCGCTTCCTTGATTGAGCTTATTTCTTGAATCATCAAGGGTATACATTCTCTCAAAAACCCTATCCTTATCCCTTTCGTTAATTCCTTTACCTTTGTCCCATACAGATACATATGAAAATTCATCATCATATTTCAAGCTTAAACCTATAACCTTGCCGTCACTTCCATACTTTATGGCATTTGAAATAAGGTTGTTTAATATCCTATGAATAGCCTCACTATTTCCTAAAGCATAAATATTCTCTTCTGGAATCTCTATGTCAACTTCAATTCCCTTACCCGTTATTACATCATAAAATTTTAGTATATCTTCCCTTAAAATTTCATTCATATTTATTTTGGTAAGTGGCACTTCCTTGTCTCCAGCCTCTAACTTTGCAAGATCAAAAAACTTATTAATAAGTTCCATAACTTCATTAGTTTTATTTTTAATTTCTAGAATATATTCTTTATCCTTTTCATCCTTAAAAGAATTGTGCAGCTCCATAGTTTCTATATAACCAATAACAACCGTAAGAGGAGTTTTTAAATCATGTGATATATTGGAAAGCATTTTTCTCATTGATATTTCAAGCTTAGAATACTTTGCTAAAATCTTCTGGTTATATTCAAGTAAATTATTTATTTGAATCAAAAAAGAAATAAGCTCTCCATCAGCTGTGAACACAAGAACTTTCTCATTAGTTTTATTTTTCATAATCGCATCAAGCTTTTTATATATGTATCTTAATTCTTTATTTCTTTGTAATTTACCCTTATATTGATAAAAGATCACTAATAAAAGTATAACTATGACTATGCTAAAAAAAACAATCATACTATTTATCCCCCTGAAGCTTGTACCCTATCCCCCATAGAGTCTTTATATATTCTGGCTTTGAAGGATCATCTTCTATTTTCTCTCTAAGCCTTCTCATATGCACGTTTATTACATTCTCATCGCCATAATATTCATCCTGCCATATTAAATTATACAATTGTGATTTAGTAAAAACTCTATTTAAATTTGTTGCAAACAGCTTAAGTATTTCAAATTCCTTTGAAGTTAAATTTAAATTTTCTCCATTTTTATGAACTGAGTAATTGTCCAAATCAATAGTAAGCTCCTTAATTGTAATTACATTTCCAGCTGTTTTGCTCTCATCTACTTTAGAGTACCTAGTTGCTCTTCTTATGCCTGCTTTAATTCTCGCCGAAAGTTCTATCATGGAAAAAGGTTTTGCAATATAATCATCTGCCCCAAGCCCTAATCCAACTGCTTTATCTACATCACTATCTTTAGCAGACATAATTAAAATAGGAATCATGCTCTTTTCTCTTATGCGTTTCATTGTTTCAATTCCATCTAATTTAGGCATCATTATATCTAAAATTATTAAATCATATGAATTATTGCTTAAAAATTTAGTTATTCCCTCTATCCCATCAAAAGCTGTTTCAACCTCAAAATTGTCTTCTTCTAAATAATTTTTCACCATTTTGCTTATAGACCTATCATCCTCTATAAGAAGCAATTTATTCCCCACTGCAAAAACCTCCATAAATTACATTTTTTATATTTTTATTATAGCAAACTTTAAAAACATAATGATATAATCTTTATATAGATAGGAGTGAATATTATGATAAAATCAATTAGAAGGCTCATGCTAATTACTTTATCCTTACTAATATTGACTACATTTATAGGCTGTGACAATAAAGAAAGTTCCAAGTCCACTTTTGGTATTAACCAATTCACAAAGCAAATGAAAGCTAAAAATTATAACTTCAAATTAAAGGATGTACAAAAAGATTTCCTTCAAGCTACACGAAAAATGATGGTAATTGACAAAGAAACAATATTTATATACTTATATGATAATGATAAAGAAGCTGAGGCTGATTCAAAAAGAGTCGATCCTATTGGATGTAGTTATACCAATGGTCGTCACTCTGTGCAGGTTAGCTGGAGTTTAGCGCCTCACTTTTACAGAAAAGGAGCTATAATTGTTCAGTATGCTGGCTCAAGTAAGAAAATTATTTCTGACTTAAAGGACATAATGGGTGAACAGTTTGCGGGATTCAAATAACTCTATTTATAGATGAAAAAGCTGGAATTGAATCAGTTCACAATTCACAATGCACATTTCACAGTGAAGGATGATTTTTCTCCGCTATCACTGCGAAAAATCTTAAACTTAATACGCGCAAAGCGCTTGATATATGGTGTTCAGCGCAGCTGACACTATTAAGTTCTAAGATTTACCTGAGCGTAGAAAAAGGTAAATCCACCTTCACTGTACTTTGTACTCTGAATTATTATCCCATAACTTCCTTTATATATTTTCCCCTAGTTATATTATAAAATATAGTCTGAAAGATGAAATATACTGCAATAGGTATTAAAGCATTAAGCATTATGTTTTTATAATACGAAGATATTGATAAAATAATGCCAATATACAAATATCCTGCTGCACTTCCTATAAATACGGGTGCAAAGAATATTAATTTTAGTTCTTTTGAAATATATTTTTTCATTTCGTCATCCATAATTCCAATTCTGTACAGCTTATTATATCTTTCTTTTCCATCTTCAATATCAGTATAAATTTTAAAATATAAAATCACACCACTAGATATGAAAAATATCATACCAATACAGCACATTACAAATAGCATAAAAGAACTTTGAGTTTTAAGTGTACTATAGTCCTCAATTTTTGATGCAGGATAAAGCTCCCAATACTCTCCAAGTTCCATATTACTCTTTTTACTGCTTATACCATCAACTTGTTTAAGCTTATTCGTTAAGTTCTCACTAACACTTTTTGTTTTTCTCCAATTTTCAAAATTAAACATATGATATTTCTTTAAATTCTTAGTATCTACTTTGCTTATCAAATTTTTATAATCCTCATTGTTTAATATAATCATAAAACAATAAGTTGCGTTATTATTATTTACAAAGCACTTATTAATCTCCTGCTGCAATTTAAATTCAGTATATTTACTATCCTCATCTTTACTAAGCTGCAGCCTTTTTACACCTTCACACCACTTTTTAGTTTCAGCTGAACCATTACCTGCTATTGCATATCCTTTTTTTACATGTACCTTTACATCTGATATTTTATTAAGTTCTTTGTCTGAAACTACGGAAACATTCCCCCAAATAGAATTGTCCTTTTTTAAAGAAAGGTCAGAAAAGTTTAAAGTTTTTCTATCTTTAACTTTGGTGTCACTTTTATTTAAAATCCCCTCAACTTGATCCTTTGAAAGTTTATTTTGATTATAAGTTTCTATATACATAACATCATATGGATTTTGTTCCATAACCGTTTTTAAATTACTTGCATAGGTTCCATAGGTTGAGCCTATAAAAAACACTGTTAATGCACTAAGTATGCAAATAAGATAGAGTATTTTTTTATATTCATAAAATTTATAATTAACCTCTGTAATATTAATTATATTTTTATAATAAGCAGCTTTATTTTTCTTCACAAAGTCAATTATCAAAGAGCCAAACTGTGAAATCAAAATGTAAATTCCAACAAATGATAAGATCAATACAAAAATGACTCCGCTGCTCTCATTATACTTAAATATCTTTCCTCTAATATAGTAATACATTAATATATATGAAAGAGCTAAAACTATAAATCCAGCTAAACCAATGACGGGATTTTTAATCCTACTTTCTTGAGATTTTCTTGCATCTATAAAAAGCTGTGAAATTGAAAGTCTGCTTGTTCTGATTAGCGTTACAAGAGCACTTATTAAAAATATGCACACAAATGTCAAAGCTGATAAAGCCAAACTTTTATAACTTAAATCAAATTTTATTTCCTTAGAATCAAGTACTTTCACAGAAAGCATAAAAAACACTCTTGAAAATAACGCACCTGATATTGTCCCTATTATTATAGAGGATGCAGCAATAAATAAGTTTTCAATGCCAATGATTTTGTTAATATCTCTTTTAACCATTCCAAGGGTTAAAAACAAACCAAATTCTTTTTTTCGTGATTTAAAAAATGAAGCCTGTGCATAGTTTATAAAAAAACCACTATAAAAAATTATTACCAAAAGAACCGCTGTCATAATATCATGTATAAAAGTTCCCTTAAATTTTTCAACTACACCCTTATTAAAAAACAAAGTTAAATACATAAAAAATATCATAACAGAAAAACTACAACTTAATATATATGCTTTGTATTTTCTAATATTAAACTTAAAATTTTTTATTGCCACATCTCTAAAGGTCATTTCTCTCACCACCTATTACAGCCTGACAATCAAGTATTCTATCAAAGAATTCCTTTCTTCCTTCCTTTTTTACAATTTCCATATGAATCTTTCCGTCCTTTATGAAAACTATTCGCCTGCAAAAACTTGCTGCAAAAGGATCGTGAGTAACCATTAATATAGTGCTTTCCTTTTCCTTATTCATTTTTTCAAGACATAACATAACGTTATTTGAAGACTTTGAATCAAGATTGCCTGTAGGTTCATCTGCAAGCACTATTGCTGGCTCACTTACAAGTGCTCTACTTGCCGCTGTCCTCTGCTGTTGTCCTCCTGAAATCTCATATGGATATTTATTTCTTATATCATAGATATCAAAAAACTTCATTATGTCATCCGCTTTTCTCTCCATTATTTCTGCCTTCTCATTATCCAAAATAAGTGGGAGCATGACATTTTCCTTCAAATTTAAGCTATCCATAAGGTTGAAATCCTGAAACACAAATCCAATATTTTTTCTTCTAAAAAGTGCAAGTTCATTTTTTTTCATGTTTTCAATATTATTACCATTAAGTTTTACATGTCCAGAACTAGGCTTATCCATTCCACCTAAAATCTTAAGCAATGTACTTTTTCCACTTCCTGATGGTCCCATAACCCCTATAAATTCACCTTTTTCAACTGTAAAATTGATTCCTCTTAAAGCTGCTACAGAGCTGCTGCTCTTTTTACCACCATATATTTTTACAAGTTCCTTTGCTTCTAATATACTCATAATTATCCTCCATATTATATAAACAACTTGGAACTTTAAAATTATCATTACCAAGTTCATCCCGAAAAAAGCAGAGTAGAGAGTAAAGAGTAGAGTGAATGTGGATTTACCTTTCGTTTCTCTCAGGTAAATCTTAGAACTTAATAGTTTCAGCTACGCTAAATACTATATTTTAAGCGCTTTGCGCTCAATACGTTTTAGATTTTTCGAAGCATAGCGGAGAAAAATCATCCTTCACTCTACTCTCTACTCCCTACTCTCTACTCTGCTTTTCAAATTCCAGTTTAGCAGGATACATTAGGTATTAGTAATTTAAATCTTCCCGTTGTTCATCTATATTTAACTTACTTATATTATAGCTAGCTGCAGCTTTTAAAGAAATCGGCAAAGGTTACCTCTATGTTACAATTTTGAAAGGTATCTTATTTTTACAATAGTTCCTTTGTTAACATTTGATTCAAGGCTTATTTCATGTCCTAATTTTTCACATACAACCTTGCAAATGTAGAGTCCTATTCCAGTTGAATTTTTAATTTTCCGTCCATTTTCACCCGTAAAAAATGGTTCAAAAACTCTTCTTATATCGTAATCTGGTATTCCAATTCCCTCATCTCTTATGCTTAGTTCGGTATATTCTCCACTTTTTTCAACCTCAAAGTATACAGTTTTACTTTCATTTTCACCCTTGCTGTATTTAATTGCATTATTTGTAATTTGCCCAAGCATAAATTCATTCCATTTTTTATCCGAAATAATTAAAATTTCTTCATCCTTATAATTTTTCTCTGGATAAACTTTGCTATAAATAAACTCCTTTTTCTTTTCCTTAATAATGTTTTTAATTGATTCATTCAAATCCACAACTTCTGGAACATAATCCTTTGAAAAATCCTCTAACCTAATCATACTCAAAACTTGATTTAAATTGTTTAAAAGCTTATTATTTTCTTCCTCTATTTCATTAAGCATTTTATAATCAAATTTTTCATTTTCTCTAACCTTTTGAATAATTATATCTATAACAGCTACAGGAGTTTTCATATTGTGAATCCACTGCGAAAATATTTTATTGTTGTTTTGAACCTCTTCACGCATTTCAGTTATTTCCTTCAGATATTTACTATGAATAGAATTCATTACCTCTTCCACTGTTTTGTACTCATTTTTATTAGTATCAATACTATAATCAAAATTTTCTACAAAGTTATAAATAGCATAATTAAATTTATAATAATCATAAAATTCAAATACCATAAAAAATATGTAAACAAATATGGCAATTATGGATGGATAAACTACTGGCACTTCTCCATCTGTATATAAGTAATAAAACAATATTGTAGTAATCATACTTACAAAAAAGCCAACCGTAATTCTCAATTTGTCTTTTAAAAAATTTTTTATCACATCAATTTTATTTTCCGAAAGCAAATACATAGCCAACGCCTCTCTTGGTTTTAATTACATCTTCTATTCCAAGTTCTTTTAATTTGTTTTTTACCCTTGTAATGTTCACAGTTAAAGTATTATCATTTACAAACTCACTGTCATCCCATATTAGTTCAAGAAGCGTTTCCCTTTTAAGTATTACATCTTTGTTTTCTACAAGTTTTTTTAAAAGAGCAAATTCATTTTTACTAAGCTCAATTTCTCTATCCTTGTAGTTTATTCTAAAGTTACTTTCCTTCAATTCTAGTCCATTAATTTTTAAACTTTTTTTATCATTAGATAACTCATTAGTTCTTCTAAGAGCTGCACTAATTTTAGTTAGAAGCATTTTCAAACTAAAAGGCTTAGTAATATAATCATCTGCTCCTAATTCTATTCCCATAATTTGCTCTATTTCTGCTGTCCTTGCTGATGTGATAATTATAGGTACATTAGATTTCTTTCTAAAAACTCTACATAGATAAAAACCATCTGAATACGGCAAATTGATGTCTAGTAGAACCAAATCTGGATTTATAAACTCAAATTCTTTTTCTGTATTCTTAAAATCTTCAACCACATAAACCTCATAATCATACATTTGAAGATATTCTTTTATATGTTCATTTAATTTTTCATCATCTTCAACAAGAAAAATTTTGTACATATTCCCCTCCTACAACTCAGTCATATTAAAAAATCATATACAAGCCATTATATCATAACATCATATCAAAAATTATAATTTGTATTTTCCATAATCTATTTTTTCAATTCATATGATATAATGTTTAAGTATGTTTTTTTAGGAGGATACTGATTATGGAATTAAAGAAAGAAACCATTTTAGATGTTTTAAAAATAGCCCTGCCTGCTGTTTTTGAAATGACTCTATATACAATGATTGGAGTTTTTGATACCATGATGGTTGGTCAATATGGTGGAGATTTAGCAGTAAGCAGTGTTGGCTTAAGCACTGAAACTATATATACATTTTCAAACATACTCGTAGCTAATGGTATTTCTGTTGGTATTTCTTCCTTAGTTGCAAGAAAGGTAGGAGCTAAAAAAGACAAGCATGCAGAGGAATATGCTACACTAGGTTTTTTATTTACTTTGATTATTTCTTTGTTTACCTTTTTTATATTATTTTTCTTTTCCACACATTTGTTCAAATTAATTGGAACTCAAGAAAACATAATAACTACAGCGACACCTTTTATAAAAATAGCTTCAATTGGAATATTTTTCAGTATGCTTATGAACAGCTTAAATGCATCACTAAGAGGTTGTGGAAATACAAAGACGCCATTAATTGCTTCACTTATAGTTACATTAATAAATTTAATGCTTGATTACATACTTATTTTTGGTAAATTTGGAGCACCTTCTTTTGGGGTAACTGGTTCTGGAATTGCTACTTGCACTGCTCAAATAATAGGCTTTATATTTATCCTATTTTATATGATTAAATATGCAAAAATAAAAGTTAGATTTAAATATATACGTAAAATCAATTTTGACATGGTAAACGGCTTTTTAAGACTTTCGATTCCATCATCAATGCAGGAAGGTGCTTTTAGCATAAGCAGACTTATAAGCAATTTCTTTATTGTTGTACTTGGAAGCTTAGCTTTTGCAGCCAACCAAATAACAACCTCTATAGAATCCATATCCTTTATGCCAGGCTGGGGGTTTGCCATAGCTGCCACAACCCTTGTTGGACAAAAGATTGGAGAAAAAAATTATAAAAAGGCTAAGGAATATGCTTATGCTTCACTACTTTTAGGTACTCTTATTATGCTTATATGTTCAGCTATGTTTTTGTTAATTCCTCGCCAACTGGTTTCTTTATTTATAAATTCTAATGCACATAAAGTAATTAAGGAAGGTACCTTGTGCGTTATGATAGCATCGATAGAACAACCCTTTATTGCACTATCGATGATTGCAGGCGGAATTTTAAAAGGAACTGGAGATACAAAGACACCTTTCAAGGTTTCCATGGTGTCAAGCTGGCTTATAAGGATGCCACTTATGTTTATATTTATCCACATAATGAAATTTTCTGTAATATATGTGTGGATAATAACGTCAATTCAGTGGATATTTGATGGAACTTTAATCTTTATTTTATTTAGAAAAAAATTCAAAAATATAGCGAAGTAACAATGCTTCGTCGCGTTAAAAGAATTCTATAAATCTAAGTGGTATTTTAAGCGAGTGCTTGCCTAAGGTATAGAAGGATAATGGTCAAAGCCCAAACCCCGTGTATGTTTACTCGCTATCGCTCAGACAGATTGAAATATCTAAGGATTTTACAATTTTTGAACCAAGATTTATTAGAATTTTTTTAAATCGTTCCTTCAGCATTGTTACTTCGCTCACACGGTGGTGCAAGGAAAAAATTCCTCCGTACCTACGGAATTTAGGCATGAATCTTTGTAAATCATATAAATATACACCCCGAAACTTTAAAATTACCACAACAAACTGGAATTTGAAGAAGGGTAGAGAGTAGAGTGGATGTGGATTTGCCTTTCGCTTCTCTCAGGTAAATCTTAGAACTTAATAGTGTCAGCTGCGCCAAGCACTATATTTTAAGCGCCTTGGGCGCAATAAGTTTTAGATTTTTCGAAGCATAGCAGAGAAAAATCATCCTTCACTCTACTCTCTGCTCTCTACTCTCTACTCTTTCTTTCAACTTCCAGTTTGTATGGATAACCTTGGTATTAGTAATTTAAACCTTTCAGCTTGTTCATCTATATAACAGCTTTAGTTTCCTACTTTATTGATAAAAAAATATTTTTTAAATTCTCCTACATCTGCATTTCTAAGTACAATAACACAAACAAGCACTGTAAGGGGAATCGTAAAAACAAGACCTATGCTTCCTGCAAGAGCTTTTACTATTTCAGATACAATAACATCAAGATTTAGTATTTCTTTTAATGATGTATTTGCAGCCATAAAAACTAACAAAAGCTGTATGGTTTCCCCTGCATACGCCAATATGAGAGTATTTGACATTGTCCCCATAATATCCTTGCCTATATTCATTCCAGCTTTTATATATTCTTTTACCGATATTTCAGGCTTTATTTCTATAATTTCTGTCATTGAAGAAACAATAGAAATACTTACATCCATAACAGCTCCAAGAGCACCAATTATTATTCCTGAAAACAATATTTCTTTAAAATTTAAATGTATACTTTGAGGTAGGTAAGCTAGCATTTGGGCATCTTCATTAGCAAGTCCAGTGAGATTTGCGTGATTACCAGCTATGATTGCTATTATTCCAGCTGACATTACACCTAATACAGTTCCTATAATTGAAGCAGAGGTTTTTTTATTTATTCCATTAAGACCTATCATTGAAATACATACAATTATTATCGAAGCTATAATAGTCATCAAAATTGGATTATAACCTTGTAAAATAGCCGGAAGAAATACTTTGCAAATTACAACACCAGTTAAAACTAAGGTTGCTACAGATTTTAAGCCTTTTTTTCCTCCAATAATAATTATTGCCACGAAAAAAATAACTAGAAGCTTATATATTGTATCCTCTCTATACAAATCAAACAGCTGCATCCCTGTAATTTTGCCACCGTTGTCTTCATTTATATTCACCAGTATGTACTGCCCCTCTTTGACCTTTATATTATACACATCAACAGCTTCAATGGTATTTTTTAAAGTATATTGTTCTCCTTTATGTTTTCCTTCCTCTATAATCAGCTCAAATTCTTGCCTCTTAGCAATATTACTTCTATCCTTCTTTAATGGAGTATTAGTATCATCGTATTTTATCTTTAATACTTTTGCTTTAACTGTTGTATACTTCACAAGCTTAGGGCTTTGGTCAGAAATAACTGCAAAAATTTTACCTGTTGGAATTATTAAAATTAAAATGCTCATAAAAATACATAGGAATAAAGCTCTATAATTTTTCATTTTCCCCTCCAAAATTCATTGATAAATTCTTTAAACTCGCCATTATAAAAATTGTTATAGGCATTGTCCACACTAATCCTATACTTCCCGCGAAGGCATTTATTATATCCGCAGTTATAACCTCCATATTTATAATTTCTGTATAAGTAACTCTTTCCGCAATAAATAAAAGAAATAAGTTAAAAGCTCCACCGGCATAAGCAAGTATTAAGGTATTAGCCATTGTTGCCATTATATCTTTTCCTATATTCATTCCTGATTTAATAAGCTCTTTTTTATCGATATTGGGCTTTACTTCTATAAGCTCATTCATGGCAGAGCAAATAGACATACTTACATCCATAATTGCACCAAGAGAACCTATTATTATTGCAGAAAAAAGTATGTATTTATAATTTAAATTCATACTCTTTCCAACATAAGCCATAGTTTCAGCTTCATTTCCTGTAATTCCTGTGACCTTACAGGCGTTTCCAATTATCACTGCTATAACTGCTGAAACTATTATTCCTCCTAAAGTACCCAAGGCTGCCGCTACACTCTTTTTGTTTAAGCCATTTATAAAAAATATGACTGCTGCTGCTGTGATAACTGACACAATTATAGTTGCTGCAAGAGCATTTGCTCCGGACATTATTATAGGCATTAATATCTTTATTATCATAAAACCTGTAAATATAAGTGAAGCAACTGATTTCATTCCTTTTTTTCCGCATATAGCTATTATTGAAACAACAAATATAGCTATTAAAATATATATATACTTATCCCTTACAATTTCATAAACATGGATTGAATTCATTTTTCCATCCTTGCCTAGAGTGTAGTTTACAAGTATCTCGTCTCCCTCACTTACTATTATTCTTCTAACATCAAGCGCTTCTATACTATTTCTTATTTTGTATTTCTCACCTGCGTGTTTTCCATCTAGTATAGTTATTTGAAACTCCTGCTTTGCCATAGCAGAAGAACTTTTTGCATTTTTAAGTGTATAAACATTATCAAAAGTTATTTTATCCACACTAGCTTTTGCAAAAGCATAATTTCCCGAAAAGCTATGGTTATTATTGTTTAATGTAAAAGTATATATAATAAGTCCTAAAACTAAAATTCCTATTACACCTAAGGTTATGTATTGTGGTTTTAAAAATTTCTTCAATAAAATCCCCCCTGACTCAAGCTTTATTATAATAACTTAAAAAGAAGGCAAACCAATTCACAATGTGTGAATTACTTTTTACTTCGCCTTCTTTATTAATAGAGCAATACTTTTTTATTTATGCTGCCTTTTGCTTCTTCTTTTTATTTTTTGCTGCAATAAACATAGCTACTCCAAGCATTATAATTACAGCTCCAATTTCAAGCATAAGATTTGTATCTAGTAAAAAGCCTGTTTGAGGAAGTTTTTTTATTGAGGTACTGCTGGCAGCAGTTTGTTGTGAGCCATTACTGCCACCTTGTGCTGCTGATGTACCCTGACTTCCCGTATTTGACGAGCTGATACCAGAATTTCCTCCTGCACTATTTTGATTACTTCCACCTGTGCCTCCTTGGTTACTTCCAGTTCCTCCTGAAGAGTTCCCCCCAGTTGAACTGCTTCCTCCCTGAGAGTTTGAAGGTGCCGCACCTGCTACAAGAGGAGTTTTGTCATCTACTACAAGATGTTTTCCATTTAATGCCTCAAGTGCATTAGCTAAGGAATCTCTAACAGGAACCCCAGTATCATAAACATTAGTTGCTCCTGAAAAATCGTATTGATCTCCACCTGTAGCCATAAAATCATTAGTTACAATAGAATACGTCTTATTCATATCAATTTGAGTTCCATCATCTAAGAACATAGCAGTAATTCTATTTCCTGCCTTTGCATCTTTATCATAGTACACTTTTACTCCTGCAAGCTGAACCCAACCAACATTATTATTTTCTATACCATTTTCAATTACTCTTTTAAGATCTGAACCTTTAAGATTCATTTTAACAAGCGTATTGTCAAAAGGCATTACTGTATAAAGATCTCCCATAGTTATGTTTCCCTTTGCTATAGGCTCCCTTAACCCACCTCCATTTTGTATTCCAATTTGAGTACCAGCAGTCTTCCTCATAACATCTGCTACCCATTGTCCAAGAATTGAGCTTCCTTGTGCAAATCTATCGTGTGTAAGATCTATATCTGTAACCCCTTCTACTTTATCCAATATAGGTTGAAGCTGCGTATTGAAAGAATCATAGCTTCCTTGTGCATCGCTGTTAGCTACTAGCTGAGATTTTCTCTGATATATGCTATCAACATTTGGTATTATAGTTTTAACCTTTCCTGTATTTTTGTCAACAACAATAGATAAATCTCCTAAGGCTCTACCAGCATAATTAGCTTGAATTACAGGCTTATTGTTAACAGTTCCACAAACAGTTAAATGTGTATGTGCTGATATTACAGCATCTATACTATCAACCTTACATAAACCTGAGTCAACTACCTCTCCAGTTATATTTCCCTTATCATCTTGAGCAGTTCCCATATGCGTAAGTGCTATAACAACATCGGCTTTTCCTTCTGGAAGTGCTCCTGATTTAAGCTTATCTGCCCATACCTTTGCACATGCAGCTGGATCTCTAAATTCAAGAGTAGCTACATTTTCAGGTTTAGTTTTATACGCAGTTTCTGGAGTTGTAAGTCCAACAAAACCTATTTTAAGACCATCTACAGTCACCATTTTATAAGGCTTTGCCCATGTTACAGGCTCTCCTGTCTTTTTATCATATATATTTGAAGCTAAGTAATCAAAATTTCCGTCCTGCGCCCACTTTGAAATCCAATCCATTCCCCAATCAAATTCATGGTTTCCAACTGCTGAAGCTGTAACCTTAAGTTGTTTCATCATATCAGAAACTGGTGCTCCGTGAGTTAAATTAGACATAGCACTTCCTTGATAATTATCTCCTCCAGAAACTACAACAGTATCTGGATTTGCTTCTTTGTATTCATCTATAGCTGTTACTAGCTTTGCCATACCAGGATTTTTTCCTGTAGAACCAGGATCTTCTGCTAAATTACCATGAAAGTCATTAAAAGATACTATGTCAACAATTTTATCTCCATTTGGATTTTGAACCTTTTTAACATCATTCCAGGTAACTGGCTTCGAATTATAATCTGGAAGAGTTATACTGCCGTTATTTATATATTTAACTGCTAAAGCTCTTTCATAAGTGTTCCAATTATTTCCTAAAATGCTCCAATTATTATCACATACTGGAGTTATAGTTCCACCTTTAACATTTTGTATATAGGAAATTATAAGATCCCTTACTCTTCCATCTCCAAAACCATTTGTTTTATCAGACTGTCCTACAAGCGTTGGAAGTGTATCATTATCTTTAAATACAGTTCCTGGCTTAAGCAATTGCGTGCTAGCTCTATAGTTATTTACTGTCATATACAATTCATCTGTATCTTGTATAGAAGTTCCATCCATTTTAGTAAGGTTTCCAATTCTATTTCCCGGATCCTTCGATACATCTATAGTGTATTTTACACCAGAAAACATATCATAATTGTATCCTGGAATAGAATTGTTAAAAGATATTGTTAAATCTCCAGGCTTATAGGTATTATAATAGGAGGCTGACCATTCCATATATTTCTTGAGCTGACTCCCTGTTATCTTCAATACATATAAGGTATTATCATAAGTATATATATTGGCAGAATCACATTTTCTTATTTTGCCTTGAAGCATATTTTGAGTATCTTTAAACATTGCTGCTGATGAAACATCTATGGTGTGTCCTGCAATCTTTTCTCCGTAGTACATTTGAACTTTATTTATGAGATCTACCATAGCAGTAGGCCTAAGCTTTGCTTCTGCTATTCCATTAACCTCATTCTTAGGAGCTAAATCTCCACCTGTTAAAGTTCCTACAGGAGTGTTTGCATCATCTATTGCAGTTTTATTGTAGGATTGAAGTGAACTTGTCAAACCATCATCTGGCTGATAATTAACCCCACTTTTTGAAGACATATCATAAGCTGCCGTAGTTATATCCGATGCCTTATTGCTTATAACATATTTTCCTGTTGAATCCTTTGTTAAATTAATATTTATCTGCGAAAGAGTTTTTCCCCATTTATATGGCTCTACTATTACAGTCCCCTTAGCTTTAGCTGTATTGTAATCATCCATGCTTGCCGAATGAGTAGTTCCATCCATATTTGTAGCTGTTACTGCTCCATTATTAAGAGTGTAAATAGTTTTATTATAAAAATAATCCCCAACTATTCTATTATGAAAATGAGCAGCTACAAAAGCATCTATTTCAGGACACTCTGCAAGTATTTCATTTACTCCTGACCCTGGTTCGTTATATTCCCCTGTTTCACCCATATGTTCTGTTGCAATTATAACATTTACGTTTTGCTTCTTTAGCTCTGATATGGCAGCTTTTGTTTCATCTACTGGATTTGTGACTTTATACCCTTGAAGATTAGCCGAATCCCACCTTGTTATGTTTGGAGTTACCATTCCTATTATTCCAACCTTAACTCCACTTCTTTCAACTATTGCATAAGGTGCTGCAAGTCTGGAGCCATCTTTGTTATACACATTTCCGCAAAGTACTTTTCCCTTAAAGTTTTTCATGACATTTTGAAGTGCAGGAACTCCATAATTAAATTCATGATTTCCATAGGTTAAAGTGTCATAGCCCATTTGGTTCATTGCATCAATCATAGGATTTGAAGCTGTGTTAATAAAAAGTGATTCCGAATTATCCTGAATTATATCTCCCGCATCCACTAAAATTGTATTATCAGGATTTTTACTCTTTAAAGCCTTTACCGCCGTTTGAATTTGTGCAAGACTTCCCGTTGTATCAGGTGCATTCACCGCATAATCATAAGGCAAAAATCTACCATGTGCATCTGCCGTTGCTAAAATCTGCAATGATATTTGCCCATTACTATCAGCTCTTACAGTCTTTTGTGATTTTCCTGTCAAATCAATTACTTGAGAATTCTTATCATTTGTTTCTGCTTTAACTTGCATATTACCACATAACCCAAAAACCATTGCACCCGAAAGCATTAAGGATATTAATCTTTTGGATTTTCTTATTGAATTAATTAGCATTTTATTCCCCCCTTGAGTGCTTTAATTTTGTATAGCACAAAATATATATTATACTAATTTGGAAATTTCCATTACCAATAAAATGTTAATTATGTGTTATTTATTCTTAACATTTTTTAGGGTGATATATTCAAGTTTTTATATAACATATTAAAATTTAAGAGCCTAAATCTTAACTCTCTAAGATTTAGGCTCTTAAATTTAATTTTTATTTAACATCACTTAGCAGCATTACTTCCTCGATCCTTTTTGCTATTGCTTTATATCCGTTTCCGTTAGGATGAAAATTATCTATTGTTAAATACATTTCAGAATTATATTTGAAAAGATCATATGTTGGTATAAATACACTGTTTGAATCATCTGCTATAATGTCTTGAGTTTCCTTATTCCAATCATTTATTAATTTTACCTTGTCTGGGCTAATGTTATCTCCAAAGGGATTATACAATCCTATAAAAATTATTTTACAACCCTGATTCTTTTCTCTTATAGCTTTAAATATGCTTTTTAAATTACTTAAGTAAACATCTTCAACAGTCTTAATTTGAGCCGCCTGTGAAACAACATCATATCTTCTAAGCTTAGATATTTCATTTCCTCCTATTGATATAAATATAGTATTTGAAGCTTTAATTAAACTGTCTGCATTTTTACTTTTAACTATTTCTAGTAATCCAGTTGATACATCTCCATTAACCGCTAAATTATCAATATTGACAGGTTTTGATAGTTTCCTTTTAAGATCATCTGCATAATATGCTGCAAACCCTTTATTGTTTTCATCTCCTGTACCTTTTGCAAGAGAGTCTCCCAAAACTAGTATATTATAATAATTTACTTTAGACTTAGACGAATTTTTAACCACTGCAACTTCACTGCTGCTTTTTTTAACTTCTTTATCTTGAACCTTTCCTGTTGTAATTAAAATAGATTTTCCAATTCCCCATATAGACACAATAATCACTAATACTGATATTACCGCTACAAAATACAAAACTATTTTTTTCATAACCCTTCACCCCTAAACAAGTACATCCCTTTTAGTAAATGCAAAAAAACTAACTACAAGCGAAATTGCAGCCCATATGCCAAGTATACAGATAGAAAAAACAAGGTTCATACCTGGTACTCCCTTAAAATTTCCTGTAAGATACTGAGAAGTTTGCAGATTAACAGCAAAAAAATATTTTGCAAGAGGCCAATCAGTTAAAAATACTCTTAAGAGACTTCCACCTATGAGACCTGCCATCATTATTCCTATTGATGCTGCCGTACTTCTAACCAAAATTGATACCATAAACGATATTGTAGCTATTACTATTGCTTCAAAAAAATTTAGCGAACAAACCAAAATTAAATACTGCCATTGATAAATTTGTATAACATTAGAAGCATTTACATTTCCGCCTACAACCTTGTACCCACTTATAACTGGTTCCATAAAACCAAAATCTTTAAAGGTAAACTCAGAAATTCCTATAGAAATAACAGCGGATAAAAAAACCACAAAGGCTGACATCAGTATAAGTGCAGCATATTTACTCAAAAGTATTCTCCATCTAGGTACTGCACGTGTAAGTAAAACTTTAATTGTTTTTGAAGAAAATTCTCCAGATACAATATCTCCTGCAAGTATTATTATAAGAAGTGGCAAAAGCATTAAGGCTGACTGCTGCATAAGCTCCGATGTAAACTTAGAGGCAGACATAGCCGCTGGACTTATATTCTTTTTTAAATAGTATTTATACTGCTCAAGCTGTATTTTCATAATTTTTTCATCAGACTTTTTTATGTTTTTATAAGAAAGTTTATTTTTTATATCATTAATTTGCTGATTTATAAGAGGTCTCCAATTATAATTTTCACTGTGGTTCTTTGTATATCCATTTATGGTTCTTTTATATCTTATATTTTGACCATAAGCAAAAGCACTTGTTTCAAGTAGTAATATTGCTATAATAAGAATAAGCTTTTTCTTAAATAACATTTTTATGATTTCGTTTTTAATGAGTCTTATCAAACTTTTTCCCCCTTTCTAGTTTTCTCCTGTAATACTTAAAAATAAATCTTCCAAATTCTTGTGCTTATTATCTACAAACTTAAGTTTTAAACCTTCCTTTATAAAAGAAGCATTGATTTCACTAACTTTATCTTCATCTACTACCGCCTCAATTTTACTTCCTCTTATTTTACCTTTTATTCCCCAATTTTTCTCTAAAATCTCAATGCCTTTTTTATTGTCATCAAGTTCAAAAAAAGTTTCCTTTGTTCTCAAAAGTTCCTGTACAGATGCATTTCTTAATACAGCTCCATCCTTTATAATTGACACCTTGTCACATATTAATTCTATTTCAGCTATTAAATGACTTGAAATAAGTACAGATATTTTTTCTTCCTTTGAAAGCTTTCTAATAAGATTTCTAAGCTCATTTATGCCTGCAGGATCAAGTCCATTAGTAGGCTCATCTAAAATGAGCAGTTTGGGATGATTCATTAGTGCCTGTGCCAGACCCATTCTTTGCTTCATGCCAAGTGAATATGTACTTACTTTGTCATGAATATGCTTTTCCATCTCCACTAACCTAACTGCATCCATTATATCCTCTCTAGTAATATTCTTTTCCATTGCAGCCAGCATTTCTAAATTATCCATACCACTCATATATCCATATAAATCTGGTCCTTCTATTATGCATCCAACACTTGACATTGCCTTCACATAGTCTTTTACTATAGAATAACCGCAGACTTCTATTTTACCAGAAGTTGGCTTTGAAAGTCCTACAATCATTCTCAGTGTAGTAGACTTTCCTGCTCCATTAGGACCTAAGAAACCTAAAACTTCTCCTTCTTTTATGGAAAAACTTATACCTTTTATAATTTCCCTGCCAGCTATAATTTTATGTACATTTTCAAGTGTTAAAACTTCTCTTTGCACCTTATCACCCCATTTTTAATCAATATACAATTCATATTAATTATTATGATTAATTTTTGTAGTAATATCAATGGAAATACTACAGAAAAAAATTTTTTAACTAGATACTGTGTGAAAAAAATCCAATTGATGTATTAACTGATAAACTTCTTTAAACATTGCATAGAAATAAATATGTAGTTGGATTAATCAAGTAACCTCTTGCAGGTGTAGAAAATGATGTTAATAAATAGCGTCTCAAAATCTTAAATAAAATTGATACAGTAAATTTAATTATTGGGGAAATAATTATTGTTTCTGCATGATACCAAAATTCCGTAGGCACGGAGGAATTTTTACATTAAACCACGTGTAATGCGAAATAAGTATATTGCAGGATAATTTAAATAAAATTTTATAAATCTTAGGTAAAAAACTTTAAAAGCCTTAGATGTTTCAATTGTCTGAGCATCCTTTCAGCGAGTTATTGAAACTTCTTAGACTTTTAAAGTTTTTTGCCTTAAATTTATTAATTTTATTTAATATCCTGTGATATACTTACTTCGCAATGTTTAACTAAATTTTATTTCCACAAAACCTCTGCTTTTTTTCTTGGTACAGTTCTAAAATATTTAACGTCAGGATATCCAAGTACCATACAAGTTACAATTTCTTTTCCATCCTTTATTCCAAGAAAATCTTTTATTTCTTTATCTCCATTTGTAGCAAAAACAAAGAAGCCACTAAAAAATGTTCCAAGTCCAAGGGCATCTGCCATAAGCTCCATATTTGAAGAAGCTAAGGCACCATCAACCTGTGAATTTGCTGTTACTACTATTACAGTTGGTGCATTAAAAAACAAACCATCATTTTTGGCATCTGCCTTAAATGCATTGTACATATTTAGCCAACCCTGTGCATACCTTTTATACTTTTCGTTTTCTTGCGTTAAGTTTCCTAAAATATTTTCAGCGGATTTCTTTAAACTCTCAAAAGCCATATTTCTTAGCTTATCTATTCCTTCTGTTACTACTGTATAAGCTACACTTTGAGAATTGCTGCCTGTTTGTGTAAATCTACCTGCTTCTATTATCTTTTCTAATTTTTCTTTTTCTATGTTTTGATTTTTAAATCTTCTTACGCTTCTTCTAAATTTAATAAAATTCATTAATCTATCTGCATCAATTTCAAATTCATCTGCATTATAGGCTTTTACTTCTTCCATATTATATTCATCTGTAGTCACTGCATTTTTAGGACATATCGCAATACAATGTCCACACTTAAGGCAAGTTTCATTTTTAACTCTAGCCTTTCCTTCAACTAATTCTATATCCCTTGCAGGACAATCCTTAATACACTGGCTGCAACCTACACATTTATCCGTATTTACTTTCATCATTTTACATTTCTCTCCTTTTACATTTATAAATAAAATTTATAATAAATTTATTCACAAACTTATATATTAAGCACTATATTTTAGATTTTACCACGAAATATTTAATTGTGTCCAATTAATAATATTCACTTTTGTATAACTTTTAGTTATAATATATATTATTCAAAAAATTAATTTTCAAATAAGGAGCAGCTCAATGAATTTACAACAATTATATTATTTTAAAAGACTTTCAGAAACAAAAAACTTCACTATTGCAGCTGAATTAGAAGCAGTAACTCAACCAGCCCTAAGTAAAGCTATTTCAAAATTAGAAGCAGAATTAGATGTAAATCTCTTTGAAAGATATGGACGAAATGTAGAATTAACTAGCCAAGGTAATACCTTTTTAAAACATGTTATTATAGCTCTTAAAGAAATTGAAACTGGCACTAATGAACTAAAAAATCTTGCTATCTTAAACAAAAATGTTATTTCCATAGCATCTACACATTGTATTAGTACTTATTTTACACCTTTTATGATAAGTGGTTTTTTAACGCTTTATCCTAACACAAAATTTCAATTTATAAATGAATCAACTGAGGAAATATTAAAGGATTTAGAAAACAAAAAAATCGATATAGGTTTTTATGACGATATTGATATCAGCAATAATTATTCTAATATTAAGGCTTTTCCCGTAAAAAAAGAAGAATATGTTTTAATAGTTCCTAAAAAACATATCTTCTCAAACAAAACTGAAATTTCATTAAAAAATCTTAAAAATGAACATTTTATTATAGCTTGTGAAAATAATACCAACAAAAAAATATCTTGTACTGATTTTATTAATAAAGCTAATATTACTTCTATCAAAGCAAGCGAAATAAATATGCTAATTGGTCTTGTAGCTACTGGTGCCGGCATAACAATAGTTCCAAACACTCCCCTTATAAACACAAACACATTATCAAAGATAAAAATAAAAGATAACATTGGATATAAAACAATATATATAGGTTATAATAAGAATTCAAATATCTCAGAAAAAACAATGGAATTCATAGAGTACGTTAAAAATAGTAGTATTTTCAACAAATAAAAGGGATGGTCTACTATTATAGTATATCCCTTTCCCTTTTTTAATTATTATTTTCTTTTCCTATTGCTGGCAATACCTTAACGCCAATAATTGATGCTATAATGCATTTAATCATATCTCCAGGAATAAATATAAAAAATCCAATTTGAAAAGTCTTAAGCAAGGTTATATTAACCTTTGACACATATTTTAGTATCACATACATATAAGGTAATCCTATTATGTAAATTACCAATGTTCCTAAAACGCATGCAATCAGTAACCTTGCAACCCCTTGCCTATGTCCACTTTTTGTGACTTTTCCAATTACTATTGGTGCTACAATAAATCCAATTAAATATCCAAAGGATGGTGTAAAAATAGCTGAAATTCCTCCAGTTCCTCCGGCAAATACTGGCATTCCTACAAGTCCAAGTATCACATATACTAATTGGGATAATGCTCCTAAAAACGGTCCAAGAAGAACACCCGAAAGCAATGTAAAAAAACTTTGAAGCGTAATTGGTACACTTCCTATAGGTATACTTATAAATCCGCCAACAGCCGTTAAAGCTGCAAATAATGCAACTAAAATCATGTCTTTTGTTTTTATTCTCATAAAATATTCCTCCATATAATTTCATTGTAAACTCAAATTTATTCAAAAGTTTACAATAAAATTATAAACATAAAAATAAGCCATGTCAATTAATACATTAATATAAAAAAAGCAGTTGAAATATCCACCATATAATTTAGAATATAATTATATAGTAAAAATTAGCGTTTAGTATAACCTTTTTACGAAAGGAATTTTTTATATGAATAAACTTCTTACAATTTGGAATTTTATAAAGACTAAAACAAGATACTTACTTTTAATATATACTGGTATCATACTTTATACCAATTATAAATCCACTTCACCTTACTGGCTTTTTCTAATTTTATTAGATATATTTCTTATTATCTATACATTTATAGAATTAAACAAAAATCACTCAAAAGAATGTAATATATATTTTTATTTAATTTCTATATCAATTTATTCTGTAATATGGCTCTTAGGAAATTGTGATAACATATACTATTTTGTTTTACTTGACGATTTATTTGAAATTAAGGACTATAGAAGGCGAAATTATTTTTTAACCTTTCATGCAGCAATGTTTGTTCTTGTAATCTTTTCAAGACAGTTATTGCGTAAAAGTTTTTTTAGCAGTATATCCTCTTTGCTTTACATATTTTTAATCTATGGGCTGATTTTTATAACATTTTTATTAATCCATAAACTAAGATGGGATAGAGACAAACTTAAATTATTGAATTCAGACTTAATAGAATACTCCTTTAAAGAAAGAGAATATTTAATTTCAAGTGAAAGAACTAGAATTTCTCAAGAACTCCACGATTCCATAGGTCATTCGCTTATGGCACTTTCAATGAACGTAAGATATATAAAAGCCATAAAAGACAAAAAAGAAATAGATGAAGAACTTGATAATATAGATATACTAGTAAAGGAAAGCATAGATACCCTTAGGACTACAGTGTATAATTTAAGAAAACTAGATGAAGCTTCAAATTTTCAAGAACAAGTAAGAAATATAATAAAGAAATTCAATGAACTTAATATGGTAAGAATTAATTTTGACTGTGATTCGGAAATAGAGAATGAATCACAGTATATGAAAAATATTTTACTTACAACTATAAAAGAAGGAATAACCAATGGTTTAAAACATGGAGACCCTTCTGAAATAAATATTTCTGTAGAATTAATAATTTCTGATAATAATAGCACATTAATTAAATTACTTATTACCAATAATGGACAAGGCTGCAAAAATATAATTAAATCACATGGTCTTAATGGAATTACAGAAAGAATAGAAAGTGTTCATGGTACTGTAAACTTTAAAAGTCCTAAAAGCAAGGGTTTTATTATAGAAGCCTTAATACCAAAGGAGGCAAGCTTAAAATGATCAGAGTAATGATAGCAGACGACCAAATAATAGTACGTGAAGGTTTAAAAAAAATACTAAGTCTAGATAGCGAAATAGAAGTAGTATCAGAAGCCTCAAATGGCTATGAAGTTCTAGAAAATTTAAGTAAGCATATTGTAGATATAATACTTATGGATGTGAGAATGCCAAAAATGGACGGGATAAAATGCTCAAATCTCGTAAAAAAAGATTATCCTAACATCAAAATAATAATACTTACAACCTTTAACGAGGATGAATATATTTTTGAAGGAATTGATAGCGGCATCAGCGGATATTTGCTTAAAGACAGTGAAATTGATTATATTATAAAAAGCATAAAAGAAGCCTTTAATAATAAAATGATGTTTGACCCAAGTGTTACTCCAAAACTTGTAAATGCTTTATCTAATAAGAGTGCAAAACCAAACAAAGCTGAAATTTTAGATTTATTAACAGATAGAGAAAAGGATATTGTTAAGCTTGTTGTTGATGGAAAGAGCAATAGTGAAATATCAGGCATTCTTTTTATTTCCGAAGGCACAGTTAAAAATTATATATCAAAAATTTTAAAAAAGCTAAAGCTTCAAAGAAGAACCCAATTATCTGCACTTTTTCTAAAAAACGATTTTATTTAAAGCGCAGCTGACAAAAGTATTATTCCTTAAATAGGTACGTATGTTACTAAAGTAATATATGTGCTTATTTTTTTATATAGAATGTTACTTATTGCACATTTAATTTAACTCCATTTTGCCATAAATTATAACTATAGTAAAAACAATAACTTATTAGAAATGGTAATACACTTTAAAAATTATAAACAAAGGGTGATGTTATGAATATATTATCAAAATATCTTTTAAACTCTATACTTGAAAAAAAGAGCAGAATGCTTCTTATAATTTTTTCTATAACAATAGGTACAGCACTTCTAGTTGCTTCACTTGGAATATCAGATTCTATAACAAATAACTATGTAAACACGTTAAAAGGTGCCTATGAAAATTTTAATGTTGAAATAACTGCAAACGCCAAAGCTAAGGATCCACTTTTTAATGTTTCAGATTTTAAAGCACAAAACATCAAAGAGACTTTTAAAACAGCCGCTGTTAATGGTTATGTAAAAAATGACGATTCAAAAACCTTTAACATGCTTGGAACTAGCTTAGAGGATTTTAAAAAATTCAAATCAATTAAAATTTTAAAAAGTTTAAATTTAGGTACTTTTAATGGAAATAAGCTTATTATATCAGACAAAACAGCAGCTTCACTAAAGTTAAAACTCGGAGATAAAGTAAACTTATATATTCTTGGTAAAACAAAAGAATATATAGTTTCAGCTATAGCTTCAAACAGTGGTTTATTTTTATCTGATACCTCTTCTAACTTTACATTAATAACACCTATAAAAAATGTATGTGATATTTACGGCGAAGCTAATAAATACTCTTCAATGTTTATAGCTGTTAATCAAAGTTCAATTAACAGTTGGATAAAAAATTTTAACAATGAAAATTCAAATTTTACTGCAAAGCTTTTAGTAGATGAAAGTGAAGTTTCTTCTCAGTCTTCAACCATAAAAATATCAATGCTATTTATGCTGGGTATAGTTTTAATAATGAGCATTTTTATAATCTACAGCTCCTTTAAAATGATAATAACCGAAAGATTATCTGTATTTGGAACCTTTTTAAGCACTGGCGCCACAAAGCTAAATATTGTTTTTCTTCTTTTAAAAGAAAGCTTTGTCTACGGATTTATTGGAGGTATTTTAGGAAATCTTTTAGGTGCCATAATAATTTATTTAAGTTCAAGCTTAACTAATCCTCTCAAGGAAGAAGGTATAAAAGCAGTAGTAAATTTTAATTATATGTACTTCCTATACGGCTTTATACTTGCACTTATGGTATCAATAATCTCAGCTTTAGCTCCAATACTATCCATAAAAAAACTTCCAGTAAAAGAAGTTATATTAAACAATTTTGAAGTATCGAACAAAACAACTATTAAAGGTTTTATTATAGGAATACTTCTTATAGCACTAGCAATAGTCCTTCACTTTTTAGGTGGAAATATAAAAGGGCAGAGACCTTATATAACTGCCCTTCCAGCATTTTTTATAGGCTTTGCTGCTATAGTTATTATAATTCCAAAGCTAGTAGATATTCTTTTATACCCCTTTGTAAGATTTTTTAGAAAAACAAACTCTACGCTTATGCTTTCTACTAATAATGTGAGAACCTCTAAAATACTACAAAATAATATAAGACTTATTTCAGTTTCTGTAATAGCAATTGTCATAATAATGTCCTTTAGTTTATCTTTAAATGGCATGCTTACAGGTGTTTATAAAAAACTTAATTTCAATATAAGTGTAAGTATAAATTCAAATAATGCAAATATTTTAAAGGCTTCAAATGATATTATAGAAAACTCCGCTAAAAATTCTAACCTTATTAAACATCAATATATAACTACAAATTTAAATGGTGATTTTTCAAAGGAAATAAATGTTCTTTGCATAGATCCTAAAAACTTCAAAAGCTATGATGATTATTTGGATTATGCAGATAAAGCTTCACAGCTGGAAGAGCTCTCTCATAATGAGGATGGAATTATTATTTCAAAAAAAATATCCACAAGATACAAAATTAAAAAAAGCGACAAAATTAAATTGTATTTAGATAATAAAGAAGAAAATTTCAAGGTTCTCTCTATAGTTGATGCTAAATTTATGAATATGGGAAATGTAAATTTGATTTCTTTTTCTGCTGCTGAAAAGCACTTTAATATAAAATATTGCGACGACTTCTTCATAAGTACAACTTCTTCTGAGGCTAAGCTTAAAGCTGATTTAACAAAGAAATTAAAGGGACTTCCAGTTTCTATTGGCACAAAGGCAGACTCCATTGAACATGATGAGCAAAGCTGCAAACAAATAGTAGGTCTTTTAAGTATTTTCTCTTATATAACCATGATAATAGGTAGTATTGGAGTTTTAAGCAATATATCTCTAAGCTTCATTAAAAGAAAAAGGGAACTGGCAGTTTTAAGTTCTGTAGGATTAACTAAAGGTAGTAGAAATACTATGCTGCTTTGTGAAAGCTTTATTGGAGCTATTATAGGGCTTTTAGTATCTTTTACTTCAGCTTCTTTAATAATACTACTGCTTCGTGACATCTTTAAATATCTCGTATTAGACATGGATTTTAGTTATCCCTTTAATAGCATTCCTTTTATAAGTATTTTCATGCTTGTCCTAGGTTTTATAGCTACTCTGCCTACCTTGGTAAAGAGTGAAAAATTAGAAATAGTAAGTCAGTTAAAATATGAATAAATTGAGGTGTATATATTATGAATAACGCTATTGAAACTAAAAATATGTATAAAGCTTTTAAACTAGCCAAAGAAAAAACAAATATCCTAAAAAATATAAATTTAAACATTGAAACGGGTAAATTTGTATCCATAATGGGTCCTTCTGGTTGTGGAAAATCAACACTTTTATATCTTCTAGGAGGCCTTGATAAGCCTACAGAAGGCACTGTATCTATTTTAGGTAAAGATTATTCTTCTATGAAGGAAAAACAAAAAAGTATAATGAGAAGAAGAGAATTAGGCTTTGTATTTCAATTTTATAATCTTGTGCCAAATCTAAATGTAGAAGATAATATACTGCTTCCTCTACTTTTAGATGGTAAAAATCCAAAGCATTATGAGAAAAAGCTAGATGAAATTCTAGATATAATAAATATGACAACTAAACGTAAGTTCACTCCAAGAGAACTTTCTGGCGGTCAACAGCAAAGAGTTGCCATTGCAAGAGCACTTATATTTGATCCAAAAATAATACTTGCAGATGAACCTATTGGAAATCTTGATTCAAAATCCGGAACTCAAATAATGGAGCTCTTCAAAACAATAAATGTTAATTTAGGAAAAACAATAGTACAAGTTACTCACTCTAGAGAATCTGCTGATTATGGAACAGATATCATCAATTTAAAAGATGGAGAAATTATAAAATAGTGATAGATTGTTTAAATAATGCACTATAAGGATTTACGCTAAAATTCCGTAGGTACGGAGGAATTTTTTCCTTGCACTACTGTGGGAGTGAAGTAACAATGCTGAAGGAACGATTTAAAAAAATTCTAATAAATCTTGGTTTAAAAATTGTAAAATACTTAGATATTTCAATCTGTCTGAGCGATAGCGAGTTATTGAAATATCTTAGTATTTTACGATTTTTGAACCTTAGATTTATAGGATTTTTTTAACGCGACGAAGCATTGTTACTTCACAAATTTCACTTTAATATTAACAATTTCCCCCTTTGTTCCAATCCTTATAGGCGGTCCCCAGGTTCCATATCCCGAAGTTACTATTAAATTAAATTTTCCTTCTTTTAAATACCCATAGTCATCTTTAAAAGCTAATTTTGTAACAAGGTTAAACGGAAAAATTTGCCCTTCATGAGTATGCCCTGAAAGTTGCAAATCAACACCATTTTTCTCCGCTTCATCTAGTGCTACTGGTCTGTGATTCAATTCTATTACTGGAAGCGATTTATCTACATTTTTTAAAATTTCATTTAAAGGCTTTACCTTTTTTCCACTAGCTGCATCATTTCGCCCTACTACATAAAAACTATCATTAACCTTCACCACTTCATCTTGCAGAACTTTAACCCCTGCTCTTTTCATATAATTGATAGTTTCGCCTACATTGCCAGCATACTCATGATTGCCAGTAATATCATAAACTCCATACTTACTCTTTATGTTTTTAAACTTCTCTCCAAAATAAACCTCCAAGCCCTTAGGAGTACTTTCATCTACCATATCGCCGCAGAAAAATACTATATCTGGTTTTAGTTTATTTATGGAATTTACCATCTTGTTAAGTCCATTTTCTCTAACCATTATTCCCATATGTACATCTGAAACCATTACAACATTAAGCGTTTTTATATTTCCTGCCTTTTTATTTATACTTAATTTATAGTTAGTTACAGATTGATTATTTGCATGCCAAAAACCAAAGCAAAATATAATTAGTACAACTATAAAAATTGATATTCCCCTTCCGTAAAACATGCTTAAATAATTTCTTAAAGTTCCTCTATAACCAAACTTATTAAAAATAAATTTCATTAAATCTGTGAGTGGAAATAAAATTATGAGATAAAAAAATAAAGCCATTGAAACTGCACCTACTGTAGTTAAACCTCCAATAAGTTTATTGTTTACTGATATCGTGCTCCTTAATATGGCAGCTAAAATAAAAGAAAAGGCTACAAACCAAAATATAGTCCAATAGATTTTCGAGCTTGATTTTTCATAAAATAATATTTTACTTCCTTTTTTGCCAATGTAATGCCATAGGCTTGTATATAAAAGCAGTATTAAAATTATTAAAATAATGTTTCCTATTGATATTAATGTTGTTTTCAATCTTCATCACTTCCATTATTTATTCTATCATAAAGCTATTCATTTGATACTTTAGAAAACAAGCCAGATATAAATAATACTATACTCCAAATTCCAACTGTGCAAGTTATTTTATTAAATCCATATGGCATAACCGAAGCAATATCAAATCCATAGAAAAAAACATACCAGCTAGCTGCAAAAAGCATCAGCATTATTAATCTTATAATTAATTTAACATAGGATTTTTTCTTATTTTTTGAAAAGAACACTCTTTTTCCATTTTTTAATTTTACAGCAAAAAACAATATATAAATACCTAGTAAAACCGCTAATCCTACAGTTGCATACAAAAAATATTCTCTTATTTTTTCATTAGTATAATATTGCTTAGGCATAGTCCCTGTTTCATACTGTTCCCAATAATCAAAAATATCATCTGTTAAATTCTGACCATTATCACTATTGGTAAATATAATTAGTCCATCCTTCTTTTCTGGTATCATTCCATATTGGGCACGCCATCCTCCCATATTTGCACCATTATGCCATATTAAAGTATTGCCATCTGATAACTTATTATAAATAAATCCAAATCCATAATTTGATCTTACTGGTGTAAACATTAGGTCTATGCTTTCATTTTTAAGTATATTACGCCCTCTCGTTTCACCATTATTCCCATCCATCATTGCTAAAATAAATTTTGAGAAATCTGGTATTGTACTTTTTAAGCCAGCCGCTGCTTCCTCTGTAAAATTACAATTGGGTGACGTTTGTCCTAATACAGCATATGCTTTTGACATATTGGGATTGATAATATTATTGCTGTATGTGCTGTGCTTCATTCCAAAGGGCTTTAATATTTCTTCATACATATATTTATCAAAAGGCTTTTTCGTAACCTCTTCAATTATAAGCTGAAGCAGCGTATAACCTCCGCCAGAGTACAAATATTCGCTACCAGGCTTAACTATAATTTTTACTCCTTTTGATAAAGATTCCTCTAATGTATCAAGCTTTTTTCCTGGCCTTGTTCCACCATATCCATGTACTGATAATCCAGCAGTATGACTTAGTAGTCTTCTTATTGTTACATCGTTTTTGTTGAATTTTGAAGCTGGCAGGTGCCAACGTGTTAAATACTTTTCAGCAGGATCATCAAGTTTTATTTTACCTTCCTCAACTAGATGCATAACTCCACATGCAGCCAAAGTTTTTGACACAGAACCTACTTGAAATATTGTATTATTATTAACCTCTTTGCCTTTACTTTTATCTGCCATACCATAATTCGAAATATAAACAACTCTTCCATTTTCTATTATTCCAACTGCCGCTCCTGGGACATTATAACGTTTTAATAATTCTGGTGCCAAGCTATCTAATTTATTCTTAAAGCTTTTTATATTACCTTCTGCCATAGCGGTATTTGCACATAACAAATTAAATATTATAACTGAACAAACTACACTAATAATAAAATGTTTTATTTTTTTATTCATATCTCTATCACCCTTTTTGACGTCTTTTTACACATATCTATCACTATAATAACCATAATTATTATTACTATGATATGTGAAATAGTGCTAGCTTTATTGATTTGGTTCCCAGAAACATTTAATAGCACTCCACAAGTATTATCAATTCCATGAATGAAAATTGGAAATAACAAGCTTCCATTTGTTTTATTATAAATCCACGTAATTTCTATGGATAATATTGTAGTCACTAGCATATAAACTAAAAAGTTATTATATCCAGTGCCAGAAATAAAAAACATAGGCAGATGCCAAAGTGACCATACTACTCCTACAATTACAGCTGAATAAATTGGATGAAATTTTTTCTGAAGCCTTGGAAGTAAAAATCCCCTCCAACCAAATTCTTCTTGAAGAGGCCCTCCAAATAATACTATTACTATGAATAGAGCAAAGATGCCTAAAACACTATCTGTTTTAAAACCTTGAAAACTACTATTAACAAAAACTTTTATATTAAATCCAATAATACTGCATATAAAATAACTTAAAAATAACTGTGCATTTAAAGTTACTAACGAGAGTAAATAAAAGATAACATTAAATTTCCAATTAATAATCTTCTTTAATAACTGCTTTATTTTTTTCACTCCACCAAAATAACCTGTAAAAGCTATACCTATAATGCTTGGCATACTTGCCCCTAATACATGAAGAAATGTATTATAAGCACTGTTTCTATATATTGCTTTACTCAAGATTCCTTTAAAAGATAGTAATAAAATTCCCCAACACAAATAGGTCGCTGAAAAAGTCATAATTAAAAATAATAATACTTGTTTACTTATTAATTTTTCTTTTAAGTTATGCGTTTATTCCACTTCCTTTACCAAGTTTTTTCTTTTAATATATATAGATATAAAAATTATAATTACGATAATCTTTATAATAATCTGCGCCCATCCATTAACCTTATCAATATAATTAATTCTAAATTTATCATTTAAATTTACTATGAATAGCGATGGATCTTTTTCAGTGCTCCAAAGATCCAAATAAAAATCCCATGCAAAATGAAGTCCAATAGGCATATACAATGATTTTGTTACTATAAATGTAATTCCAAGTATAATCCCCATGAGAAAAACATTAGTAAGAGAATTAATATCTTGATAACGGGTAATATGAAATGCTGTAAATACAATAGAACTTACTATTAAAGCAAAAATTTTGCCTTTCCACATAGCTAAATAATTAAGCAAAATTCCTCTACAAAATATTTCCTCACAAATTCCTGCAAAAATCGCAACTAAAAAAACTAAAAATACAGACCAAAGCACCTTATTTACTGCTGCAAATTGAAAACCAAAACCCTTAATACTTATAATTCTAGTAACCATTAAAGTCACTACCAAAGTTGTAATCATAAGTAGTGAAATTCCCATACCTTTAAAAAAATTGCTTAAACTATTTCCTTCAAATTTCATAGAAATAAGTTCCAAATTAAATTTTCCACCACTGTTTATTTTAACTACTAAACAAGGTACAATCGTAACTATTATCTCTATAATTAAAGTATTTACTGTCCCATTGTTAAACAATTCGAGTTTTGTTTTACTCATAAGTAAAGTAAAACCTCCAAATATACCTGCAGCAATTATGGTTAAAATAAGCGCCATAATTGCAATTTTTAAATTTTTATCTAGTTTCCTTAAGCTCATAGTCATTTCCCCTCCTTATCTTTCTTACCCCAAAAATCAACATAAAAATAAAAAACATTATAATAGATTGTGCACAAATAAAATTTTTTTCAAAGTTATAAGAGTTTAATTTATCACTTAAATTTATTATGAAAAAATTTGGTTCATTAAGACTTACTAAATTAGTAAAAAAGTCCACTGCAAAGTGAATTCCAATTCCCAAGCACAAAGAATTAGTATATATAAAACTGCACCCTAGAACAACTGCCATTATAAAAACACCAGTTAATACTAAAAAATCGTGATATCTACCTGTATGAAATATAGTAAAAATAACAGAACTCACTATAAGTGCTAATAAATTACCTTTAGCTTTAGAAAAATAATTTAATAAAACTCCTCTAAAAAAAATCTCCTCGCAAATTCCTGCAAAAATTGCTATAAGAAAAACATTAAATACACTCTTTATAACTTCACTTCCTGCGTAAAATCCAAAGCCTAAGCCTTTAAATCTTATAAATTTCATTTTCCAAAGGATTAAATATAAAACTATAACGTCTGCAAAGCCAATTATCATTCCCAAAAATATATTCTTAACTTGTCCATGAAACGTTATTCCTATAAGGCTTAAATGGAACTTTTGATTACTAAATTTCTTTACAACCAAGCAAGGAATAACCATAATTACAATTTCTAAAATAGCATTTGAAAGTGTAGGATTATTTAATATACTTAAATCTTGACTGCAAAAAAAATTAATTATAATCTGCTCTAAAATTATTCATATAATAACTGCAATTAAAGAAATTGAAGCTACTTTAATATTTTTATTCATTCTATACGTCACCTCGCTGTATTTAAGTACTATTTATGTAGTACACTTGTTTTTTAATTTTCCTTCTTTAATAATAATATCTAAAACATAAGTAATAAAAAAGTTACCACAGTCACAATTTATATGACTTGTAGTAACTTTATTAGTGGCTTATTTATTCTTATAGCTTAATATAACGTTGTCCTTACTTATTTTCACCAATCACCACAATGTCACCATTATCAACTGTAACCCTTCCATATTTGCTATTCTTAAACATATCTCTTACAACAAAAATCATAATTACTACTTGTACAATAGAAAACTTATAAATATTTGTAATGGCAAATGCCTCTGCTCCAACTAAAAGACCAAGCCAAGTCATATTAATGCACGTATGAAACAATATAGGAAAAATCAAACTTCCATTTGTTCTATTAAATATCCATGTAATTATTATTGTATTGATGATTCCTACCATTATAAATACAAAAAACGGGATTCCATATTGACATGTACCAGCAATAAAAAATAAAGGCAAATGCCAGCATGACCATATGATGCCAAGTACTATACTTGAATAAAACGGATTTAACCTTTTTTGAAGCCTTGGAAGCAGAAAACCTCTCCATCCAATTTCCTCGCCCAAAGGACCTCCCAAAAGTAAAGTATATATAAACCCACCTAGAATGTAATATGGTTTGGTATTAATAAAAGTAACTTTACCCTTGCTGCCAAAAAATTTGCATATTAAATAGAAAATATAAATTGATGCTATCCAATAAAAAACTGCAATTATATAATATATTAAATTATATCTCCACTTAGTTAGCCTAGTAAGTAATGCCTTTAATCCTTTCTTTTTGTATAAAAAACCTGTAAGAATTATTGACATAATGCCTGGCCCAAACGCACCCAAAGTATTTATTATCTCTAGCATAGCCCAATTTTTAGATGAAATATATAGCATTACCCATATAGTCCAGCTAAATAAAAAGGTTAAAAATATAAATGATAATATCTCATGATTTTTAATATATCTTTTAATCATACTTTTCTTTTACTCCCCTCCAAAATATCCATAGAGTTACCGGCTCAACTATTAAATTATACATACCTCATAATGCCCAAAACATGGCATTTTCAAACATGCATAACTTAAGTTTCGATACGGTAACTCTTTAATAACTTTAATAGAATTTTGAGTAATAAAAAAGTTACCACAGTCACAATTTATATGACTTGTAGTAACTTAATTATTAGCTCATTTATTCTTATAGGTTAATATAACATTATCCTTACTATTTTCTAAAAATATGTCCAAGTATAAAACTCTTGAATAGCAAAATTCTTCAATTTGTTTTTCACTTATTTCTCTCTTATAATAGTCATGAGTATATCTATTTCTAAGCCTTACGCAATCATAAAGATAATTTTTTAAAGTTTCATCAAAAAAATTCATTTCATGCGCCTTTTGTATTAACTCAATAGATGAATTACTTGCACTTACTTTTCCATCATTAATTACAATATAACTTTCACACATATCGATAATATATTCGCAAAAATCTTGAAAGAAAGCAAATATAGCTCTCTTTATTATTCTATCATTATTTTCTCTATACTTTAACAAGGCACTTTTTAAATCTTCTAGAGTCTCACTTGCACTTTTATATTTATCATAAAATTTTTCCTTTTTATATTTATAATATGGACTCATCTATAATACCTCCAAAATAAGTGTACTGCTCATCTATTTTTAAAGTTCTTTCAAATTCTCTATTATTCCTTGCAAATTTCAATACATAATGTTGAAAATCAAACCATCTATTTTCGTCAATTACTATAATGTTATCACTATCAACTGCAAGTCTTGCATATTTGCTAGCAAACTCTTTAAATAATATAAATGTTAAATGTATATTATCATATTTGTATTCTTCACAAAATATTGGCAGTATAGCATCCTCTAAATTTAAAGTGCCCATATAAGATACATTTGGTTCAACTACAACAGCCAAATCTATATCACTTTTTCCATCAATAAAATATTCTGTGCCAAAACTTCCGAACTGTGATATTGCAACAATTCCTTTTATCTTTTTTAATTTAAGAGCAGCTTGTGTCACATTCATATAAGCACTCTCCTCACATATATTAAATTGTCTATTTATATATTATATCAAATTTGCTCTGTTTAAACATATCTCTTACAACAAAAATCATAATTATTATTTGTACAATAGAAAACTTATAAATATTTGCAATCGCAAAGTTATATGATCCAGCTAAAAGGCCAGCAGCTATATTATTGCAGGTATGAAACAATATAGGAAAAATCAAGCTTCCATTTGTTCTATTAAATATCCAGGTAATTATTATTGTATTAATAATTGTTGTCATTATAAATAAAAGAAATGGAACTCCATATTGATCTGTACCAGCAATAAAAAATAAAGGCAGATGCCAGCATGACCATATGATGCCAAGTACTATACTTGAATAAAATGGATTTAACTTTTTTTGAAGTCTTGGCAGCAGAAAACCTCTCCATCCAATTTCCTCTCCCAAAGGACCTCCCAAAAGTAAAGTAATCATAAAACCTTCTAGAATATAGTATGTTTTTACATTAGTAAAAGTAATTTCACCCTTGCTGCCAAAAAATTTGCATATTAAATAAGAAATATAAAGTGATGCTATCCAATAAAAAACTGCAATTAAATAATATATTAAATTATATCTCCACTTAGTTAGCCTAGTAAGTAATGCCTTTAATCCTTTCTTTTTGTATAAAAAACCAGTAAGAATTATTGACATACTACTTGGTGCAAACGCACCTAAACAAATAAAAATACTCATGTGGCTTTTATAAATAACATTATTAACAATATCTATAGATGAACAATATAATATTCCCCATATAATCCAGCTAAATAAAAAGGTTAAAAATATAAATGATATGATTTCATGATTTTTAATATAGCCTTTAATCATATTTTTCTTCTACTCCTCTCCCAAATGTCTATTAATAACTTTAATAGAATTTTGAGTAATAAAAAAGTTACCACAGTCACAATTTATATGACTTACGGTAACTACATTTTATGGGATATGAGAAGAATACCCATATTTCTTACTATAGATGGACAACTTAGAAGATTTAAATTCATATTGTTAAATTATGGTTTAACTTAGAGCACAACTGACAGAGTACAGAGCACAGTGAATGTGGATTTGCCTTTCGCTACTCTCAGGTAAATCTTAGAACTTATTAGTATCAGATCGCTGAATATCATATTGTAAGCCATGCGCGAGCATTAAGTTTTAGATTTTTCGAAGCATAGCGGAGAAAAATCATCCTTCACTGTACTCTGTCAATTGTACTCTGTGCTCTACAGTAAAATATTAGTTTTGTAGTATAAATTCGGTGTTAGCCATTTCAAACTTTCAACTTGTCTGTCTATAATTATAGTTTCATTTTTTTATATAACTTATTCCCAATGACAAATAATAGCAAAACCTCTACTATAAAAATACATATTAGAATTATGGAAGTATTAAAAACGTATGTGAGCTTGAAAGGTACAGAATATTCTCCTTTAGGTCCCCATAAGGTTATATTTAAAATATTAGCTATAAAAAATGCGATCAAATTTCCAGCTCCAAAGGAAAGTATGTTAAGTGTAGCATTTTCTTTTAATATTTTTTTATACAACTTGTTTTTCGTATATCCAATTAAATTTAAAATAACAAACTCTTTTTTCCTACTTAAAAGTATAACGTAATTTATATGCATAATTGAAATACATAAAACAAAAATTATCAATCCATCTAGAGCAGCTTCAACAATATTTATATTTTTATAAGCTTCATCCGTCTGACTTTTTAAAAGTCTATAGTCAAAATACTTTATATTTTTGTCCTTAATATTACTAAATATTTTTTCAACCTCATTTTGTTTATCACTTTTCAAGGCTGCTATAATGTTATGCTTTAAAGCTTCATTTCTACTGATTTTTATGTGGTTAGATATAAGCATAAAACTGCTGGATCCATCCATTATTCCAACAACCTTATAATCATTATCAAGGCTAATATTTAGTTTTTCGTCATTGCCTATATACGCTCCAATATCTATTTTATTTTGTTTTGCAAAATTTTTAGGAATAACTATTTCATTACTATTTTCTCTAGGAAGCCTTCCACTTATAAGCCTCATATTAAATAGATTAATAATATCTTTAAGGTCTTCTTGAAACACATTAAAAACATTTCCATCGCTGGTTGTGAGCATAGAGTTATATTGAAATCCCTCCTCCGCACTTACTAAAGGTATTATTTTCCTAACATCTTTATTGCTTTTTAAAGAATTAAGCGCCTCAAGTGGAATTTCCTTCTTATGATTAGTTTTTACAATAAATGCATTCTTAACTATATTTATTCCATAAGAATTTGTGCTATATATACTGCTGTAAAATACAACCGAAATTAAATATATAAAACAAGTGCTTAATACAACACAAATAAACTGTACTAAAACTTTTTTTGCATTATTTTTTAAATAATTTATAGTTCCAAGAGGCTTCATTACATATTTTCCTCCTCTCCACTTTGAGTGGAAATTATGGAACCATCAAACATATTTATTATACTGTCTGCATCTTCAAGTATGGACTTGTCGTGACTTACTATTATAATCATTTTTTCTTTCCTATAACTCTTTAAAAAATTCATAACATTTATTGTAGCTTCATAATCTAAGGCTGCTGTTGGCTCATCTGCAAATATAATCTTTGGTTCTCCGATAAAAGCTCGTGCAATTGCTACCTTTTGTTTTTGTCCAACCGAAAGCTGATGTGGCTTTTTTCCGGAAAGATTAAGTATATTAAGCTTATCGAGAATGGTTACTGCTTTCATCTTTGCTTCTTTGCTATCATCATTTATAGGGGTTAACACATTTTGAAGTACCGTCATATAGTCAATCAAAAAATGCTTTTGAAAAATAAATCCAAAATCCTTCCTTCTAAGTTCTGCATTTTTATCAGGAGAAAGGTCACTGTAATTTATTTCATTATAATAAACCTTTCCTGAGGTTGGGCACTTTAAACCTGCTAAGGTATATAAAAGTGAACTTTTTCCACTGCCAGATGGACCCATAACTCCAACTATTCTATTTCCTTCAAGTGAAATATTTATATTTTTAAGAGCATAAGTTTGCAGTTCTTTTCCTATATCATAAACTAGATTAACACTATCCATTTCTAAACCCACTTTTATCACCTCTAATTTTCTTCAATCATATTAATAGGATCCAGCCTACTTATAATTATGTTTATAGGTATTATAGTAAAAAGTGCTGTAAATAATGGTATGTACAAAGCTACTATAAATGCTTTTAAATCAAAAACAACACCTACTGAGCCAGAAACCTCAAGTATGCATTTCTTAATTAAAAAGCTAATGCAAACACCAATTGAGACTCCAATAATATAGGATAATATATTTACTTCCAGTACTTCAATTACAGCTCTTTTTAAAATTTTTTTCTTACTATATCCTATGGCATTTAATATGCCTAACTCTTCTTTTCTACTAAAAAACTGTATGTATCTTGAACCTCCTACCGTAACCACCATTAAAAATATTGAAGCTATAACTAAAGCATTTAATGTGCCTAGTCCATCAGTAATTTGATTAAACTCATTATTTAAGCTACCCAAGGTTTCTGTTATAATTTGCTTTTTAGAAATTGCTTCAAGAAATTTATTCATCTCTTCTAAACAGCCGTTCCTTGGGAAAACAATAATTCCGTTTAACTTTACTTGCGCTGCATTTTTGTAATTTGGCATTGAATCCTCATTAGCCGATAATATGGAAATCAAATTTTTCCCTCCTATTATTCCAACTACCTTATACTCTCCATCAACACCATAGAGCTTGCATTTTTCACCTCCAACTATGTCTCCAAGTTTAATTTTTTGGTTTTTCGCCTCATAGTAATTAACTGCAATTTCATTTTCACCATCTCTTGGAAGTCTACCTTGAAGTATATTATCCTGACTTTTTATAAGCAAGCAATTCATATCTTCATTTTTAACAGCCAAAAGCTTTGTTACTGCACTTTCGTAGGGTATATCATATTGTATCCCATATTTTTTTACTGGAATCACTTTCTCTACAGCTTTACTGCCTTCTATTTTTAATATTAAGCTTAACGAAATCCCTTTTTCACTTGAATACGGAAGACACATAGAATAATTTTTAAAGTTTAGAATAGTTCTATATATTGAGTTTTCCGTACTTTTTACAAAAGTAATTAAAATATATAAAAAACCAACTGCAACAGCTACTGAAGCAATTGAACTAAAAAATCTTATTTTATTATTTCTGTTATAGTTAAATACAGACAAAGGCTTCAATTCATATCCTCCTCTTCTTGGTGCTCTTCATTGATTATATTAAAAATAAAAGTAATAAAAAAGTTACCACAGTCACATCTATTATGACTGCAATAACCTGTATACTTTAAGTGTTTTGAAACATAATATTTAAAAGCTTAACTGCCTCAAATCTATCTGAGGTACCAAGCTTACTATAAATATTACTTATATAATTTTTAACTGTTCCTTCTGATATAAAAAGTGAAGAAGCTATTTGTTTGTTATTAAACCCCATTGTCATCATCTTTGCAATTTCTTCTTCTCTTTGTGAAAAGTCCTTAAGCACCTTTTCTTCCTTATGAGCATTAACAACTACTGTACTCTGAGAAAGTTTTTCAGCAAGTTTTTTAGCTACACTTGCTGGCATCATAAGCGAACCCTTATAAGCATCATTTATTGCTTTTATAAGCGCATCCCCTTCTATATCCTTTAATATGTATCCAGCTGCTCCATAATTTAAGGCTTCAATAATATATTCTGTATCATTAAAAGTAGTTAAGACTAAAACTTTAATTTCAGGATACAGCGTTTTTAAAATTTTAGTGCATTTTACTCCATCCATCTTTGGCATTCTTATGTCCATTAGAATTAAATCTGGTTTATTTGCCTTGCAAAGCTCCAGAACCTCTTCGCCATTTTTTGCAGTGCCCATCACATTAAAATTTTCTTCAAGCTCTAATATAGTTTTTAATCCATCACACATAAGTGTCTGATCATCTGCTATAAGTATATTTATCTTTTCCATATTCCACCTCACTTCATTGGAAAGTTTATGTAAATTCCAAAACCTTCATTACTTTTTGATGATATATTAAGCTTACCCTTAAGCTCCTTAACTCTCTCCATCATAGCTCTAATGCCAAAGCCAGGAACAAAAATATCTGTTCCCCGTCCGTTATCTTCAAGAGAGAACCTAATTTCATATCCACCTATGTAAAGCTTAAATAAAAATGCAGTGCTCTTTCCATGTTTTATACCATTGGTAAGTCCCTCTAGCAGTGCGGATAGTATCACTTTTTCTTGAGCTTTTGTAAGATTTATATTATCATCTATCTGAGCTTTTATTATAACCTCAGAATGTTTTTCGGTTTCATTTATAATCGATTTAATATCAGAATAAAAATCCATAATATCTTCACCACTTTCAAGTACCCTTACAGAGGCTCTTATACTATTTAAGCCCTTTCTAACTTGTCCCTCAGCTAAATTAAGCTTTTCTCTTGCAAGTTCTGGCTTTTTATCTATAAGCCTTTTGCACGCTTCCATTTCAACCAGAACAGTTGTAAGGGTATGTCCAACAGTATCATGTATCTCTCTTGCTATTCTATTTCTTTCTTTAAGTGCTGTCATTTCCTCTACTCTGTCATATGCTGATTTAAGTTCATTATACATAGTATCCTTTTCAAGCTTTTTAATTGTTATATCCTTAAGATTTTCTTCTATAATTTTATTTTGCTTTAAAAGTCTCTTTATAAGAAAAAAGATAACATAAACAACTGCATAAACTGGCAAATATAAAATCATAACAATAACAGCCCTACCAATATTATAATATAACTTATAAAAAATAGAAGTTGATGATACTGCATAAAAAATAAATGTAGAAAAAACACCATAAATTATACTCTCATTTAATATAGTATCAGCTAATATAAATAGATACAACACAGTAGATAATGATGTATCATCAAATCTATTAATTAAAAATATAGTTATTATTTGAACACAATATGCAAAACTTCTAATTAAATTAAAATTCTTATATCTTGCATTATATATAAAAAATGTGCTTACAGTATAAAAAGTTATTAAAATTAAATACAAGCTTATTATATAAATCCACTTATTACTATTATAGAGACAGTTGATTATCATAACTAATATAAGTATTGAATAATTAATGCCTATAACTGCAGCTTTAGTTTTATCATTCATTATCTATACTCCACTTCTATATTGTCTAACATAATCTTTAAAATTCCAATCCTCTACAAACTTTAATGTAGTTTCATATCCATTATTACACAAATAATCTATAAATTCATTAGCTTTTAGAAAATCTGTTGATGCAATTTTATTGCCAAAGTCTAAGGTTATTGTTCTAACGCTGTCCTTTTCTCTAACATAACTATCTGCATCATAATTTAACGCTGCTCCTACAATATCCATAAAGTACTGTAGAATATCAACTTCTCCTCTAGATGAATAACTCTGATTCCCTTGAATTTTAATACCAAAAGTAGGCCATCTTGGAACGCCTTCAACATCAAAAATCCATATTGGGAAATCACTTAACAGTCCTCCATCAACTATAAAGTTTGTTTTTCCATTATCTTCAAATAATACCGGTGTAAAAAAAAGTGGTATAGAACAGCTCATTCTAACAGCTTTTGCAACGCTAAATTCCAACGGGTCTACCCCATAAGTTCTCAAATCATCTGGGAGAATCATTATTTTTCTTCCTGTTATATCAGAAGCAATTATTTTTAACTTACTTTTTTCCCCATTCTCCATTAAATCTTTAAATTTTGTTATTCCTTTTTTTTCAAGCAGTCCACTTATCCAGGTTTCTATAACTTCACCATCATACATTCCTTTGTTCGTTATAACAGATAATAGCTTTCCTATGGTATAAAATTTGCTTAATTTTGTTTTCTTCATAAATATATTGAAGTTTACTTCCTTAAGTATATCTTCTAATTCCTTGTAACTATACCCTGCCATAATTAATGCAGCAACTACAGATCCTGCAGAAGTTCCCGCACATCTTTCAATTTCATACCCCTTTTCGCAAAGCGCCTTGTAAACACCAATATATCCAATTCCTAAAACTCCTCTTCCTTGAAGTACAACATCAACCTTCATTATATTCACCTCCACATATTATATATATTTAATACTAGTGAATTCTGCTATAAAATTTTATTTATAACTAAAAACGTGCATATTTTATACAAATAATGTGCACGTTTTTTTGACTTTTATATTCAATATTTTATTCTTATAAAAAGCACTATTAGCACTTAAACTTTGAAATTTCTTCCTTGAGATTTATGGAAATATTGTGAAGTTCCTCAGATGCAGTTTTAAGCTTTAAAAATACTTTTCCTTGATTATTTATTGTTTCTTCAACGGAAGCTGTATTAGCTGCTGCTTCTTCACTTACTGCTGATGTATTTGAAATAGCTTGATAAATATTTTCATTTTGATTTAAAAGTATTTTTGCTATTTCAGAAACATTAGAACTAACATCCTTCACCTTCTCAACCTGCTGTTCTATTTCATAAAATATCATAGAAATTGAGTCCATAGAACTTGTCCCTTGTTGCATAAAATCTATACTTTGTTTCATGGTTTTAACCGCTTCGGTTATATGTCCTTGAACCTGCAATATTTCGCTGGAAATTTCCGAACTTGAATTTGAAGACTGCTCTGCTAATTTTCTAACCTCTTCTGCAACCACTGAAAAACCTTTTCCGTTCTCACCTGCTCTGACATCCTCAATACTTGCATTTAATGCCAATAAATTAGTTTGTTCAGATATATCTGATATAGAGGTTGTTATATTTGCAATATTCTTAGATCTTTCTGAAAGCTTAGTTATAGCATCGCTAGAAATCAATATGCTTTTCTTCATATTATTAAGTACATCAATTGTTTTCTTCAAGTTTTCTGAGCCAATTTTAGTACTATCTTTAGTTTCCTTTATCATATCATCTATATTTATGCTTATATCAACTAATTCTTTTGACTGCTTCTCCATATCACTTACATAAGTAGTAATATTTGATATTTCTTCAGAAGTTACTTTAGCTCCTAAAGATAAATTCTTAATACCCTCTTGAATACTTTCTCCACCTTCAACTACTGTTAAACTTACATCCTCATAATTTTGAGAAGATTTATTTATTATTTCAGCTGCTCCCTTTAATTTTAAAATAATCTGTTTTAATTCCTTTGTCATTCTATTAAAGGTAGCATTAAACTTACCAAGTTCATCCTCTGATTCTGGTAAATAATTAGTTAAATCACCCTTTGCAACCTTTTCTGCTGCTAGTGATACCTTTAGTAATCTATTGAAAAAATATTTAAGTATTATTATGAGTATTAAGATTAATACTATTATTGCGAAAATTGTGATAATAGTTGTAATATATAAAAGTGAATTTACGCTACTTACATATTCTTTAGTAGGCACCTCTAAAAACATATACCAATCAGTTCCATTAATATGTGACGAAAAAAGCTTTTTTGTTCCAGCGTTATCTTTAAATTCTCCATAAAAATTTTCTTTATTTGTTCCTTTTTTAAGCAAACTCACATAATCCTTATTTGCGTTTTTAAAAAAATTGCTATTATTTATTAAGTTTTTATTTTTATGAAAAAGCACTGTACCATCCTTTTTTAATATATAAACATTATCTGTTTTACCTAAATGAAAACTTGTATTCTCTTTAAACACTGTTGAAACAAGACATGCCCCACTTACAAGCCCTTTCACTTTATTTGTATTAATATCTTTTATAGGACATTCCATTGAAATAATCCATTGTGATGGATCTTCCTTTGCTTGAAATGGATTTGATATAATCTCTTTTCCACCAATAACCTCTGGAAATGTATTCTCAGAACTTATATCTATTACGGTATTATTTTGAATTGTTAATTTCCCCTGAGTATCACTTATTCCTAAACTATTAAAAACTCCATTATAATTATCCTTTTCACGTTTAAAATAGGACAATATTTTATTTTTATCCATACTGTTTACTACTTCTGTATTGGCAATCACTTCTACCTGTGATAATCTAGATTTTACCCATGAAGATAAATTTTGTGAATGTACAGTAATTGTTTGCCTCCCTGAGTCTTCAAGCGAAGATAAAATTAACTTTTTAGAATTGGTATAGCTGATTGCTGTTACAAAGCTCATCAATATTATAAAAATAATTGATATAGATAAAATGGCTTTAATCTGTAAAGAATTATTTTTCCTCATGAACATTCCCCCTATTGCTAAATAAATTAAAAATTTATGCAATATCATTTTACCATTTTTATGCTAAGTTTTCATCCAATAATATTAAATTTGATATCATTTACCAAACTAGTGCAGAATAATGTAATTTATAGTTTTAATATGACAATATAATGATAATATATATATTAAATCAAAATTTTATCTAAGAAAGCATTGACAATATAAAGCTTTATGTGAGAAAATTTTCAAATCAAAACACAAGCAATATAGTAAACTACACAATCATCAATATTTCAATAATATAACTTATTAGGAGTGATTTTTTTGAATGACAAAAGATTTGCAAAAAGAAACAATTTTATAACCTCTTCAGAAATAAGAGAAATTCTCAAAGTAACTCAGCAACCCGAAATAATATCCTTTGCTGGTGGACTTCCTGCACCAGAGCTTTTTCCTATAGAAGAAATAAAAAAAGCCTGTATAGAAGTTCTAAATACTAATGGTGAAGCAGCTCTTCAATACAGTACTACTGAAGGCTATATCCCTCTAAGAATAGCCATATGTAAAAGAATGGCTAATTTACAAATCACCACATCTTTAGATAACATTCTTATGATTTCTGGTTCACAACAAGCTCTAGATCTAATGGGAAAAGTTTTTATAGATGAAGGAGATACTATAATTTGTGAAAATCCAACTTATCTTGCTGCTATAAATGCTTTTAAGACATACATGCCAAGCTTCAAAGGCGTTTCTATGGATGAAGAAGGAATGATTATGGAAGAACTTGAAAAAGTACTTCAAAACACTCCAAATGCAAAATTTATTTACACAATACCAGATTTTCAAAATCCAACTGGTAGAACCATGGCTCTTGAAAGAAGAAAAAAAATAGTTGAACTTGCAAATAAATATGACGTATTTATACTTGAAGACAATCCTTATGGTGAGATAAGATTTTCAGGAGAAAAGCTGCCTCCGGTAAAACATTTTGATACTGAAGGGCGTGTTATTTATTTAAGTACTTTTTCTAAGATTTTTGCACCTGGTTTAAGACTTGGCTGGATGTGTGCAGATAAACCTATAATGGAAAAGCTAGTGCCATTAAAGCAAAGCGCTGACTTACATACTGACGTATTTTCACAAATGATTACTTCAAAATATTTAGAAATGTTTGATATTGAAGAACACATAGAAAAAATAAGAGAGATTTACAGACACAGAAGACAATTGATGGTTGATTCTATGGATAAATATTTCCCCAAAAATATTAAGCATACTCTTCCAGATGGAGGCTTATTTTTATGGGTTATGCTTCCTGAAGGAATTGATTGTGAACGCATATTTGACAAGGCGATAAAAAACAACGTAGCTTTTGTTCCTGGAACTCCATTTTTTCCAAACAGAGATCATAACAATCAGTTTAGGCTTAATTATTCAAATATGCCTGATAACAGGATTGTTGAAGGAATTAAAAGACTTGGTGAAGTTTTAAAATCAGAACTAGAAAAATGATTACTAAACCTAATAATTTCAGATTGAACTTATTAGGTTTAGTTTCTACTATTAATTTCAAATAAAAAAGGTGAGGAGAACTTATTCTCCTCACCTTTTTTATTACAGAAATCACTAAAAATTAAAGAACTGTGATATTTTCTGCTTGTGGTCCTTTTGCTCCTTGAACTACATCATAAGCAACTTTTTGACCTTCTTCAAGACTTTTGAATCCATCTGCTTTTATTTGAGAGAAATGTGCGAATACATCATTTCCATCTTCTCCTGTAATAAATCCAAATCCTTTTGTTGAATTAAACCATTTTACTGTACCATTCATGTAATGCGTACCTCCGAAATTTTATTTTTCTTAAACTCTGTGTAATAATCCACCAATAAAATTTCGCTATAACATACTAAGAAGTATTAACTGAAATATATTTGTGTTTACATTATTAACGTTTCATTTAAGTTACGAGTTTATTTTACCATACTTAATTTAAAAAATCAAATACTTTTTAAATTTTGTTACATTTAAATTATGGAATTTATTCCAATAAGCTTTCATATATGATATATCCATACATTAAAGTGTATTTTTTAATTTTTTTTATACTATACAGCCTATTATATTATAAAATCATTTACATATTATAATTATTTACTGATTCCAAAACTACAATTGAACGAAAATATATCACATTTTCTATGAAATATCTAATATATTATGTTAAAATAAAATATGTTAACCTATTGCTAATTAACAAAGTATAGGAACTAATCCGTTAGGAGTGAAACTATAGTGAACTTAGCTCTTAGAATAGATAATAATATAATTGCTGCTATCATATCAATTATATTTTTAAAAAATATATTGGGTCGCCTTGATAAAAGTGAAAGAAAAAATAGAATTTTTGTCTCCATCTTTATACTAAATACTATTGAATTAATAGTTGAAACTTTAACTTGTATAATAAATAAACAGCCATACGCATGGCTAATACCTATAACAACTTTTCTCCACGTTACTTTATTTGCGTTAGCACCTTTAGTAACATATCGCTGGTATACATTTGCAAAACTGTGGATAACTAAAACTGCGGATTATAAAGCCAAAGATAACATTTTAATTTTATTACCTATAATTATAAATACTTTTCTAGTACTACTTACTCCATTTTTCAAATTTGATTTCTATATAAACAAATATAATGTATATCAAAGAGAGAGTTTGTTCTTCACTCCTTTTGTCATATCTTACTTTTATTTGCTTTGCGGTTTTATATCAATTTATAAAAATAAAAAATATTTAAACAGAATAGAATTTTGGCCGTTAATCTTATTTGGAGTATTTCCGACCTTAGCAAGCTTAATCCAATTTTTAATTTATGGTCCTTTGCTAATGTGGAGTTCAATTTCTTTTTCCCTAATTATTCTTTATTTATATTTACAGCAGCAAATGATGCATATTGATTACTTAACAGGTGCTTGGACACGTGAAAAATTTTATAGTTATTTAAGTAATAGAATTAATCAAAAAAAATCGAAAAGCTTCTCAATAGTTCTTATAGATATAGATGATTTTAAAATAATAAATGATACTTTTGGCCATAATGAAGGAGATAAGGCTTTAATATCTTTAGTAACTACAATCAACAGTATAATAGGAAATGAAAATTCAATCACTCGTTATGGAGGTGACGAATTTATTTTATTGCTTAATGTATGCAGTAAACAAGAAGTAGAAACAATAATAAAAAAAATTTCTGATGCTTTAGCTGAACATATTAAACATTCAAATCGCCCATACAAATTAAATTTTAGTTATGGATATGAACTTTACGATTTTGATAAACATTCTGATATAAGTGAATACATTAATCATGTGGACAAATTAATGTATAAACACAAAAATAGTAAAAAAAAGAAGTGCCTATAGCTTTACATGAATAAGCTGTAGACATTTCTTTTTTAATTTTTCCTATGACTAATTAATTTTTTTATGCTTCTATCATGAATTCTATGAAAAGCAGTTACTGCTAGTATAGAACCTATTAACGCAGATAACATATCCCACTGAGTATCTAATTTATCCCCTTGATACTCTAAAAAATCCTCTGGAGATCTTTTATATATCAAGCATGATGCGCCTTCAATTATCTCATAAAAACCACTTATTGCTAGGCAAACACAAACTACAAGTACAGATAATAAAAATTGTTTTTTCACTTTAAACTTTCTTATTAGTATTTCCCTCACAATAAAAGCTGGTACAAAGCCCTGCATAAAATGGCCATACCTATCATAATTATTTCTTTTTAAATGATAAACATCCCTTATATAATTAAAAAGAGGCATATTGCTATATTTATAGTGTGCTCCAATTAAGATTGTTATTGTTAAAATCAAAATAAGTACATAAACAAAATCTGTAAACTCAAATTTTCTGTAGGTAAATATTAATAACATAACTCCTATAAAAGCAGGTGTATATTCATAAAACCATGCAGAATATTCTATAGGCTTAATAGCTGATATAACAGAAGCTAAAATAAATATTATTAGTAGAATTACGTGCAATCCTTTAACCTTATTGTGATGCTCAACTTTAGCCACAATAACACACTCCAATTACTATTCATTTTTATATTTATTTTTTCTTCCACTCAAAGCTATTATACATTATATTTTTTCTTTAATATTTAAGTTATAACAATCATTGCTCTATGGATATCGTTTTCATGTAACCTATGAAAAATGTTATCCACTCATTTAAAATTAGAACTACCTTCCTAAAGCTCACGCATTACAATTAAAAAGCTTTTTCAACCTTATAATTAATATAAGCTCTGAGTACAGTGTATCTAATGCACCATTTCCTATTATAATTACCTACATAATAGAAATGGAAATTTTTTATTATATAAAAACACCATCACCAATTTTGTTATATACTAAACCTTAAAATTTTTAAGAAAATTATCAACTTCATTAGATGATATCGGCTTCTGAAATATAAATCCCTGAACCTTACCACATCTCATATTTGAAAGGTATTTAAGCTGTTCTTGCTTCTCTACTCCTTCAGCAATAACTTCGAGGTTCAATTCATGGGCAAGAGAAATTATATTCTTAGTAATTGCCAAATCCTTTTGTGAATATTCTAACCTATCTATAAAACATTTATCAATTTTTATGCCATCTACTGGCAAAGCATTTAAATAATCAAGATTAGAATATTTTGTTCCAAAATCATCTATAAATATCCTTATGCCGATATCCTTAAGCTTCTTGATTAGATTTAACTTTTCTTCATTTAAACCTAAAACTATCCTTTCTGTTATCTCAAAAATTAAAAACTTAGTCTCAACTCCGTTCTTTTCTAAAACATATTTAACAAAATTTAAAAATTCTTGTCCATTAATCTGACTTTCGGAAATGTTAATAGACATTGAAATGTTAGGATATCCCGAGGTATGCCACTCCTGAAGCTGCCTGCATGCCTCATATATTACAAACTTTCCAACATCATTTATCATACCATTCTGCTCAATTATATCTATAAAGTACATAGGTGACAATATTCCACGCACAGGATGGTTCCACCTTATTAAGGCTTCAAACCCATACACCTCCATATTTTTCAAATTAACTTGAGGCTGATAAAACAAAATTAACTCCTTATTACTTAGTGCACTACCTATTTCACTTATAACTCTTTGTTTTCTTAAAATCTCATCATACATAGATTTATTGAAAACTTCATATTCTATCTTATTATTTTCCTTAGCATAACTAAGTGCTATATCCGAATATCTAAGAACCTTAAATAAATCTTCACTGTCGTCTGGATATAATGATACCCCTATTTTCACGTGCACAACGATTTTCTGATTTTTTACATAAAATTTTCTCCTGAATACATCAAATATTTCTTTTTCAATTAAATATACGTCATTACGACTTAACTGCTCAGCTACTACCACAAATCTGCAATCCATAAATTGAAATATATAAAATTTGTCTTGGAATTTTTTCCTGACTTTTTCTAAAATAGTTTGAAATAACGTATAGCTTTCCTCATAGCCGAATATATAATTATAAAATTTCAAATCACAAATCTCAATCATATAAACTGCAAACTTACCACTTTTATGCTTTAAACAGTATTTTTCATACTTTTTCAAAGTGCTTTTCATACTTTTTTTCTCATAAGAATTCTCAATTTCCATACTTTTTCTCCCGTAAAATCACTATTTTACTTGTATTTCATACCCATTTCTATTATAGTTTTTTTTTTAATCTTATAAAAATTTTATTTAAATTATTATACCATAATATTTATTTGAATACAATTTTTTTAAAAAATGCTACATTAAGCATGCATTAATTCATATAAAAGTAAACTTAACCAACTTATCCAAAATAAATATTTTAAAGTTACAATTTGTTAAGTAATTTGATTTACATGCTAAAAATCTTTTAACCATCGATATCTATTATCTTTTCGCATGTAACTATGACATGAAACGAAGATATGAGTATTTTGAATGTTATATTTATTCTCTCTACAAGTTATGCATAAATACAAAAAATGTTACTCATTACAACTCTGTTTTATTATCACTCCTTTTTTGTAATACCTTCGTAATGTAATTGTAAGTGCTATGTAACTACAGTACTTTCTAAGTAGCGTATAATTTACTTATAATTAACAGCAGTATAATTTATATATAAATAACTAATACTATAATATATTATATAAAATTTTTATTGGGAGAGATAATTTATGCGAAAACTATTTATGTCATGTTTTATTGCTCTATCTTTTATACTTTCTCTTGTAGGGTGCAGCCAAAACCAAATTCAAGATAAAAATACTTCATCTAATTCAAAATTATCAGGAAATGCTTTTATAAAGAAAGGCAATACTAATTCTAAATTTAATGTAAGCAAACTAAAAAATAACCAGCCCCAAATTTCAAAAAACAGTATAAATTCAAGACTTGATAATGGAGAAGAATTTATAAAAACCTTTAATGTTTTAAAAACTGCAACGACTAGGAATGATAAAAAAACAATTTCTGACTACATAAATTATCCGCTCATTGTTTATATAAATGGTACTGAAACGAAAATTTCAAATGAAGCTGAATTTATTAAGTACTATGATAGTATTTTCAACGCCAAGATAAAAAATTCTATAGAAAATCAACAACTTAGTAACCTAAGAATAACTCCTGAAGGTATAATAATTGGTAATGGAGAAGTTTATCTTAACCTTATAAATAACGGCAAACACGAATACGGAATATACTCTATAAATAATAAATAAGAAAAGTAATAATATTTCAAAACGTTAAATAAAATGCATAAACCTTTTAAGATTTATGCATTTTATTTAACGTTTCTTTTCAAGATTACTAATTTCCCTTAATAAAAATTCGAGGAAAATTTTCCACGGTGAAATATAAAAAACTATATTTCATTGCAAACTGCATTTTGCCTAAACATAAGACTTTACCTCATATTCCTCTGGTAAATGTGTAGTATCGTTCAATGTTACTATTGTGGGCTGCATTTTGTCATTAAAGCTTAGCTGACATATAGAAGTATTTCCTAGCATAAGTTTGTGATACATAGTCATATTCCATCCCAAAATACCTATAAGTCCAGCTTTTATTATTCCTCCATGTGCTACCATTACTATTCTCTTTCCTTCATGCATCCTCACAGTATTTAATATAACATTTTTTGCTCTTATAGACGCATTTCTTATACTTAAATCCCCACCACATATGGGTCCTTCCGTAGCATCATTTTTCCAAATTTCAAATTGCTTTGGAAAGTTATCCTTTATTTCTTTTACAGTTAGTCCTTCCCATTCACCAAAATCTATCTCCCTTAAATCATTCAGTATCCTTGCTTCCATATTACTCTGCAGTGCAATTATACTTGCGGTCTTATATGCTCTCTTTAAAGGACTAGAATATATATAATCAAATTTATTTTTTAATCTGTCAGACACATATTTAGCTTGGCTAATACCATCCGGTGATAGAACTATATCCTTACTTCCTTGAAATTTCCCAAGTGCATTCCATTCTGTTTCCCCATGTCTTACTAAATATAATGTTGTTTTCATAATACTATCGCCTCTTAAATATATTTTTTATGTTCTTATAATCTCCTCTAAAACTTCAATAAACTTATTCATTTCATCATCGGTTCCAATACTAACTCTAAGATAATTATCTATACGCTCGTCCTTAAAATACCTTACTAATATTCCTCTAGATTTAAGTTCTTTAAATAATTCACCAGCATAAATCTTAGGATGGCTTATAAAAATAAAATTTGCTTTTGAATCAGTAACTTTAAAGCCAAGCTTCCTTAAACTTTCTATGGTTCTTTCCCTAGTTTTAACAATTTTTTTCCTTGTGGTTTCAAAATAATCATTATCAACAAAAGCAGCGTTTGCTCCAGCTAAAGCTATTCTATCAATTGTATATGAATTAATTGAGTTCTTAACCATATTAAGTGCCTTTATAAGTTCTTTGTTTCCCATAGCAAAGCCTACTCTAAGACCAGCAAGCGATCTAGACTTTGATAAGGTTTGAACTACTAAAAGATTAGGATAATCGCTTATAAGTTTTACTAACGATTCTCCTCCAAAATCTATATAAGCCTCATCAATTATAACTACATTATTTACATTAGCTTCTAATAACTTTTTTAGTTTTTCTACTTCAAGGTATTTTGCTGTAGGTGCATTTGGATTTGGAATTACAATTCCTCCATTTTCCTTTAAAAATTCGTTTAATGGAATATTAAAATCCTCATCAAGTGAAACAAGCTTATATTCTATATCAAATAGATTAGCATAAACCTTATAAAAACTATAAGATATATCTGGAAACAATATAGGTTTTCCTGGATTAAAAAACGCCATAAAAGAAAATCCTAAAACTTCATCAGAACCATTTCCAATAAAAACTTCATCCTTCTCTATCCCATAATAGTTAGCAATTGTATTTCTAAGAATCTCTACTTCAGGATCTGGATATAACTTCAAGTCCCCATTAGCTGCCGCTTTAATAGCCTGTATAACCTTAGGAGATGGAGGATAAGGATTTTCATTTGTATTCAATTTTATATACTTTTTATCCTTAGGCTGTTCTCCTGGAATATATGGTTTTAAACTCTTAACTTTATCACTCCAATATTTACTCATTTCACTTCACCCTTTAAACTTAATTTTTATATAATTATAATATCATACAGCTTTAGTGTAGTAAAGTGAAAAAGTGTAATATCAAATATTATTCAAAAATCTTTATGGTATACCTGCAGTTAAATTCCTGTTTTCTTAATAATTTCATAACCCCATCTTTTTCTCTAAAATCACCATTGAAATCTTCAAAGTCTGCATGACCAAACCATGGTTCTATACAAACAAATGGAGCTCCTTGAGGTTTTGACCACAAACCTAAATAAGGGAAGCCATCAAATTCTAACGTTACAGCTCTTGAATTTTTGATATTTTTTAGTGAAACTTTTTTTGAACTCAGTTCCTTAAATATAATGGCATCTTTTTTGAACAATTCGCGCTTTAAATGTATTATATTTGAATCATATAAAAATGGTGTTGGACTTTCTTTTAGTAATCCATTCTCATCTATAGGTATTATATTCGTAGTTTCTCTTTTCTCAAATTCAAAGTAATAATCTTCAAATTTTAAATCTTCATTTTCCGTGTCTCCTCCTATTACAGGGCAATTAAATCCTGGATGAGCTCCTATTGAAAAATATATTTCCTTATCATCTACATTCCTTACAGTGTAGCTAACCTCTATCTCATTATCCTTAAGCTCGTATTTAACCATTAATTCGAATTTATATGGATATTTACTTAAGGTTTCTTCATTATATGATAACTTAAACATAGCCGTACTATCTGTATTTTTTATAGCTTCAAAACTCATGTCTCTTGCAAAACCATGTTGACTTAAATTATATGTATTATCATTTATTCTATAAGTATTGTTTTTGACTTTGCCAACTATAGGAAATAATATTGGAGCATGCCTCGCCCATATATCTGATTTTCCGGTCCAAAGATATTCAGCTTCATCTTTTACTGTTTTTATACTGATAAGCTCTGCTCCTTTTTCTACAGCCTCAATTTTCAAAAATTCATTTTGTAATGTTATAGACATAATATTCAACTCCTCTGATTAATTTAAAAACAGGGTTTACTATGTATATATTTTACCACAAAAAATCAAAACTAGTTAACAACTTGCATAAATGAAAAACTCCCTAAAGACAAATTCACTTTAACTTTAGGAAGTTTTATAAAATTATTTTTTTAATGTTGTTTAACAAGCTCTACATTACCAAATTCACCAGCCTTATAAATGCTATTTTCAATATACGTATATTGTTTTTCACCCTATTAGATAAATCAAAATCCACTTTAGTTGCAATTATTTTATATTTATTAATTATAGTGCTTGACCATATGGTCATAGTGACAAAGCATACACTATAGAAACTCATAGTTTATGCAAGTTAGCAAGTTATTAAAACAATTAGGGGTGAACCAATTTGTACGAAGTTTTTGAAAGGTTACCAGAAAAAAAGAAGAAAAAGATTATTCATATATGCGTTAAAGAATTTGCTGAAAATGGATATGTTAGTGCCTCCACAAATACTATAGTAAAAAAAGCCGACATATCTAAAGGAACCTTATTCAATTACTTCGGCAATAAAAAAGGTTTATTTCTATATATTTTAGATTATATAACGGATTATTATGTAAATTATATGATAAAGGAAATGAAAGTAAATGACCCAGACTTTTTTAAAAGAATTCTTGATTGGGCTGAACTTAAACTAAGGGTTTCATATAAAAATCCTGATGTTTACAAATTTTTCGTTATTTCATATACAAATGTTCCTGATGAATTAAAAGATGATATTGCTAAACGCTATGAAAAACTTTATTCTAAAGGCTTGTTTTTAACTTTTGATGGGCTAGATATATCAAAATTTAGAGATGACGTAAATAAGCAAAAATCACTTGAACTAATATTGATGTCCTTAAATGGTTTATCCGAAAAATATATTAATGAAATCAATAAAAGTGAGGATAGGGGGCTAGGTACCATAGATAAAAGACTAGATGAATTAAAAGAATATCTTGAGATTTTTAAAAAAGTTTTTTATAAATAATCTTAAGGAGAATAAATATGATATTTAAAAAATTTGGAAATAAGAATAACAAAAACAACTCTAATAAACTTTATAAAGAGCAATCAAGAATATTCAATGCCTGATACTTTATGCTGTGCAAAGGCAAAAACATTAATATTAGTAGGTGAAAAAGAATTACCTGCTATGAAAAAATCTGCCAAACTAATTCATAACACTATTAATGGCAGTGCCCTAAAAATCATTAAAAATAGTGCGCATGGTGAAATTAGCTTAGTATATCCAGATAAGTACCTTGATCTATTGATGAATTTCTTTAAAAATAATTCAAAATAATATTTGCATAATTATTCTAGTTTAAAAACAATTTTCCCCTTTGCATTTATATATTCAAAATTAACACCATCTGTACTTACTAATCCTAATCCGTTTGAAAATGCATCGGCATATTTTAAATGAGGTTTAAATATACGCTTACCAGCTTTATCTACATATTCTTTATCCGTAAAGCTATCCTTTTGAACTAATATAGGTCCATCTGCTAGTTTAGAAAGTATAAATTTAAATTGAGGTTTAACAACCATATCACCTTTTTTATTGATAAAACCCCATTTGTTGTTTACTTCAACAGGTGCCAAATTTTCCGTAAACCCTCCCTCAAACTGGTATTGTGGGCTTATAGAGATATTACCCTTTGTATCTATGTATCCCCACTTATTATGTACATTTATAGAAGCTAAACCACTTGAGAATGAATTTAGGACATTAACTTTAGGCTCTGCAACTAAATTTCCTTTTGTATCTATAAAACCTAAAGTGTCCTTTGTCTTCACAACTGCTAAATTTTCACTAAAATCGCTTGTATATATAAAACCTTTATCAATAACCTTATTACCCTTTTTATCAATATATATTTTTTTCTTATCCTTAAGCCCAACTGCAGCTAATCCATCGTTAAAATCGCTTGCAAGGCTAAACTTAGGTTTTATAACTATATTGCCATTGGTATCTGCAAAACCATACTTTTTATTTTTACAAATTAATATCATCCCATCAGAAACATTTCCCAGTATATCATATCCAGGTTCTAAAATAAGCTTTCCAGTCTTGTTAATATAAGCAATTTTCCCATTAATAAAAACCTTTGCAACACCGTCCTTAAATGGAAGAGCATCCTCAAATTGAGGTTTAACAACTATATTTCCGTTAGAATTTATGTATCCCTTCTTACCATTTACCACTACTACTGCTAATCCATCACTTGAATTTGATGCATAATCATATTGGGGCTTTACAATAATTTTACCTGTTTGATCAATAAATCCCCACTTTACTTTATTTCTATAATATGGATCTGTATAATATTTGCTACTAGATGGAAATGCAATCATTTTTTCATTTTTATTTATTTTTGTATCTATATTGTCACTAGATTTATAACTACACCCACAAAAAACGACTGATATTAACATTATTATATTTATAATGATTATCATTCTATTTATCTTTCTCATTCTGTAACCACTCTCCAATAAAAACACCAGTTCACTATTTTTACTTATTATACTAACCTAATTAATTTTTTTCAAATAAAATATAGCCAGCTGTGTTCTATCCCTCAAATCCAATTTTTCCAGAATTGTAGTAACGTAATTTCTCACAGTTCCATCGCTTATAAATAGTTTGTCACCTATTTCCTTATTTGAAAGTCCATCTGCTACAAACTTCATAACCTCTATTTCCCTCTGAGATAAATTAAATTTTGACATATCAAATTTATGTCCTTCTCTAAGCATTGAGGATATTGAATTTGCAACTTCCTTTTGAAATACAAAGTTCCCCTTTGAAACAGCTCTTAAGCTTTCAATCATAGTATCAGCTTTTTGATTTTTTAGTATATACCCCTCCGCACCAGATTTTATTGCTTCCTTTATATACTCATCATCTTTGAAAGTTGTAAGTATAACTATTTTTATTTGCTTGAATTTTTCTTTAATCATCTTTGTACCAATAACGCCATCTATATCAGGCATTCTTATGTCCATAAGTACAATATCTGGCATTAATTTTTCGCAAAGACTAAATGCTTCCATTCCATTATTAGCTATGCCAGTAACCTCAAAATCATCTTCTATATCTAAAAGTAATTTTAATCCATCACATACAAGTTCGTCATCATCTACTATTAGAACCTTCAAATATTTCACCTCCACTAAAGGGAATTACACAAACTATAATAAATCCATCATGAGAATCTATAGAAATACTTCCCCCAACATTGTTTACCCTTTCACGCATTCCACTTAAGCCAAGCCCTTCTTTTATATTACTGCAGCTTACACCATTGTTTTTAATATAAAGTCTTAAATATACTTCATTTATATCAATTGAAATATAAATCTTTGAAGCCTTTGAATATTTAGCAGCATTAGTTAAAGCCTCTTTTATATTTGAAGCTATAATCTCAATATAATTAGGCTTTAGTTTATTAAAATCTCCAGTAAATTTAAATTCAACAGGACAAAAACTAAAATTATGAATATTGATCCTATAGTTACCTTATCATTTGTTGATACCGTACTTTTCCAAGCATTTATTACATTATTTTGGAGATTAATTTTGCTTTGTTCTATATGCGATTTAGTTAAGCTTTTGCTTATTTTATATCTATAGAACCAGTTAGCATATACGTAATTAATAAATGTGCTGCAATAAAGGCAATTACAGCTAACGGATTTCTTATACATTTAATTATAATGTAACGAGCTGTAGCAAGTATACTCTCCAATGAAGTCCCCTCCTAATCCATAAGTGTTCTGCCTGTAAGTGTTAAAAATACACTTTCTAATGTAGGCTTTTCAACATTTAAGGATAAAATTTCAACATTATTTTGCAAAATTATTTCCAGCATTCTTCCTAATATATTGCTATTTTTTAGCTATAATATTAAGCTTATTGCCATTTAAAATGCAATCTGTTACATCGTCTATCTTTTTTATTTTTTCTATGATAGTGTAATTAACGCCTGACAATTCTACATCTATTTTTTCATTAATTGCAGCAAGTGATTTTAATTCATCTTTGGTTCCCTTAGCTATAATTCTTCCATGATCAATTATTAAAATTCTCGTACATAGTTCCTCTACTTCCTCCATGTAATGTGAAGTATATATTATAGTCAAAACTTTTAGAATAATCTTTTTCCTTATCTACAATATCTACAAATTTCAAAGCCTCATGAATTCTATCCTTAAGTTCAGCACCTTTCAATCCATAAAGTCTTCCAAAGTAATCAAGGTTCTCATAGGCAGTTAAATCCTCGTACACTGCAATGTCTTGAGGTACAACCCCTATTTGTTTTTTTATTTCTTTCTCATGAGTTTTCATATCAAGTCCAAATATTTTAATTTCTCCACTATCAAGCTTACTCATGCCAGTAATCGCACCTATAGTTGTAGTTTTTCCTGCTCCATTAGGCCCTAAAAACCCTAAAATTTCTCCCTCTTCAATTTCTATATTTAAATTGTCAACAGCTAAAAAATCCTTATAGCGCTTAACTAAATTTTTTACTTCTAATAACAAACTTTCCACCCCTTTTTCAGAGTAGAGAGCAAAGAGTAGAGAGTAGAGTGAATGATAATTTTCTGCATTAGCAGAAAATTTTAAACTTAATGGGCTATCGCCCAAACCTATTATATACTTCAGCGAAGCTGAATCTTTTTAATTCAAAGATTTATTCGACACAAGGAGAATAAATCAACCTTCACTCTACTCTCTACTCCCTACTCTCTACTCTGTTTTTCTATGTTTCTATAATAAATCATTTTTCCTAAATACTACAGTTACATGAAGAATATTATCACTATGACAAATGTCATAATTTCCGTTTTGAATAATAATAAATATTTAAGATAAACTATACTTAATTAATTTATTTTAATGGGGGAATGGTAATGCAGCTTAATAAAATTCAAGATTACATAAAAAACAATTCAGATGGTGCTGTACTTACCGTCGGCAGCGAACTGACCTTGTATTTCCTAAAACCACTTACAAAATTTGATGAAATAATAACAAAAATTCAAATACCCTTTATGAAAGACAAAGAAAGTTTTGATGTATATTTAAAAAGTTTATCGAACATTATCGATCAAAAAGATGCTATTAAATATTTGGTTAAAGGATACGTAATAGGTGAATATAAGAACAAAACACTTGCAATTTTTGGATTTTCAAAAACAGAAGCCCGGGCAATTGGAGAAGCAATAAAAGAATCAAGCTTCGAAGGTGGTTTAGAAGCTTTTATTGAAGACCTTAGCGTAAACTTAAATCTTATTAGAAGTTTATATAGAACCAATGAGCTAGTAGTAAACATTATTCCCATAGGAGATAAAGATCAAAAACAAGTAGCTCTCGTATACAACAAAAATTCAGTTGATACAGATATATTATCTACACTTACAAAGGAATTATCTGAAATAAATGTCCCTACTATAGGTGCCTTAAGTGAGCTTCAGCAAATTTTAATAAAAAATCAGTACATTTTTCCTAGACTTTTAACAACAGAGAGACCAGATAGAGTTATACATTCTATAGACAGTGGGAGGGTTGCCATATTTCTAGAGGGAACAGCTGTAGCAGCTCTTGCGCCAACTACCTTCCATGACTATTTTAGCACCGTTGATGATAGATACTTACTTCCTGTACCAGCCGTTTTCTTAATCGTCATAAGATACTTAGCTTTGGTAATAAGCATTATAATGCCAGCCTCATATGTAGCCTTTGTTGCTTATAATCCCGAAGTTTTTAGAGTACAATTAGCTCTTTCTATTGCTGGTTCAAGACAAGGAGTTCCATATGCTTCATATATAGAAGTTAGTTTTATGCTTTTAATGATGGAATTTCTTATAGAAGCAAGTTTAAGACTCCCTAAAACAATAGGTCAAACTGCTACTACTGTTGGTGGACTCATCTTAGGGCAGGCAATGACTGAAGCAAGTCTTGCAAGTGAGGTCATGATTATTATAGTATCCTCAGTAGCAATTTCAAACTTCGTAATACCTGCAACCTCTATGAGTCTTTCAATAAGAATACTTAAGTACTATGTGCTGCTCCTTACAATCATAGGCGGTCTGATGGGGTTTATTGCTGCCCTAATGACAATAATCTTTTATATGACCTCACTTAACAGCTTTAGTACACCATTTTTCAATCCTGCCAATATACCAATAAGCAGGTTAAAATCTATATTTGGGAAAGTGAAGTAAAATGAAATCTAAATATTTTTACTACCTTATTTTAGGCCATATATTTATAAGCACTATAGTATACTATCCTAATATCCAAAGCAAAAATATATATAACGGTTTTATACTGGCTATAGTGCTTGGATATTTTATCGCCATGTGGAATAGTTACTGTCTTATAGAAACCTACAACATATTTAACCAAAAAGATCTTATTTACATTACTAATCAGTTATTTAAAAAAACTTTTGGAAAAATAGTAGTTTTCTTATTTGTAATGATCTCAGCAATAACTGGATTATTTATGCATATGCCTCTAATAAAAATAGTTCAATCTAATATGATGCCAGAAACTAGTGCAACCTATATTGCCATGTTTGCGCTGCTTATATACATAGTTGCATTAAAAAACAAAGAAAAATCCATACTTTATCCTCTTGGTTTTTTTTCAATATTTTGCGGTATAGGCTTTTTAATTATATTCTCAATAATAACTAAAGGTGTTGATACAAGATTTATTATAGGTAGTATAACTCACTCTTTCCGGCTGCCATATATCAGTATGATTGCATCTACCACATATTTTTTTAACGGAATTGAAACACTTGCTGTTTATAATGTAGCTCTTGGTAAAAAAAGCTTTAAAACTGCTTATTTAATATACGGATTAATAGGCATACCGCTGTCATTTATTCCAATACTTATACCCATAGGGGCTTGGGGTCCTTATGCAGTAAAAGATTTAGTTTTCCCAGTACTAGCAACCTCAGACACGGTAGCTCTTGATTTGTTTTTAGTAGAAAGAGTTTTATTCGTTTTTCTTCCTATATCTGTTTGTATTCAAATATTAGGAGCTGTATCTTATTTTTATGTTGCTTATAAGCTAGTGGAAAAATCTATATCCTCAAAACTTATAAAAAAACTTATATATATAGTTTTTTCGCTTATTCTATTGCTATTGCCAAAATTTATAGGCGACTTTCAAATTGTTGGTTTTCTGGCAAGAATATGGGGATATATATGGTTCTCGATTATTTGCATACTATGCCCTATCTTGTATATAAAAAGCAAAAAATGGATGAAGGCTCTCAAATGAAAAACAAATTCTTATTTTTACTTGTTATCATCTTCCTTATTTCTGCCGTTGGCTGTGACTATAAAGATATAGATAGAAGAACTTTTATAGTAGCCATAGGATTGGATATTAATAAAAATCATGATTTCGTCATAACAATGAAAGCTGCTGTGCCTAAAAATCCAAAAATAGGCGGCAGCTCTGAGAACAATCAAACTTACACTGTAGAAGCCTCATCTATTGGCTTAGGTTTAAGAAAAATTAAACAGCAGTTATCTTTGGAACCAGATTATAGCCATATGAAGGTGCTTATATTAGGTGAAAACTTTTTAAATGGAAGCAATAAAACTTCTTTAAATCACTTAATGAACTTTTTTATAACGAGACGTGATTTTCAAAATTTAATATGGATTGTGCTAGGCAAGCCTTCAGCAGCAGAGCTTTTAAAAATTGAGCCTCCAACTGAAAATTATGCAGGAGCGGATCTATTCTTAAGATTTGGTCAAGGCGTTGAATCACAATACTCTCACAATATCAAACTTTCTAAATTTTATACTCAGCTAAATACCCCAGGTGTAACACCATTATGTCCAGTTTTCTCTGTAAAAAATGGTGTAGTTAATAACAATGAATTAGCTATATTTGATAGAAATTCAAAATTGGCTTTAACAATTGATAATGAAGACTTAAAAATATTTAATCTCTTAACTAAAAAGGTACGTTCTGGATATGTATTTTCAATTTCAGAAGATGAAAAAGTGGTAGGCTTTAATGTAATAGGTCACAAGGTAAAGTACAGTTTCTCCGGAAGCAAAGATCACCTTGTTTGTACTATAAAACCAACCTTTAAATTGTCTTTAGAAGAAGGAGTTGAATACAATTATAATAACAAAAAAGCAGCTAATATTATAGAAAAACAATTGAATGAAAAAATTAAAAATCTTTTTAAAAAATTTAAAGACAATAAAGTTGATCCCATTAACCTTGAATTAAATTATTGGCAATACAAACCAAAATTTGAGCTTACAGAAAAATGGCTTACAAAAATATATCCAAATATTGAATATAGGGTTGTTACAAAGGTTAACGTTACTGGCAAAGGTGCTGGAAGATAAAAGGTTACTTGCCTGAAATACAATGTATGGTATTATATACATATAATTCAATTAATAGGGGGCATTTTATGAAACAAGGTATTTCTTATGAAGTAACAAATAATACACCCATTTTCAAATGCAGCTTTTGTAAGAATTGTACCAGCATGGAAGGCACAAATATGCTTGGCATTAAACGTGGGTGCTGTTTTTATTTTCCTAAATATTCACTTGTAGATATTAAAAATATAATAAAATTTAAAAAAGATTTTTTATTTAACTTAATTACTAAAAAAAATGTAATAATTCACGACTATTTTATCGAGGTAAAAGGTACCTTTGATAAAACTGCTTACAATAACTTTTGGGAAAATCATACCGAAGATGATTTATTAAAATATGGTGACTTTGATACAAGCCTTTTCTTTAAAAAGTGCTTTTTTATAACTCCTAAAGGTTGTTCTATTGACTTTAGATTAAGACCTCACCAATGTAATCTTTATCTATGTCGCAAATTATCCAAAAGCTCTAAGTACTTAAGAAAAAATTATTCAAGAGAGCGAAAGGACTACTTCGCTTATTGTAACTACATAGATATTACACTTTCTCAATATCTCAAGGATAATCTTTTGACTTTAAAAAATAATTTTAAACAATCTGTTAACTTTTTAGAGAAAATTAAAATTGACAATTTCTTTTTTTCCAAACTCGAGAACATAAGTTATAACTTATAGGAAAGCACTTTATGAGTTATGATATTTATTCTAAAATTTAAGAGCATATACCTATTTATAATTTTCATTTCTACCGTTTGTAAAATTTTTACAACACTTTAACAGTATATTATGGTATAATAAAAACTGTTAATATTTTTTTGCATAACAAAAGATTAAAGTATATCTTTAAGATTCTTTTAATTTAAGCGCATTTATAATCATAAAATTGAGAATGAAATCGCTTAAAATTAAAAATATTAAGCATATTTAAGGAGGATGTCATTTGAATAAAAAAGCATTATCTATTGTTATGGTACTAGCTTTAATATTTACACTAAATACAAGTGTACTTGCTTCGCCAGCAGATAGTACTTCAGATGAACTAAAACAAACTCAAAATAATAAGAAAAACATAGAGACTAAAGTTAGCGCTCTAGACAATGAAATTAACAGTGTACTAAAAAAGATTGATAATAATAAAAAAGATATGAATAAACTTGCAAACGAAATGAAAAACTCAGAATTACAACTAAAATCTACAGAGGATAAGCTTAACAATCAGCAAGATTTGTTAAAAAAGAGAGTTCGTGCAATGTACATGAACGGAAAAAGTAGCTATCTCCAGATAGTATTTTCTTCAAAAAGTTTTAGTGATCTTTTATCAAACGTAAATACTGTTACTAGTGTAATGAACTTTGACAACAACATTCTTAGTAATGTTGAAAAAGAGAAAAAAAATATACTTGTCCAAAAAGAAAATTTAGGTTATGCAAATAAACAATTAGAAGCTCTAAAGACTAGTAATGAGACAACTTTATCAAAATTGAATAACGACATAAAGCAGGAAAAAACACTTCTTGCTAGTGCAACAGAAAAAGAGAAGCAACTAATAGCTAAGCAACAAGCAGAGCAAGAAGCTGCTGCTAAAGCAAAACAATTAGCTGCACAAAGGGTAGCTGCTAGTAGCAATCAAAATACTGTAAATGTACCACTACTTGCTAACCCAGCATCCGCTGGAAAAACAATTTCTGTTGTTGCAACCGCTTATTCTGATAATGGCTGTACATCTACTGGACCGCATACCTCAAGAAATCCAGGCGGTTATAGTACCATAGCTGTTGACCCTAGGGTCATTCCTTTAAATTCAAAGGTTTATGTACAAGGTTATGGTTATGCTATAGCAGCTGATACTGGAGGAGCGATTATAGGAAATAGAATAGATGTATTTTTCCCATCAGACGCTGAATGTGAAAGCTGGGGAGTACGAACTGTTTCAGTTACTATAGTAAGCAACTAAAAAGTTACATATAAAAGAGAATTCTTAAAAAGAGGATTCTCTTTTATATTGTACAAAGCTTTCACGTAATACATCCATGTGTTGACATATTCATTTAATTATGGTACCGTTTTATTAAACATTGTTTAATAATTACACTATGTTTAAAAATAAACTAATAATTAAATTACATGAGGTGAAATATGGGAATTATTGAAAGAAGAGAAGCTGAAAAAGAAGCTTTAAAGAAAAAAATCATAGATGCCGCAAGTGAAATATTAATAAATGAAGGTTATACAAACTTATCTATTAGAAAAATAGCCGCCAAAATAGAATATTCTCCTGGTATCATTTATCACTACTTTAAAGATAAATCAGAAATATTAAGTTTCATAATAAAAAGAGGTCAAGCTAAAGTTTCTAAAATTATAAATGAAACTCTAATTGATGAAAATAAACCTGAAAATTCAATTATTAATGTTCTAAAAAACTATATTAAATTTGTATTAGACGAAAAAGAAACATATAAAGCGGTTTTAATGAATAGTCTAGATGATACAAATTTAAATATAAAAATGCTTTATGAAGGAGTTTCAAAAGACAAAAAAAGTATATCTTCTATGTGCGATTGCATTCAAACGGGCATTGATAATGGTAGGTTTAAAAAAGTAGATGTTGAATTAACCGCTCAAATTATATGGACATCAACCTATGGGCTTATCTCTAGATTAATAATAGAAAAAAACGTTCCAAAGGAACAAGAGAAAAAACTAATTGAGCACCATTTACAATTTATAATAAATGGACTGATTGGAGGGAAAATTTAACATGAAAAAATTTTTTAAAATTCTATTCTCTTTATTTTTAGGATTTATAGCTTTAATTATTGTGGCTATATTACTTTTTTCATCTCTTACACATTCTAATAATACAGAAAGAAAATATACAATTGATGTTTTGAAAGCAAAAGTTTCAGATTCTCACAAAGCACTTGTTGTATACCAACCATCTAAAATGTCTAGCCTTACAAAAGACATAGCATATAATATAGCTAAAGGCTTAAATAGCAAAGGCTGTGAAGTTACTATTACTTATCCCGGAAAAAAAGTTTCAGCTGATATATCTAAATATGACATAATTGTTTTCGGTTCACCTGTATATATGGGAAGTACTTCCTCGGTTTTAAATGATTATATTAGAAGAGTTGGTAATTTTGAAAATAAAAAAGTTGTTTTATTTTTAACAGGCGCCAATGATGATTCTATTCCTCTTAACTCTCTTGGAAAGCCTATTCATAATACCAAAGTCACTAAAAAACTGCAATTTAAAAAAGGCGATGAAACTAAAGCATATAATTTAGGGTGTGAAATTGGAGAAAAATAAATATTTTAAAATGCTTCCTAATCTTATTACTATAGCACGACTAATTTTAACAATTTTATTTATAATGTTGTGTTTAAATACCAAAATGTATTTGGCTATAATATTTGATTTTCTATTAATTTGCTTTTCTGACATTGTAGATGGAAAATTTGCAAGATACTTTAATGCTGTGACAGTCTTTGGAAGTATTTTAGATGTATTGGTAGACTCATTTTTTATATTTTCATCACTTAGTATATTGTGCTTCAAAGGAAAAATCGTACCTATATGGTTTATAATTCTTGTATTTATTAACCTTTTTGTATTTATCATAACATCCTTCACACAAAAAGATTTATCTACAAAATCAAAAAATTTTTTTGTATTTGATTTAATAGGAAGAACATCAGCTGCATTTTTCTATATCATTCCCGGCATTGCATATGTCACAATATATATATGTATAAACATCAAAATAATACAATATGTGATATGGATAAATTCTGCACTTGCATTAACTGCATGTATATCACGAGTAATTAACATTTACCTACTAAAAAAGACCGCTTCTAATAAATTAGTTATTTCTAAAAATAGAATGTAACATGTTATATCTATAATACAGAAAGGACATAAAGCTATGGGAAAAGAAGGCAAATACAAAAAAGCTAAAATATTGCTTACAGTTTTTTTATGCATTTGCATTGCAATGCTGCTTCATGCAATACCAATTTCTGAAAATTTAAGTTTTAAAGGAACAGCATTTGAACATTCAAAAAATATACTTGCAGAAACTATAACCTTTCCAGGAGCAGCATTTATATTTTTTATTATAGCCTACACAGTTATTACTGTTATCTATTTAAAGTTTCAAAATAACTTACATGGAAATAAGAAAACTAAAGCTCTAACATATGGGCTTACAATTGGAGCTATTTGGTGGATGGGTATGTATGAAATGTCTGCACTGTTTTTCAGCAATGTACTTATTGAAACCTGGACTGGGCTTACAGATTTAATTCCGATAGTTATTCTCATATTATTGTTATCAAAATATGTTAGCAATGATAACGATAAGGTTACTCCTCCACATTTTCAATTACGGATTTTATTATTATATATTTTTATATTTTCTGTTATATTCACAGTTGGCAGACATATTACTTTAAAATTAGGTATAGCAACAATCTTTCCAAAATCTCCAACAGGCTATTTTGTGTGGAGCATTTTAATGGGAGGAGTTTTTGGTGCTGCTTTTTATTTTCTGAACCCAATGTCAAGAACTGGGAGTATAATAAGTAGTACATGCCGATATGTTTTTTTGATTTTTGGTTGCAATTGGTCAATATATGTTTTCTTCATGATTGTAATTGTAGGCTTTGATGCATTACCACAGTGTTTAATAAGAATATCAACAGATATGATAACTACTATAATAAGCGAACTTTTAATTTATAAATATAGATAAACCGCTTCAACTATTGAAATTCATGTGCATCATAATGCCCAGAGGACGGCATTTTGGTACAAATAAATTTCAAGTTTCAGAGTGGTTTATCTTTATCAATATAAAAAGTTCAAAACTTCGCCATATTAATTAATAGTATTTAATGTTCTGAAATACTATTAATTAATATTTTACTAATTCTTTTCCTATTGCACTTTAGTATTGTAAATTCATATCCTTCATAGCTAATCTTATCACTAATCTGTGGATAAGAATCTAGCCTTGAATAAATCCATCCTCCTATAGTATCAATATTTTCTTCATTAATATGAATGTTTAAAAGTTCGTTTATATCATCAATGATAACTTTTCCATCCACAATATAATTTCCATCTCCAGTTTTATTTATTTCCTCTCCTTCCCCTTCATCAAATTCATCTTGTATTTCCCCCACAATTTCTTCTAATATATCTTCTGCTGTCACAAGGCCAGAGGTTCCACCATATTCATCAATTATTATTGCCATTTGCATTTTTTCTTTTTGAAAATCTTTAAAAAGTTCACTTATGGATATAGACTCCGGAACAAATTTAATCTCACGAATAATATCCTTAATGGCTTTATTATTCCCTTCAATTTTTTGTCTATATAAATCTTTAATATGTATGAATCCAATTATATTATCTTTGCTTTCCTTACATACAGGATACCTTGTAAGCTGTGATTTTAAAGTTGTTTCTATTATTTCTTCCAGAGAATCTTCAATAAATATACACTCCATATCAGTGCGAGGTATCATTATTTCCTTAGCAGTTTTTTCTGAAAAATCAAATATATTATCAACAAAAGTAAGTTCGGTTTGATCAATTAATCCATGCTTATAACTTTCTTCTACGAGAAGTTTTATTTCTTCATCTGTATGTGCTTCTTCATGCTCCTCCACTTGAGTAAGACCGAATGCTCTTAAAACTAAATTCGTACTGTGATTAAAAAGCCACATTATAGGATAGGTTATTTTATAAAAAGTTATAAGCGGCAGTGCTGTATACATCGCTATCTTTTCTGTACCCAATATTGCTAAGGATTTAGGTGCAAGTTCACCAAGTACAATATGGAAGCCAGTTATAATTATAAAGCCTACTATAACTGAAATAGAATGAACCGCAGCACTTGAAATATTAAATAAATGAAATATAGGCATAAGCATACTCGCAACAGCTGGCTCTCCTACCCAACCCAAGCCTAAAGAAGCCAAAGTAATTCCAAGCTGGCAGGCAGACAAATATGAATTTAATTTGCTGACCACTCTAAGAGTATATTTTGCATTTTTACTTCCTTCAAACACAAGTGTTTCTATCCTTGATTTTCTCACCTTAACCATTGAAAATTCTGTTGCAACAAAGAATGCATTCATAAAAACAAGTAGAAGCACTATTATGATATTCACTAAAATAATCATTTGCTATGTCCCTCTCATAAAAATTTAAATATGCAAATTCAACTTATTATGTAGTTATAGTATTCTACCTTATTTAAATATATATTACTTATTTTTTCTCACTAAATGTTATGCCTAATTAAAGACTTGCAACTTAATTAAATTTATTAATCACTCAACACTTTTTCCAACACTTAGTTTTTTTAAGATACAACCGTTGCTTTGTTTTTTATTTTTTCTATTAACGCTTAATATTTCAGCATTACCTTATGCGCACTATTTTTTGGCATAATTATTGCTATATTAAATTGCATAAGGTAAAGGAGGTTTTAAGTAATGACACATATTATTTTAGCTAGCCATGGTGGACTAGCAAAAGGTATGAAAGATACCTTAAGCATGATTATTGGAGATGTATCCATGATTAAAGCATTTTCATCCTATAGAGATGAAAATACATCTATTAAAAATGAAGTAGAAAAATTAGTTAAGGAAAACTATATACAAAATGACATTTTTATTTTAACTGATATTTTTGGTGGAAGTGTTAATAATGCAATGATGTCTTTATTAAAAGATTATCCTAAAATACATCTTCTTTCAGGAATGAATTTGTCTTTAGTTATTTCACTTATCACTCAGCCAAATAAAATTTCAGAAGAACTTTTAAAACAAATTGTTGATGAAAGTAAGCAAAGCATAATTGATTGCAATCAATTGCTTAAACAATATAAACAATAATGGAGGGAAATTTATGATTAAATTAGTTAGAATTGATCATCGTTTATTGCATGGACAAGTAGTTTTTTCATGGACCAAAAGTTTAGGTATTTCAAGAATTATTGTTGTAGATAATGCAACTGCTAAAGATGAATTCAAAAAAATATCATTGAATTTATCAAAACCTGTTGGGGTAACCTTGAACATCTTTTCAGTAGAACAATTACTATCAAAAATTGAAAAGGTTGAAAAGCTAAGTGAAAATATTATGCTTGTGTTTGGGGGAACTAAAGAAACCCTGGAATTTTGCAAAGGTTATCCTCAAATTACTGAAATTAATTATGGTGGAATTGCTAACAAAAGGAATTCTAAAAAATACAGCAATGCTATTTTCTTAAATGATGATGAACTAGAAGAATCAAAGCAACTAAAGCAAATGGGGATTACACTATATATGCAGCAAGTACCTACTTCTAAAAAAGAAGATTTAACATCTAAAATATAAAAATATATAAAGGGGGTAAATAAGATGTTAATTAAATCACTTCTATTAGGCATCATTGGTATAATATGCATTCTAGATTCAAGGCTCTTAGGTAGATCAAACTTAGAGCGACCACTGATAGTTAGTACACTAGTAGGAATTGTATTAGGCGATCTTCAAAAAGGATTAATGGTTGGTGCTTCACTCGAACTGATGTCACTTGGTCTTGTAAATATAGGTGCTGCTGCACCGCCAGACATGAATATGGCTTCTATTATTGCTACTGCCTTTGCCATTTTGTCAAAAGCAAATCCTCAGGCTGCTTTAACTATTGCAGTTCCAATTTCAGTATTGGGGCAATTAATTGGAATACTATTAAGAACTGTTCTATCTAATTTAACTCATACAGCTGATTCATTTATTGAAAAAAGTGAATACAAAAAAGCGTGCAGTATACACATTCTATGGGGAACTATTTTATATTCGCTAATGTACTTTATACCTATTTTTTTAGCAACTTATTTTGGAACAGACTTAGTTAAAAACATTGTAAACTCTATTCCTTCATGGTTAACAAATGGATTAACTCTAGCAAGTGAAATTTTACCTGCCTATGGTTTTGCTTTATTACTTACAACTATGCTTTCTAAAAAAATGCTTCCATTTTTACTTACTGGTTTCTTCATTACAGCGTATTCAAAATTAAGCGTAACTGGTGTTGCAATTTTTGCTTGTGTAGTTGCTTTTGTTTTAGCTGAAATTAAATTCAATAACAATAACAAGATTAAGGACACATTAGATCTTTAATAATAAGGGGGGATTATAATGAATACCACACCAGAAGTAACAAAAACAAAAGATCCAAACAAGTGGAAATACAGAAAATTTTTATGGCGCTCTTGGGCAATTCAAGATTCCTGGAACTATGAAAGACAAATGAATATGGGTTTTCTTTATGGAATTGCTCCTATATTAGACAATATTTATAAGGATCCAAAAGATGATGAATTAAAGAAGGAAGCTTATAAACGTCATATGGCCTTTTATAACTGTACTCCTCAAACAAGTTCCTTTGTTCTAGGCCTAACTGCTTCAATGGAAGAACAATATTACGATGACAAAGAAAACTTCAATCCTGACTCAATTAGTGCAATAAAGACCTCACTTATGGGTCCTCTATCTGGAATTGGAGACTCCTTTTTTCAAGGAACTATACGTATATTAGCTTTTGGATTAGGTATCAACCTAGCGAAGCAAGGAAGTATTTTAGGTCCTATTTTAGCAATGCTTATTTCCATTGTTCCGTCATATCTTGTTACTTATTACGGCGGTAAAATTGGTTATCTAATGGGAAATAAATATCTGACAAAACTTTATAATGAAGGTCTTATGGACAAAGTAATGTACATGTGTTCTGTTGTAGGTTTAATGGTTATAGGATCAATGATGGCAAGTATGATTGGAATAACAACGCCAATCAAATATGGTAGTAAATTTGTTTTACAAACTGTATTAGACAGCATTGCTCCACAAATTATTCCATTAGGATTAACTTTCTTTATGTATTGGCTTTTAAAAAAGAAAGTTTCAACAGGATGGATGCTTGTTATTTGTATTTTAGGTGGAATTGTTCTCAGTGCACTTGGAATTTTTAAATAAGCTTAAGCTAATATTCTTTAAGAATATCTTATATATAAAAACATTTAGGAGGGATTTGTAATGAATTCAAAACAAATTATTAAAGAAATTAAAGAAAAACAGAAAGAAATTAAAAGTGTAATCTTTGTAGGCTGCGGTGCTTCAAAGGCAGAATTATATCCAGCAAAATATTTTTTAGATAGCAACGCAAAAAATATACGTGTTAGTCATTATACAGCTAATGAATTTAATTATGCAACACCAGCAGCGGTAGATAATACTTCTATTGTAATCACAGCATCCTTAGGCGGCACTACACCAGAAACTGTAAAGGCCGCTGGTAAAGCAAGGGAGCTTGGTGCTCATGTAATTTGTTTAACACATTCAGCTAATTCTCCTCTTACAAAGAATTCTGACTATGTGATTTGTCATCGTTTTTCTGAAAACTACGCTGCAAAACTTGAAAAGATGGGTTATGCTCTTGAACTATCAGTAGAAATTCTTGAACAATTTGAAGGTTATAAATACTATGAAGATATGCAAACTGGCTTCAGTAAAATTTATGATTTAGCACAAACTTCTGCAGAAGCGGCCTTATTGGATGCTAAAAAGTTTGCTGAGGCATATAAAGATGCCCCTCAAATTTATGTCATGAGCAGTGGTGCTACTACTGAAGTTGCTTATTCCACTTCAATTTGCTTAATGATGGAAATGCAGTGGATTAATTCTGGAACATTCCATTCAGGAGAGTTCTTCCATGGACCATTTGAAATTGTAGATAAAGATGTCCCATTTATTTTACTAATGAATGATGGAAGCACCCGTCCAATTGATGCTCGTGCTTTAACCTTCTTACAACGTTTCAAAGCAAAAACAGCAGTTGTAGATGCTCTAGATTATGGCTTATCTTCAGCAATTCCAAAAACTGTTATTGATTACTTCAATCCAATGTTAATTACAGCAGTATTCCGTGTATACGCTGAACAACTTTCTTATGCGCGTCAGCATCCATTAACTAAAAGAAGATATATGTGGAAACTACAATATTAGAAATAAAAACAAAGAAATCGATATTGTCGATTTCTTTGTTTTTTAGTAAATGTAAACAATAAATGATAATTATGATTAAATGACCCTATTTAGTATAATATATATTATTTCCCAATAATCACAAAAGACAAGTTTTTGCTATAAGGAGGTGTGTTTATTGTGGGGTAAATATATCTAATTATTTAAAAGAAATAACTAAAGAATTTAATCAAAAAAACATTAAAAATTTTTCTGCCAATTCAATTGCAGAAAAAGTATGCTTAAACAGAAGCACTGTTAGTAGCTATCTTAATAAAAAAGTAAAACAAGGTACAATTATAAAGGTCAAAAAATACCCTGTAATCTTCTTAGATAAACAAACTTTTTCAAATCTTTATTTTTTACCAATGCACAACGAATATGAAACTTTAGAGGACTTATGGAATGAAGACCCTAAATCTCAAAAAAAAGATACCCTAAGTAGTGTAATTGGCTCAAAAGGAAGTTTAAAAGAACAAATAGAACAAATAAAAACTGCTGCACTTTATCCAGAAAATGGTCTTCCTATAATGCTTTTAGGGCCTAGTGGTTCAGGTAAAACCTATTTAGCAAGGTGCATCTATAATTACTGTTTAGAACAAAAACTTATTGATAAAAACTCCGCCTTTATTTCCTTAAATTGTGCCCAGTATTATCATAATCCAGAGCTATTATCGAGTTTATTATTTGGTTATATAAAAGGAGCGTTTACAGGAGCAGATAAAGATAAAAAAGGATTACTCGAAAATGCTAATGGAGGAATCCTATTTCTTGATGAGGTGCATAGGTTAACTGAAGAAGGACAGGAAAAACTTTTTACATTTATGGATTCAGGTGAATATTCTCCAATTGGCGATAATAGCATTAGAAAAACGTCAAAAGTGAGATTAATTTTTGCCACCACTGAATCTATCCAATCCACTTTTTTACCTACATTTATTCGAAGATTGCCGGTTATTATAAATATACCTAGTTTTTCAGAAAGACCTAAGCAAGAAAAAATCCACTTGATTGACGATTTTTTTCTACAAGAGAGTAAAATATTAAAACACACTATTCAGGTTTCTAAACAAGTAATTTCTTTCTTGCTCTTTAGCAATTTTGAAGGTAATGTTGGAAAAATAAAAAATATTATAAAATACAGCTGCGGCAGCAGCTACGCAAAGATGAAGGATAAAAAAATAATTAAAGTTCGTATTTCTGATTTACCAATTGGTAGTACTGAACAATTAAAAGAAAGCATGTATCATCAAATATCCAATAGATATCAGGATAAAATATACGATTATACACAACCCAACTTACTAACTATTAACAGCAAAGAACAGATAAATCTTAGAGCGACTTATTTTCAGTTTGTTAATGAATTTAAGCGCTTAGAGTTAGGCAAAATTACAACTGAATACTACATCAATGATATGATGAATAATGTTAATCTTTTGTTAGATGACCTAGTATTTAATTCACAAATAAATAGTAATGAATCCTTATTTTCTATATTAACCTTTAATATTAAATCAACTTTTAAATACATGGAGGAAAATTATGGCTTTGAGCAAGATGGAAATAAAATTCTATCAATAGCGCACTTGCTTTATTTTAAAGAAGAACAGGAAATTTTAATTAATCATACTGAGTGGCATAGTATTCGCCCAAAACTTATTACATTTATTGATATGCATATGGGAAACTCTTTATGGCTAGCTAAACGCATGCTGGCACACTTAAGCGAGAGATTAGATTTTCCAATTTTAGATGAAGATCTAATTCTAATTTCTTTCTATCTAAATAGTGTAAATATACAGGACGTTAAAAATGAAATAAAGAGCATTATTCTAGCTCACGGCTATTCAACAGCGAGTAGTATGGCAAATATAGCTAATAGAATGTTAAAGAAAAAGTTTTTTCAAGCGATCGATATGCCAATTGATACTACAATTAATGATATTGAAAATAAGGTATTAGACTTTATTGATAATAACAACATAGAAAAAGGATTAATTTTATTAGTGGATATGGGATCACTCTCTGAACTTAGCGTTCGATTAAAAAACAAACTTAAGGGTCCTCTATTATTAATAGATTTTGTTTCTACACCGCTAGTCTTAGAAATTGGCAGTTTACTTTTGCAGCGAAAAAACATTAATGAGATTAATGAAGAAATATTAAAAAACATTAAAATTAACAAACAATTAGTTTATCCAGTAGAAAAAAAGAAAAAAGCAATTCTAACCTGCTGCTATACAGGAATGGGAAGTGCTATTCAAATTCAGGAAATACTACACAATAGTTTAAATCATTCAAGTCCTTTAGTTTCAATTGTTCCTTATGATTATCATAGCTTGAAGCAAAACAAACAAAAGGAGCTGCCCTTTCAAATTTATGATGTACTAGCTATTATAGGAACCGCTGATCCTGGGATTGAAGGAATTCCTTATATTGGTTTGGATCATCTAATCAGTGGAGAGGATATTGAGGATTTTATTAACATATTAAATTGTAATTTTAAAGTCAATGAAACACAGCTAAAAAAAGACTTAGTTTTTAAGTTTTCATTAAAAAGAATTATTGAAAAATTAACAATATTGGATGTAAATAAAGTATTAACTTTTGTACAAGATGCTGTTGATAAAATGGAAGAGAGGTTTGACATAAAACTATCTAATAATAAGCGATTTTTATTATACATTCATTGTTGCTGCATGGTAGAGAGAATCCTTCGCAAAGAAGAAGTTGACATGCAGGAAGACATTAAAGAATTTATACAAAAAGAAAAAAGAAAACTAGAGATAATTCACTTTTCCTTTAGTGAAATTGAAAAAGAATACACTATAAAAATTTCAGATTTAGAAATTCGCCTAATTTGTGATATTGTATTCAATGATTAAATTTGGAGGTAAATATTTTGAAAAGATCAGTTGTTTTTGATATGGATGGTGTTATAGTTAATACCGAATACTTTTACTTTAAAAGAAGAATGCAGTTTTTTGATGAACTAAAAATAAAACCAGGTTCAAAAAAAATTGAAGATTTTATAGGACTCACTAATTCAATGATTTGGAACGTCCTGATTCCGGGTGACGCCAATATACGCAAAACCTTACAAGAAAAATACATTAAATATTGTAACGAACATCCAGCATATTTTCCAAAACTATTAAATCCTTCTGTAAAAAAACTATTTAGAGAATTAAAAAGTAAAAAAATAAACATAGCTATTGCTTCATCTTCAGCCAAAAATGAAATTTTAAGAATGTTAGAAGAATGTCAGCTTAAGTCTTATGTGGACTTTGTAATAAGCGGAGAAGAATGTAAAAAAAGCAAACCAGATCCTGAAATTTACACTCTAGCCGTTAGTGCTTTAAAATCACTTCCAAAAGAGGTTATAGCTGTAGAAGACTCAAAGCTCGGAATTCGCTCTGGAAAATCAGCTGGTTTAACAGTAGCAGCATTAGTACAAAAGGATTATTACGTTGATCAATCTGAAGCAGACTATAAAATCAACGATTTATTAGAGTTAATTTCAATAATATAGACTTGTCTACAAAACAAAGAGAGAGTTTTGAGCCACATCTCTCTTTTTCATAATCCGTTGAAAATTTGAGCTTTTGAACATAAATAGTTTAACTATAGTTATTTACTTCTACTTACCATATTTAAAGGATCTCTCGTCTGCATAAATATTTTTCCTGGTCCTTTAAACACACATACCAAGCCCTCTCCTCCAGTTATTGAACCTAAAACACCATTTGATAGCTCAACACTATATTCCATATTACTGTTCCATAACACAAGCTGGTTTGTATCTACTATATACTGTTCATTGTAATCTAAAACTTTCTCATGTATAGCACCATATGCAGCTACAAAAAGTACTCCTGTACCTTCTGCTTCAATTTGGACTATACCCTCTCCAGATAAAAATCCTTTTCCACCACCTGACTTTATATTTAGCTTTATACCATCTGTACATGCTAAAAAGTTTGTTTTTCCAAGCCTATATTTTATTGTTCCATCCATTTCTACAGCTTGTATATCTCCTAAATATTTAGGTGCAAGCAAAACTTCACCGTTATCATTTGCTGTATATTCCTGTTGAAACATAGATTCTCCTGAAAATAATCTTCCAATGGCTCTTCCTAAACTTCCAGCTCTTGATTTTATATCAAAAGTTGGGCTCATTCCAACCATTGCTCCAGCTTCCATCAAAATTTTATCACCACGTTCAGCGTTAATTTTAAGTAATTTATTAGTATGTCCATAAAGTAATTCATATTTTATTGCCATAATACCCACTCCCATTTATAAAATTATTTTAATCACATTATATAGTATTTTATACTACATTTCAATATTTATAAGAAAAAATATTATTTTAAAATTAATGATATAATTAACTCAACTATAATTTATTGCACGCCTTTAATTATAATACAGCAGCAAAGGAAGTAAGGCATGAAATTGAGATAGGCTATTGTCCTAAATTACTATCCGGAAATGAATCAGTTGCTTCCTATGATTACATTTTTTTAGGAACTCCAAATTGGTTTAAATCATTTGCTCCACCCATATTAAGTTTTTTAAAAAGCGTTGATTTGCAAGGAAAAACAATTATTCCATTTTGCACTCATGGCGGTGGTGGCTTAGGCCAAATTCAAATTAACATTGAGAAAGAATGTCCAAAATCAACAGTCCTTTCTGGATTTGCAGCCATGAGTAATTTTGATAATGAGGAAGTTAGAAACTGGATTAAAAAAATCGACTTATAAAAATAAATAATTAATAATGGAGCTGAAGCTTATTTAAAATAAGTTTCAGCTCCATTATTAATAACATATCCATTTTTAGGTACTTGAAATAAAATAAGAATTAAATTTAAAATATCTACAGCAGAAGATGCTGCATTTAAAATAATAAAAAATGCAATCAATCCATTAAATCCATTAAAAACACCTAAAATAACTGGAAAAGCAATAGAAATTATTACAACTGGCATAATAGAAATAACTATAAATCTGCTTCTTGATATTTTTTCTGATGTATAAGCAAAACCACCAAGCAATGTAATACCAAAACAAGTTTTATCAGACCTTGCAAAATTAGGCATAAACATGATATGCAGCAATTCATGTATTATGACCAATACAAGCATTGCTAAAATAAAATATATAATATCAAAAATACTTATAGTAAAAGAAAAAGATCTTTCTTCAATAATTTTTCCTATGGGATTATAAAATCTAGTAACAATAAAATTACTAATAAATCCACATATAATCATAATAGGCACAGCTGCTAACACAGCAATTGCTAAACTTTTAGGCTCTTTTAATCTTTTCCAGCCATCCTTAAGCAATTCTTCCGATATATTTTTATCCCCCTGAGGTATTCTTCTAGCAAACTTCATACTTTCCCCCCACTTCATATAGATGCATAACTTGAAAGATTTTAACGGTGTTTTGCCTCAGCATAGTGACTATCTTTTTTCACTGCCATAAACACAAAATAATCTTCTATTTTCCATATCTTCACTCCACCAAATATGGCTATCAACTTATTTTTGTACCATTCCTTCCTCTTAGTAACCATATACATTTTTCCACCAATAACTAACCTATTAAAACCCTTTTCGATAAATTCTTTTGGAACATTAAAATCTGCGTGATATGGTGGATTAGATAAAATTAATGTAAAGTCTTTTTCAGGCAAATCCTTAAGCCCATCACTTTCATATATCTTAACCTCAGGCACTCCATTTAATATAGCATTTTCTTTTGCGCATTTAACTGCCGCATTCATCTTATCTAACATAACTACATTAGAGGCACCTATAATTTTTGCTGCTAAAACTCCTACTACTCCATACCCGCAGCCTAAATCTAATACTTTATCACTACTCTCAAAATCTATTACTGAAAGCATTGCTAAGGTTCCTTTATCAATACCTTTAGGCGAAAAAAGCTCAGGCTCAACTCTAAATTTCATATCAATATCTTTAATCCTGACTCCAATTATATTTTTATCCACGATTTATTCCTCCAACTATGTTGTCCAGAACTGCAAATTATTTCTTCATTTTATTATACTATTTTTTTCAACTTTATAAAGTTTTCCCCAGAACTTTCTTCAACATATTCTTGGCAGCATCTCTCCATCTAAAGTATTTAAAATTCTTTTTCCACCAAAAGAATTTTCTATATAAACAATTTGTTCTAAATCCTCAGTAAAACTCCCTATAATACTAGCATTCTGACACTGTTTTAAACTTTGGAGCTTATGCAAAACCTCTTCGGCCACTTCACTTTTCACTACAATTACAACTCTTCCCTCACAGGCCATATAAAGAGGATCTAATCCAAGCATTTTATTTATTCCTTTTACTTCTCTTAAAACTGGAATATTTTTTTCAACAAGTCTTATTCCAAGCTTTGCTATATCAGAAATTTCATTTAATATTTCGGCAAGTCCACCTCTAGTTGGATCCTTCATTACCTTTATGCAGGGATAATATTCTTTAATTGCTTCTACAATTGGGCAAACTGAAGCACAATCACTTTTAATATGACTTTTTACATCTATGTTGTATCTTTCAAGAGTTATAGCAGTACCGTGATTTCCTACATCTCCACTTACAATTATTTTATCTCCAGCTTCAATCTTCTTCATTTCATAGTTGTTTTGTATAACACCAACTCCAGCAGTATTTATAAATATTCTATCTGCTGAACCTTTCTCAACTACCTTTGTGTCCCCAGTTACAATCTTAACCCCAGAAAGTTTACATTGCTTTGCCATTTCTTCAACTATTAAATCAAGAATCTCGATTGAAAACCCTTCCTCTATTATAAAACCTGCACTTAAATATAGAGGTTTTGCTCCAGACACCGCCAAGTCATTTACAGTTCCACAAACTGCAAGTTTTCCAATATTTCCTCCAGAAAAAAATAATGGCTTTACAACAAATGAATCCGTAGTAAAAGCCATTTTACCAGTATCCACAGTAAGTAAAGCAGAATCTATTCCACTAGTTAATATGCTGTTATTAAAATGTTTATAAAAAATACCTTTTATTAATTCACTCGTATATTTTCCACCATCACCATGAATTAATTCAATTGTTTCATTCATGAGTTTCTACCTCCAAATTTAAAATAAATAGCACATGAACCTTCTGAAGATACCATGCATGGCCCAACTGGATGAGACGGTGTACACTTTGTGCCAAAGAACTCACAATCAATTGGGTGTTTTTTCCCTAATATAATCTCACCACATACACAACTATTTTCTTTTTTCTCTTTTATCAAAAGCTTAAATTTTTTTAATGCATCAAATTCCTCGTACTTTTTATTTAAATATAGAGCTGAATTTTCAACCTTACCAATTCCTCTCCATATGCAATCTCCTATAAAAAAGCATTCTTCAATAATTCTCTTTGCGACCAAGTTTCCATAGGAAGTTACACATTCTCTGTACAAGTTTTCAAACTTACTTTCTTTTTGATTTATTAAGAAATAAATAGCTGCTACAATGTCCAAGCTTTCAAACCCTGTTACCACTGCCGAAATATTGTATTCTTCCTTAATAAACTTAAAATAGTCAGCTCCAGTTATAACTGCCACATGACCTGGACATATAATACCATCTATCTTAGAATCTCTATCCTCTAATATGCTTTTTAAGACTGGCTTCATAATTTTCAAACAGCTTAAAATAGAAAAATTATTGATATTATTTTCCTTTGCCCTTTTCACAGCAAGTCCAATTAATGGAGCAGTAGTTTCAAACCCAATTGCCAAAAAAACCACTTCAAAATTCTTATTTTCTTCTGCAATTTTAAGTGCATCTAAGGGAGAATATACTATTTTCACTTTTATACCCTTTCGTCTTTGTTCCGTCAAGCTTTCACTACTGCCTTTTACTTTCATCAAATCACCAAAGGTTGTTAATATAACATTTTCTCTTTTTATAATTTCTATAGCTGTATCTATATATCCCTCTGAAGTAACACACACTGGACATCCTGGCCCTGATATTAAATTTATTTTAGGATAAAGTAAATCCCTTATACCAAATTTAGATATACTTTGTGTGTGGGTACCGCATATCTCCATTATATTAAATTTCTCTACAGGAGAATTTTTAATTTTATTAACCAAGCTTAATACAATTTTCCCTCTATCCATCACTTATTTCCTCTTTAAATACTTTTTCTAAATAATTAAAATATTCACTATCAATTTTTTCTATTCCAAAACCAGCATGTATTAAAATTAAATCTCCTATATTAACATCCTCTACAAGTTCAATATCAACATCTTTCTCTATTCCCATAATATCAACTCTAGCTATATTATTATTAACAGCTTTTATTTTTCCTGGAACTGCAAGACACACTTTAATCACCCCACTTCCAGAGTACAGATTGCAAAGAACAGAGTGCAATGAAGGTTGATTTATCCTCCTTACGTCATATAAATCTTAAAGTTATATATTACGGGTTTGAGCCATTAAATTTAAAATTTTCTGCTTAGGCACAAAATCATCCTTCACTGTACTCTCTACTCTGTACTCTTTTTTTTAATTACTGCTGCTGCAGCCGCAATTTGCCCAAATGAAATTCCACCATCATTTATTGGTATTTTACAGTTAAAAAAAACTTTTAATCCACTTTGGCTTAGTTCATCATATACTGCTTTAAGCAAATGCTCATTTTCAAATACTCCTCCACTCAAAACAACCTTTGATATGTTATATATTTTAGTTAGCTTAAAAACTAAATCGCAGGTAAGCTTTGAAATAGTATTGTGAAACTTAGATGATATTACTGCTTTATTAACCCTATCTTCTATATCACAAAGCACTCCATAAATAATTTCCTTAACCCCTATTATAAAAATATTATCTTCGGTTTTTATTTTGTATTTATAGTATCCTTCCACAGCTTCATCTACAATATTTTCTAAAGCTATAGCTGCTTCCGCATCATATGTAATAAAATTTTTAACACCTATTAAAGCTGCTATGCAATCAAAAAATCTTCCGATACTTGAAGCTTTATAGCAATTAAGTGATGACTTTAATGCCTGTACAACCATATTAAGCTTATCCTCATCAATATTTTTTATAAAGTTATTTTTGCAGCCACAGTGATATAAATAGCTCACAGCACATCTCCATGGCTCCTTTATTGCTGCATCTCCACCCTGAAGGTTTATATACTCAAAATGACCTACTCTTTTAAAGCTCGCTCTATCGCCAACAAAGAACTCTCCTCCCCATATATTACCATCTAGTCCAAATCCAGTCCCATCATATATAACTCCAATAACCTCTTCTGAAATATTATGCTCTGCCATACAGCTAACCATATGAGCATGATGATGCTGTACTCTTAATTTTATTCCTTCTTTGCTGTATCCATTTGAAGTGTAAGAAGGATGCATATCGCAAACCCATACCTTTGGCTTTACGTCTAACAATTTCATCAAATGCTTTAAAACATATTGGTAATTTTCATAACAATTTAAGTTTTCAAGTTTGCCTAAGTATTGGCTTGTATATATATTTGAATTTTTAGAAAGTGAAACACTGCTTTTTTCCTGCGAACCTAAAGAGACAATGTTATCTTTTATATCAATATGCTGTGTTGAAGGAGAATATCCTCTGCCCATTCTTATAACACATTCCTTACTCATAAATACTTTTACAACGGAATCGTCAACTGGAACATAAATTTCCCTATTGTGCATTAAAAAATAATCCGCTGCACTTTTAAGATGGTTAAATGCACTCTTATTTTTATATTCAATTGGACACCCACTTATGTTTCCGCTGGTCATTATAAGCATATCTACTTGCTCCAACATCAGAAAATGCAATGGCGCATAAGGAAGCATAACACCAAGTTTTTTTTGCCCTGGTGCTATATTCTCTGGAAGCTTCATATGGTCTTTCTTTTTTAAAATTACAATAGGTCTTTTTCTGCTTCGCAAAACCTGTTCTTCTTTTTCACCTATCTCACAAAACTCTCTTACTGTATTTATATCCTTCATCATAACGGCCAAAGGTTTACTTGGTCTCCTTTTTCTGCTTCTAAGCTCGGCTATAGCTTTTTCGTTTCTTCCGCTGCAAACTAAATGAAAACCACCTATACCTTTTATTGCTATTATTTTACCCATTTTTATAAATTTAATGGTTTCATCAATTATATCCAAGCCTTCTTGAACCTTCCCCAAATTATCTATGAGTAGTAACGAAGGACCACATTCTACGCAGCAATTAGTTTCTGCATGAAATCTTCTGTCCTCTGGATTATGGTATTCTTCATTACAACTGCTGCAAATTTTAAAAGGCTCCATAGTTGTATTTTCTCTATCGTAAGGAAGCTTTTTTATTATGGAATACCTAGGACCACATTTAGTACAATTTGTAAATGCATAGTTATATCTTTTTCCTTTTTTATTCATAATATCTCTAACGCAGGCCTCACAGGTACCCATATCCGGTGGTATAAATTTTTCTGTAGCTATTTCATCAGAACTTTCCCTAATTTTAAAATTATCATAAGGCACATAAACCAAAGATATACAGCTTATTTTATTTATAACTGCTGGGCTTGGAGGATTTTTAGCCACTGTAAGCATAAATTTTTTTATATTAGGCGCAGTTCCAGTTATATCAATAGTAACAGCTCCACCATTGTTATTCACCCAGCCCTTAATTTCATACTTCCTTGCAGTATTATATACAAATGGTCTAAAACCTACTCCTTGAACTATTCCATATATGTTTACTAAATATCTTTTTTTAAAGTTATCCTTCAGCTAAGTCACCTTCTATATTTTTAATAATTGCAGTTTCATCCGGCAAATCTCCAATTTCTATTTTTATCTCTGTAGAAGTACCTATTAAATCTTCATTATAGCTTTTTAGATATTCCGATAGATTATTTGAATTTATATGGCTATCCTTATTTACAATAACTGCCATTTTGCTTACCTTAACAATTTTCCCTCGTTTACAGCACTCAGCAAGTCCTTGTGATATTTTGCTTAATAATATAGTATCATGCATAAAACTATCCCCTTTCAACTATTTAATTACTCCTACCTTAGGTAGACCTTCCAGTATTTTCCCTCCTCCCTTATGACAAGAATTAAACTCCTTAGTTAGATCATTTCCAGCATACAAACCAAAATGAGTTCCACCACCCCAAGATGGGACTAAACTTAGGTCATACACAATTCCATCAACAGCTACATATGCTGGAGCTCCATTAGCACCATTGTATTTTGATAATTCCTCTAAAGTAAATTGTCTTTCATTTTGTCTTAGACTATTATCATTTTTTAATTTTTCAACTTCTTTTCTTACAAGCTTTCCGTAATAATCCTTTAGATATGGACACACTGTCTTCAGCATGCAAGAGGTATAATAATCAATTTTTCTTAATTCTTTATGCATATCAAATCCTCCTAAATTCTAGAGGTAATTTCCTTTAAAACCTTATTTGAAATTGCATCAATATTGTTTTTAATTACATTGCTTAAACCATACTTAAAGCTAATCTCTCCTATCTCAATACCTATGATATATCCATTAATATTTTTAAAGTAAAGCTTCATTAAATCAACAATACTGCAGTCGTGTTGAGTATAATATTTCTTTTGTCCTTTATATTTTTCTAATGAGATGACGGTTATTTCTCCAGGCTTTTTCCCATAATAAACTGCATCTATAAAAAATATAAAGTCGCCATCTTCTATTAACGAAAGAGAGTATCCAAAATCCGTTTCTCCAATTATAACCTCTATATTCTTCTTAATAAGTTCCCCTTTAATTTTCTCCAAAACTACAATAGCAACGCCATCATCCTCCATAAGCGTATTACCAATTGCAATAGCCTTAACTTTCATACTATTACCTTTATATCAATTGGTTCATATTTGTCACTTATCAAATGCGTTGCACAGGAAACACATGGATCAAAGGATCTCATAATTCTTCCAACCTCTATAGGTTCCTTTATATCCTTTATTTTTGTTCCAAGTAAAGCTTTTTCTCCAACTCCAGGTGTGCCTTTTTCATCCTTTGGGCTCATGTTCCACACCGTTGGTGTTATTATGTTGTAATACTTTATAAGTTTATTTTCTATTTTAACCCAATGTCCCAAAGCTCCCCTTGTAGTATCTGTTAAACCAGCTCCAAAACCTTCCTGTGGAATATCATAAATTTTTTGACTACTTGGAAGCAATTTAATTCGTTTTGCTAACTCTTCCATAATTCCTATTATCTTTTTAGTTTCTAATACCCTTGCTATATTTCTATCCATGCATGAACTTCCTCCATTGTACTCACCAGAGAGTTTCAACCTAGCTAAAGGGCCTACTTCCATAGGATATCCATTATAATTAGGTGATTTTATAAAACTATATGCTTCTTTTTTATCTAAATTAATCTCATCTATGCTATTCTCCCATGGAGCTTCATTTTGTTTATCACTTACATACCAGCTGTGAAGTATATTTTCTGTTATTTTGTTTTTATCAAATTTTTCTTTGTTACCTCTAATAATTACTCCAGGCTTAACGTAGCTTATTTCTGGATCTATATAATGATCAAAAACACCATAGCTCATAAAATTGTTGTAGGTTTCACCCATTTTAAAATAATCCTCGTAATATTTAGAAATAGTCTCAATATCCTCTAACATAATATTAATAAATTCTTTTAATTGAGCTATTATTGATTTAACCTTTTCTAATTTATAGGAATCTATATTAACTGTAACACCACCAACAAAGATACCATGGGAATGAGGAGCTTTCCCTCCAAGTACAGCTAATCCTTCATGAGCCAATCTGCTATATTTAATGCTCTCAATGCTGTTATTTGCTATGATTTCATTCTTATCCTTAGGAAGCCTATAATCGTTGTATTGATTTGAGTAAAGTGGATTTATCTCTGGCATTTTCACATAGCTTGGGACCGTTAAATTATAAAATTGTCTCAAATGATTTTGAATAAACTCAAAGCCATGGATTAAATCTCTCATGTATAAATCATTTAAGTCCACCTGAATTTTTAATGCATCCTCTAATGCCATAGTAGATGCTACCGCATGTGCTGTAGAACATATTCCACAAATCCTTTCGGTAAAATATACTGCATCTAACGGTTGCCTACTTTTAAGCATCTTTTCAAAACCTCTAAACAAAAGACCGCTTGTTTCAGCATTTGTAATTGTATTATCATAAACTTCTACCTTAGTTTCTAAAAATCCACTAATTCTGGTTATAGGATCAATTACTATTTTCATATACTCCCCCTATCTCTAGCTTAATATCTTACAAATGGTTCCATTCCATCTGGAAATCTTGAGTTTGCGCATCCAATGCAAGTGGTGTTATCTTGTACCGGCCAATTTACATATCCATTCCATTTTCTTCTTGGGCAATCTGTCTTAGTTACAGGCCCTCTGCATCCTAATTTAAACATACAGCCCTCTTCTCCAAACTTTTTTGCAAAAATTCCACTATCAAAGTATCCTCTTCTTGTACAATTATCATGAATAGTTGAACCATAAAATAAAATTGGCCTCATCTCGCTGTCAAGCTTAGGCTTTCCAAAAGCAACTAAATGTGCAATGGTTCCAACAACCCAATCTGGATGACAAGGGCACCCCGGCAGTTTTATAACTTCTCTGTTTATTACCTCTGCTACACTTCTACTTAGGGACGGATTGGGTCTTGCAGAAGAAACGCCACCATAAGCTGCACAAGTTCCAACTGCCAATACATATTTTGCTCTCTCTCCTGCCATTTTCACTGCCTCCAAGGCTGTAACAGGTTTTCCATTATAATTAGCTACTATATTGTAGGCACCATTTTCTTTAGTAGACACAGCACCATCAACTAATAGTATAAATTCAGTGTTTAAAGTATCTAAAAAAGACTTAAAAGCATATTCTCCTTCTGAAGTCATCAAAGTATTGTTATATGTTAAATTAACTAGCTTACTCAATATATAATCTAATCCTGGATTTTCGCTATTCAAAAAAGAAATTATATTTCCTGAACATCCTGTAACCTCAAGCCACATAGCATTTATCTTTTTTATCTGTCTGCTCTTGATTAATGCTCCTGCTTCTTCAGCTAATCTTTTTGCACTTACTTCTTTTTCTTCAGTCATTGGACATTTACTTCTATCCTTTACACCCATTTAATTACTCCACAAATTAATCATACATATATACTATTTATATATTTAAATTTATTTTAATATGCAGTATACTTTAATTTTTTCACAGGTTATAATTTAATAATTTTGCATCTACTTTTCAATTTAAAAATATAGGTTTACTAATTAATTGCCCCAAGAAAAATAAGTTTGCAAAAAAAGTCGAATTTTGTTGACAAGCAGTTCATTTAACATTAATATATATATCATACTATTCCACTAAGTTTTGTTATATTTCTTTGGAGAGGTGACCAAAAATATGAATATAAATTGGCAATTTATTGCTAAAAGTTTGCCATTATACGAAAAAGCAGCTTTACTTACGCTTAAACTTGCATTTTGGGGAATATTATTTTCCATATTACTGGGAATTATATGCAGCCTTATACAGTACTATAAAATCAAAGGTTTAAACATATTAGTTAAAGGATATATACAGCTTTCTCGTAACACCCCGCTGCTTATTCAACTATTTTTCTTATACTACGGGCTTACTAAATTTGGTTTGAAAATGAGTGAAAATACCTGTGCTATAATTGGACTTACTTTTCTAGGTGGGAGTTATATGTCCGAATCCTTTAGAAGTGGTATTGAAGCTGTTGAAAAAATACAAATTGAATCTGGTCTCAGCCTGGGACTTTCAAATTTTCAACTTGCTAGATATATAATATTTCCTCAAGCATTTTCGGTAAGTATACCATCCTTAAGTGCAAATTGCATATTTTTACTAAAAGAAACTTCTATCCTAGGCGCAATATCAATTTTAGATCTTATGAATGTAACTAAGGACTTAATAGGCATGTATTATCAAACCTTTGAATCACTTTTAATGCTTGTAGTTGCATATTTAATCATACTTTTGCCTTTGTCAATATTTCTTACCTGGGTAGAAAGGAAGGTTCGCTATGCAGAACTTGGGAATTAACGTAATCTTTGATGGAAAGAATATAGAACGCTTATTCGGAGGATTACTAACAACTATAGAAATTGCTTTTATCTCTATTATTATAGGTTCACTTTTAGGTATATTAATCGGGATTATTAGAACCTCAAAATCAAAACCTATACGCTTTATTAATCGCTTATATTTAGAGGCATTTAGAATAATACCGACTTTAGTTTGGCTCTTTATTTTTTATTTTGGAGTCACCACTATATTAAACATAGAATTAAGCGGAGAATTAGTTTCAATAGTAGTGTTTAGCCTTTGGGGGGCAGCAGAAATGGGTGATATAGTCCGTGGTGCATTAGAATCTCTTCCTAAACACCAAATTGAATCTGGAAAAGCTATAGGGCTTAATTTCTTGGCACTTTATAGGTATATTCTTATACCGCAAGCTTTAAGAAGAATTCTTCCGGGAGCTATAAACCTGTCTACAAGAATGATTAAAACAACCTCCTTAGTAGTTTTAATAGGAGTTATGGATGTTACAAAAATAGGACAACAGATTATAGAACTTTCTCGCCTAAAAGTGCCTACCGCATCCTTTTGGGTTTATGGAATTATCTTCGTACTATACTTTATAATTTGTTACCCACTATCGTTACTTTCAAAAAAATTAGAGGCTAAATGGCAATACTAAGGAGGCTTTGAAATTATGCAGGATAAGGAAATACTAATTAAAATTAACAATTTGCAAAAACAATTTAAAGAAAAAAATGTGCTAAATGGCATCAATCTAAATATAAAAAAAGGTGAAGTAGTGGTTATTTTAGGTCCTTCCGGTTGTGGAAAAAGTACTCTGCTTAGATGCCTTAATGGCCTTGAAACTATCCAAGGTGGCGATATTAAGTTTGCTAATAAAAGCCTTACAGATAAAAATATAAATTGGCAAGAGATTCGCCAAAAAATAGGAATGGTATTTCAAAGCTATGAACTTTTTCCACACATGACCGTCATTGAAAATATACTTTTAGGACCAACTAAGGTTCAAAAAAGAGATAAAAATGAAGTGTTAAAACAAGCTGAGGAATTACTAAATAAAGTTGGACTGCTTGACCGTAAAAACTCTTATCCACGTGAACTTTCTGGAGGACAAAAGCAAAGAATAGCCATAGTTAGGGCTCTATGCATGAATCCTGAAATAATGCTGTTTGATGAAGTTACAGCTTCCCTTGACCCAGAAATGGTTAGAGAAGTTTTAGAGGTTATATTAAATCTTGCAAAACAAGGCATGACAATGGTAATTGTAACTCATGAGATGAACTTTGCTGAAGCTGTAGCAGATAAAATAATATTTATAGACAATGGTAAAATATGTGAAGCTTCTAGTCCAAAAGAATTTTTTACAAAGCCTAAAACTGAAAGAGCCAAACAATTTTTAAATATATTTCAATACTAAAAAAAACAAAAAGGAGATTATCTATGAAAAACTTAAGAAGATTTTTATCAACAGTACTTGCTGCAACAATAATTGCTGGGGGATTAGTTGGCTGTAGTTCCTCAAATTCAACAAGCACAAAATCATCAAATAGCTCCATTGAAGCAATAAAAAAACGTGGTAACATAAGAATTGGGGTATTCAGTGATAAGTCTCCATTTGGCTACGTAGATTCTAATGGTAAAAACCAAGGCTTTGATGTATATATTGCTAAAAGACTTGCAAAAGATTTACTAGGGGATGAATCAAAGGTTAAATTTGTACTAGTTGATGCTCAAAGCAGAGTATCTTACCTTCAAACAAATAAAGTTGATATAATAATGGCGAACTTTACGGTTACAGACGAAAGAAAGCAAAAGGTTGATTTTGCAAATCCTTATATGAAGGTTTCTCTTGGAATTGTATCACCAAATAATGCACAAATCACTTCAGTTGAGCAATTAAAAGGTAAAAAGGTTATAGTTGCAAAAGGCACAACCGCTGAAACTTACATGACAAAAAATCTTTCAGATGTCCAACTAGTAAAATTTGATCAATACTCAGAAATTTTTGAAGCTTTAAAGGACAAACGTGGTGACGCTTTAGTTAGTGATAACACAGAAGTACTTGCATGGGCAAAGCAGAATCCTGGCTTTACTGTTGGAGTAGCAAGCTTTGGAGGGCAAGACACTATAGCTCCTGCTGTTGCAAAAGGAAACACAGAGCTTCTTAACTGGATTAATAAGGACCTTGAAAGTCTCGGAAAAGAAAACTTCATACACAAAGCCTATGACGAAACATTAAAATCAACATATGGTGATAAATATGAGGACAACCTTGTTATTGAAGGTGGAAAATTAAAATAGCAATCATATATAGATAAAGCCTAAATCTTAAAATTCTAAGATTTAGGCTTTATTTAAATTGTGACTACAGTTATAAACATCGTTAATAATTTACATATCTTAATTTCTACCTTTAATCTTAAATTTAAGAACCTCAACTTTTAATTTTTCAGCTAATTTTTCAAGATTATCAGCATGCTTTGTAAATTCATGCATAGTAGATGTTATTTCTTCTGTTGACGCTGTAACCTCTTGTGTTGAGGCTGCTGTCTCTTCTGATATAGCAGATATATTCTCAATTTCTGTTACTGTACTCTGTTTTGCACTATTTATATCACCAACAGAAACCTTTACATCATAAACCTTATCAATCATTACTTGTATTGCCTTCAATATTTTATTAAATATTTGTTCAGTTTCTTCTGCTGCTGTATATTGTTCTTTTACTATGTTTTCGGTAGATATTATAGCCTCTACTGCTACACTAGATTTCTTTTGTATCGTCTCAACTACAGCTTTTATTTCATCTGTAGAAGCTCTGGATTGTTCTGCTAATTTTCTTATTTCATCTGCTACTACAGCAAAACCCTTACCTAATTCTCCTGCACGCGCAGCTTCTATACTTGCATTTAAAGCTAACAAATTAGTTTGCTCTGTTATATCTGATATAGTCTCCGATATAATATTTATTTGCTTTGTACTATCATTCATATCCTTTACTATATCATTCACTTTAATTGTCGCATCCTTATTTTTAGTAGACTTTTCAATTAACACCTTTATCATAGTTAATCCTTTAGTACTTAAATTCTTAGTACCAGAAGAAAGCTTATTCATTTCATTTGAACTTACACTAATTCCATCTAATTTATTAGAAAGTTCATTCATTTCCAATGCACCTTTTTGTGCATTTTCAGCTTGACTTGAGGACCCTTGTGAAACTTCTTCAACAGCCTTTGCTACTTCTCCCATAGATGCTGTAACTTCCTCTGACATATTTGCCAAATTAACAGAAGTATTAAATACCACATCAGCGGATTCCGTAACATTATTCATAAGTGTAGAAATATTATCAATCATAAGATTAAAGGAATCTGCCAAATCTTTAAATTCATCTTCTGTTGTCGAAACTGCTGAAACCGTTAAATCACCATTTGAAGCTTTTGCAAATACCTCCTTTAAACCTTTAATATTATTTGACATACCTTTACTTAAAAGCATAGATACTAACACAGAAATTAGACCTATGATTAGTATTGTTAATAATACAAATTTTAGTATTGAATTCGTATCTTTAGATAATTCTTCATAGCTTAATGTGGCCACTAATTTCCAACCAGTAGTGTTATTTGTTTGATATACTGCAAACTTTTTAATTCCATTGTATTTATACTGAACAAATCCACTCTTTTCATTTTTCGCTTTATTCCAAAATGATAATTTTGCCGCTGTATCCGTTCCAATTAAATCAGTTTTGGGATGTGCTATCATAATTCCAGATGCATTGGAAATAAATATGTATCCAGCTGTTCCAATTTTTTTAGAAGATAAATTTTTCACGAGTGTATCTAAAGAAACGTTTATTGCTGTTACACCAATTACAGCACCATCATTTTCTACAGCTTTTGCTAAGGATACAACTCTTTTACCCGTTTTAGCATCCTTAAAAGGTTCTGTTATCACAACTTTCCCCTTATTCTCTAAGGCTAATTTATACCATGGTCTTTCTTTAGCATTAAATCCTTCTGGCATCTTTTGAATTGGATATATTTGAAACTTTCCACTTTCCGTTCCATAGTATGCACTAAATATTTCTCCATCACTTTCTTTAACTCCCTTTAAAATATCCACTATTTCATTAGCATCATCGCTTTTATCAATACTAATAAAATCGTCATTAGCTGAAATTACCGAAACCATGTGATAATATCCTTTAAAATAATCCGACAAACCATTGTTTACTGCTAAAAGTGTTTGACTACTCGTTACTTGTAATTTATTTTCAAGTATTGATTTTGCCTGAAACCATGAACTATAGCCAGATATACATAATGGTATTACACAAATGGCGAGTAAACTAATAATTAACTTACTTCTAATACTTCTTAGCCTTAGATTCTTTATCTTCATAATTTTGTCCTCCTATTAAGTAAACAATTTATTTTAGTGCTTAACTATACAATTATTATCGATATAAAAATCAATATATTTACTTTTTTCGACTAATTAAAAATATTTTTCGTTTATTTTTTTATTAAAATAATTTTATTAATTTAAATTAATTACATATATTGTTATTATATATTAAAGAACGTACTACATAAAAATTGTAGTACGTTCTTTAATATATAAATTTAAATTTTACTTATTAAAAGTTAATTACTGTTCTAAATTGTTTAGAATGTTCTATAGCAAATTGCATAAATGCCATTCCCATTGCAAAAAAACTTAATAGCATTAACAAAATTATAGCTCCTACATCATATTTGAATATGTTTTCTAGTCATCATTATCGCTCTCCCTTTTCTTACCTATGATAAGTTTTATTCCTACAATAATTATTACAACACTTATCAATATTTGTGGAATAGTCCTTGATGTGTTAGAAATAAAATCAAATATTTCTTGTGGTATTATTTCCTGCAAAATATTCATAAAGGTATTCCATAACGCATAAATACCCAAAACTAGAATCACTATTCCTAATATCAATTTTCTTTTATTAAGTATATTATTATCAAACTTAAATATGTCATTACTATTTAATAGATATCGATCCTCAATATTAAAGAGTTCATCATCACTTAAATGGCATTTGTTTAGACAGTCAAAGAATGCATAGCACCAAATTAAAAGCGAAATATAAAGAATGGGCCCTATGTGTAAAACATTTGCAATAAATACCACAAATAAAAATTCAGCCATAAGTGACAATCCCATTTTCATAAATCCTAGATACATATGGCCCGCTCCTGGAAAAAAGGAAAAAACAAAGGCTAAAAATCTACTTTTTCTATTTTGCATGTTTAAAAACCTCCATATTAATTACTTTCTGAGAAAAATCAATAAGTTTACTGTTAATTGAACTCACTACATTTAAGCTTGAAGTATTCATATATCTTTTTATTTGCTTATTACTAGTAAAGCTAACTACATTTGAAAAAGTAATTATAATTGCAACACAAGCTGCAATTACAACTTTAAATGAATAAAACATAAAATCCCTTCTAACTCGTTTACTTTTTTCTATTTTACTTTGAATTTCCTCTTCAAAACCTAGAGGAGCATCTACAAGTTCATTATCATCAAAGCTATTTGCAAAACAATCTGCACATTTTTCACAACTGGAAATATGTTCAGACGCCAAAATCATATCATCATCGCTTAAATTTCCCATCTTTAATTCTTCTATAGCCGTTTTACTTAAATGACCTTTTTCATCAAATAATGTACTTTTCATATAACTTCCTCCTTCCATAAAGCTTTGAGCATTTTTTTTGCCCTATAAAGCTGCGTTTGAAGAGTTTTTAAGCTTTTACCTGTATTTTTAGACATATCGGACAACTTAATATTGCCACAAAAATAATTAAGTGCCACTGTTTTGTAAGGTTCTTTTAGCTTATTACACAAGTTACTTATCTTGTCTGTATCATACTTCTTTATAACAATATCCTCTGGCAAATCATCATAAGCTTCTAGACACTCGCAATCACTATCAGATAAACTATGTATTGCTCTTGCAGGACTCTTAAGAAAATCCTTACATTTATTTGCAGCAATCTTAGTAATCCATGCTTTAAAATTTTCACCATCAAACTTTTCATAATTTTTATAAGCTGCCAAAAAGGTTTGCTGAGCTAAATCTTCAGCATCAAAGTAATTTTTAGTGAAGGATAAACAAATAGTAATAATTAACCGTTCATATTTTTTTATATAGTTTGCAAACTGCTCTTTTTCAATGATTATCACCGCCTTTTTTATCCTTACACTTACTATAACGATGCACAAATAAAAAACACTTCAATTTTATAAAAAAATTATATACTTCAATTTAAATTTTTTACAACCTTTTGACATGAATCTATGTTTACGCTGTGTTATACTATATGTTGTAAAGTTTAACTTTTATTTTATTAAGGAGAGATTTTTATGTTGATTTATAAAAATTCAGCAACTTATTCAAAAACTAATATTGTACATAAAATAATAAGAACAAGCCTATTAATTATTATAACTTTTTTTTTAATAACATATAACCAAAAAATATATGCAGCTACAACTAGTGAAACCTCTCAAAGTGATAATGGACAAACTGTAAAAATCACATCTGTAACCACAAACAATAATGTACTAACTAAAGGCAGTACTTTAAATATAAGTGCTATTTCAAATACAGATTCCGATGTCCAATATAATTTCTTTATTTATTCAGATTCCCAAAAGAAATGGACCGAGCTATTTAATGGCTATTCTTCTCCGACACCAGGAAATAAGACCTATACTGCAAGCGTTAATAGCTTATCCACAGGAAAATACAAAATTGCTGTTCTTGCAAAAAAATCTGGGACAACTGGAGTTAATAACAACTCTGATCTTGGAAACTATGATGATTGTTACTATTTTGATGAAAACGTAATACCTAATGTCACTATAAATAATTCTTCTACGCTTTCTACAAATGATGATGTTAACATAAATGTTGATGCTAGTATAAATGGAAAAATTGAGTATAAGGTACTTACTAAAAAGGAAGGCTCAAGTGACTGGGTTTATAAAACCAACGGGTATTCTACACCTGTTGACGGTTCTTCTCCGTTTAATATTAACCTTGGTAAATTAAGTGACCCTGGAAACTATTCAATAGGATTGTATCTAAAAAACCTATCCGATAGTAATACTGATGACTACAGCGATTATTACTGTTTAAGTCAGTATATTAATCCACCTTCAAGCTCAGTAAAAATTAAAGATTTGCAAGTTGACGATTTAACTTTAGATCAAGGTACTTCAATAAAAGTACTAGCTAATACAGACGAAAAGGTACAATATAGAGTTTTTGTAAACAACACAGAAAATAATACATATGAAGATGTATCTAATGGGTACTCCTCACCTGTTGATGGAAATAAATATTATACTATTAACATAAATAAAAAGTTCTCCTATGGTAAATTTAAAATTTCTGTATGTGTAAAAAAAGCTGGAACTCAAGGAGTTATAAGCAGTGATAATTTGGGATATTATGACGATTACTCCGAACTCGAAAGACAAGTACTACCCACAATAAATGTTCAAAATACCTCATTAAATCTAAAAGAGGGCGATCCTTTAATACTTAATGTAAGTTCCCCTCAACTGCCGAAAGCTCAGTATAGAGTATTTATCTCCTCTGATTCAGGTGTTAATTGGACTGATGCTACAAATGGATACATTGCAGCAGTAGCTGGTAATATTGTTTATAAGCTTTCTATTAATCCACCTTTTAAAGCTGGAGAATATAAAATATTAGTTTTAGTAAAAGCTGATGGCACTGATGGAATGATTACAGATACAGGCAACTTAGGTAAATATGATAATTATTATTATCTTACTGTGGATGTTCAAGGAAGTGCTCCTTCCTCTAATATTCAATATGTACAAACAAATTACAACTATACTTTGCAGCAAGTTTTAGATATGGAAGCAAAGGATAGCCCAATGACTCAAACCTCATCCGGAACTTGGGAATCAGCCAGCAGCGATGATATTCTTAAATATCTAGATCCATCTAACTACATATACGATGATTACGGCAAGTATCAATTTTTAAGACTTAATTATTGTGATGGAATAACAGCAGACGTACTAAACAGTGCATTAAAGGGTAAAGGTCTTCTCGAAAATAAAGGAGATGTTTTTCTACAAGCTGCTAAAGACAACAACATAAGTCCAATATATCTAGTTTGTCATGCTTTAGAAGAGACTGGCAATGGAACTTCTCAGCTTGCAACAGGTATAACTTTAAATGGGAAAACAGTATACAACTTATTTGGAATAGGTGCTGTTGACGCAGATCCTATTAATGCCGGAGCACAGCGTGCTTATAGCGAAGGTTGGTTTTCGATTGATGATGCAATTAAAGGTGGCGCTAAATTTGTAGCAACTTTCTACATTAATAACTCTAACTACGATCAAAACACGCTGTATAAAATGAGATGGAATCCAAATACTTTATGGCATCAATACGCAACAGACGTACGATGGGCTTTTAACGAAATCTATAACTTAAAATCACTATATGACCTTTGTCCAAACGCAAAATTGACTTTTGATATTCCAGTATACAAATAAAACTAAAAATAAAAGTGGCAAGCCTATAATAATTTTTGTAACTTGTCACTTTTTATTTTCTTCTTCCGGTTCCACATGAACTATTGCATGCCTTATGTTAAAATCTCTTTTAAGTATTCTTTCTACCTCCTCTGTTGTCTTATGACTTTCACTAACTGTTAGTTTTGGGTCAACAGCTATTACAATATCCGTTAAAATATTATTTCCATGAACTCTAGCTTTTATATCTCTAATGTTTTTAACCTCTTTAATAGAATTTATACTTTTAATCATCTCATCAAGTTTATTTTTTTCAAAACCATCTGTTAGGCTGTGTACAGATTCCTTAAAAATTTCATACCCAGTTTTACATATTAAAATTCCTACAATTATTGATGCAGCTGGATCTATCCATGGAAAACCAAATTGCGATGCTATTATGCCAACTGCAGCTCCAATGCTTACAAGTGCATCCGAAAGATTATCCTTTGCTGCCGCCATTAAAGCCTGACTATTTATTTTAACTGCAGTTTTTCTATTGTATACATAAACTAAATATATAGCTGCAGCACAAACAATGGCGATAATTGCTGAAAGTATATCAGGTGCCTTAGCTCTAAAAAAAACGGCTGAATAAATTCCAGTATAAATTACCTCAATGCCAACCGCTATCATTATAATTGCTGCCACAAGTGCCGCTATAGTTTCTGCTCTTAAGTGACCGTAAGCATGATCTTCATCTGCAGGTTTCCTAGCTATCTTAAGTCCTATTATTATAGCTAGAGAAGATATTATATCTGTTGAGTTATTTAGTCCATCAGCAGTAAGTGCTTTTGAGCTAGTCAAATAACCTATAAATAATTTTAAAGCTGACAAAATTACATACACTATTAGACTAATACTTGCACCTCTTTGTGCAATTTTGAGATTCTTATAATTTTCTTCCATAACCATGCTCCCTAAAAGTTTATAAATTTATTATTCCTATAAATCTATAAAATAAACAAAATGTATGATTGTACATAAAAAAATTTTATGCTATTATTATAATAATTAATAATTTCTCAATCAATTCACAATTACACAACCAATTCATTTAAAATTCGACAAATTATTTTACAATATATTATATAACTAGGGGGCAAAAATATGAGTAAAAATATTTTTTTTAAAGGTGCTAAACTTATATCTGGAACTGGAAATGCTGTAATAGAAAATTCAGGTTTACTTTTAGAAGATAATAAGATAAAAGAGATAGGTTCTGCTGATAAATTCCAATTAAAAAGTGATACAACAATTGTTGATTTATCTGGAAAAACTATAATGCCAGGAATGATTAACTGTCATGTACATATAACTATGGAACCAGTTGGTGATCCATTTGCTCAGAAACAGTCTGATGCTACAATAGCCTTTCATGCTGCTGCAAATGCTAAAAAATATTTAAAAGCCGGAGTTACATTTGTAAAAGATATGGGAGCTCCAAATTTTATAAACATAGACATTAGAGATGCTGTTAACAGCGGCCTTATAGAGGGTACAAGAATACTTGCAAGTGGTAAGCCATTAACTATGACAGGTGGACATGGATGGCAAATGGGAAGAGAATGTGATGGCGTAGACGAAGTAAGAAAAGCTGCAAGAGAACAACTTAGAGCCGGTGCTGATTTTCTAAAAATAATGGCAACAGGTGGTGTTATGACTCCTGGGGTAGAACCAGGCTCTCCACAGCTTAACCAAGATGAAATCGAAGCTGCTGTTATAGAGGCTCATAAAGTTGGTAAAAAAACTTCAACCCATGCTCAAGGTGCTACAGGAATAAAAAATGCTGTGCTAGCTGGAATTGATTCTGTAGAGCATGGAATTTATTTAACTGATGAAATTATTGAACTTATGCTTCAAAGAGGTACATACCTTGTTCCTACTTTAAATGCACCTTATTTTATTGTTGAAAATGGAATAGAAGCTGGCATACCAGCTTACATGGTAGAAAAATCAAAACGAGTTATTGAAGATCATATAAAAAGCTTTCAAAAAGCAAAAGCTGCTGGTGTTAAAATCGCCATGGGAACAGATGGAAGCACTCCATTCAATGGACCAGAAAAAACTGCTTTTGAATTAAATTTAATGGTTAAAGCTGGATTAACTCCTATGGAAGCAATAGTTGCCTCAACAAAAACCGCTGCAGAGCTTCTAGGTGTTGACAAGGATTTTGGTACCCTTGAAGCTGGAAAAATAGCTGATTTTATCGTATTAAATGAAGATCCTCTTCTCAACATTGATACTTTAATGAATGTAGTCGAGGTTTATAAAGACGGTAAAAAAATAATATTCTAATTCTAAAAAAATGAGTTACAATTGCTTAACTGTAACTCATTTTTTATCTTCATTATTAGAAATAGAAGCTGCCTGTGATTTCTTGTAATCCAAGTTCCACTGATTATATTCACTATCCTTACGATGATCCGTAAGTTTAAAGTTTTGCTTTAGAAATTCTCCAAAATCTTCAGTAACCTTATAAGCACCCCATACATTCAGATGACTAGAATTATTCATATCCTTTTTAAAATCAAACTTTATTGCCTTTAACTTATCCTTATCATTGTAATCTATAACAGGAATTTTATTTTTTTTAGCAATTTCCTTTACTTTATTAAACATCTTCTGGGGATTTTTTACCCAATTTTTCATTTCCTTTACACTTGTATAATCATAAGGAGTATCAATAAAAACCAATTTAAAGCCCTGCGTTTTAGATAAATCAATGATTTTATTTAAATATTCTCCTGTTTTTTTTGGTATTTCCGATGTTTCAGAGGTTTTCGTAACCTTTGAATTATCCTTACCATATTGGGTTGTTCCTGCTTCAAACCCCTTTTCATAATAATATTTTGAGGGATCATAATTTATATCCTCTGAATTTAATTCCTTCCATCTTTCGTGGTATTCAAGAATAGGAAATATGTAGCTTATTCTAGTTTTAAGCGGTATGCAATTTTGGATAGCCTGGAGTTTATTAAAGGAAATTTTCATATTATCAAGTACATTTCTTATATATCCTTCATCACCATACTCATCCGTCAACCCCAAATAATAAAGATCAACTACAACTATAGGATTTTTATGAGTCTTTAAAACCTCTTTTAGTAAATAATATGTAACATCTATAGGCTGACCACCTGTTGCATAATTATAACTTGTTATTCCATATTTGTTCCACAAAACATTTGGATCAATACCACCATTCATATGACTTGATCCCATTAACACCACATCATAATTATCCTTAGTGTATTTATACAAGCCATCAATTAGTTTACCCCGCTGACTTGTCTTTACAACAAATATAGAATTTATAAGTATCATTATGAAAATTAATATGATAACAAAAGTTAACCCTTTCATTATTACCTTTTTAGCCACAGATATTCCTCCTAAAATTGAAAATAAATAAACTGCTGAGGATTATATTCAGGCCCATAGACACCAAATATAATTATAATTAATGCAGCTGCTAAATATACCGACCATCTAGCTGCCATATTTTTACTTTGTAACCACCAATATAAGTTATTTTTTCTCTGCAATAAATTAACCACCAGAATTATTACTATGCCTAATATAGAAATACCAAATTCCTTATCTGTAAGACCCAAATTATAAATAGATCCATCTCTAAGTACCCAAGGATTAAAATAGAACATATTATTTATTAATTTAAAAGCAGCTGAGAGAGAATTTGCCTTAAAAAATATCCATGCAAAGTCTACAAGTATAAAGGTTCTTATAACTTGATAAAATTTATATCCAAAAGCCTCTGTATTAATTTTAAATTTCTTAATGACTTTTTTACCAAGTGGTTCCATAACCTTTTCTATAACCTGATAAGCCCCATGCAAAGTGCCCCAAACTATAAAATTCAAAGCAGCTCCATGCCATAATCCACTGACAATAAATACAATCATAATATTTCTATAGTTTTTTATTTTACTGCACCTATTTCCCCCAAGTGGTATATAAAGATAATCTTTAAACCATGAACAAAGTGTAATATGCCATCTTCTCCAAAATCCCCTTATAGACCTTGAAAAATATGGTCTTTGAAAATTTTTCGTAAGTTCAATTCCTAGGACTCTTGCTACTCCCACTGCCATATCTGAATATCCTGAAAAATCGCAATAAATTTGAAAAGTAAAAAATATAGATGCAATAACTACATAAAATCCTCTATAGCTATCTGGATTTGAAAACACCGTATCTACTAGCTTACTTAACCTATCTGCTACTACTAATTTTTCAAAAAGCCCCCATAGAATCAATAGCAATCCACTTTTTATTTTTTCATAATTAAAAGAATGCTTTATTTGAAACTGATCAAGCATATGCTTGGCCCTTTCTATAGGTCCTGCAAGCAATTGAGGAAAAAAAGCTATAAATAAAGCATACTTTGGTAAATTTTTTTCCGCTTTTATGTTGCCTCTATACACATCTATAATGTATCCTACTGCCTCAAAGGTATAAAATGATATACCAACAGGTAGAGCAAGCCCTAATTTAGGGATATTCATTTTAATATTAACTATAGCTAGAATTCCTTGTATGACATCCGTAAAAAAATCAAAATATTTAAACAAAAATAATAACCCTATATTACATAAAATACTTCCTATTAAAATACTTTTCTTTATTTTTTCACTATGTTTTTTATTTGTCATTTCAATTAGTAATCCACTTAGATAGCTAATTACTGTAATCATTAAAAGTATTATAATGTACCTAGGATGAGAAGTTTGAATATAAAAGTAATAACTTGATATAAGAATCCATATCCACCTTAGCTTATATGGTATTATGTAATAAATAGCAGTAACTATTACAAAAAATATTAAAAATTCCAATGAATTAAATAGCAAAGTAAACACCTAATTTCTATTACATTAATTTAAACCGCAAACAGTATATAAATATTATTTTATTGTATATTTATGAATTAAAGATTACATAATTAATAACAAATTGATAACAAATCAATAACAAAATGATAACACATTTTTTAGCATAACACTTTAAAAAATGAAAATCAACTTATTATATTAATTAAAGCTACAGTTATAGAAGGATAATGGGCTCACGCCCAAACCCCGCGGCCTTACTTTTCTATTTACTCTTCATTTCAACTCATTGCTAAAAAAGTAATTGCTTATGGTTATAGAAGGATAATTGGCTCACGCCCAAACCCCGCGGCCTTACTTTTTTATTTACTCTTCATTTCAACTCATTGCTAAAAAAGTAATTGCTTATGGTTATAGAAGGATAATGGGCTCACGCCCAAACCCCGCGTATGTTTGCATTTATTTTAGATTTATAATATAATGTTTGAGATGATTAATTAAATAAAGACAGTTCATTCGTACCATCCTGTCTATAAACAAAACTAGGGCCTAAAGACAAAATAAATTATTCTGTCTATTAGAGCGCTTATGCGCTTTTTTTATTTGCCTTTTTTGTGTATAGGATGATGCTGAAGGTGCTTAGGAGGCAAAAATGTCAACCAAAAATTTTTCTTCAACTAAAAAGATAGTATTTTCTGGACTTGTAATAGCTATTTATACAGTTATTATGTATTTCACTCAAGGCTTTTCTTTTGGTCAATATCAAATAAGATTAGCTACATCTATGTACTCACTTAGTGCTATGGCACCATTTTTAATAATTCCACTAGGAATCGCAAACCTAATATCTAATACCATTATGGGCGGTATGGGAATTTACGATATAGTTGGTGGCTGTCTTGTTGGTATAATAACCAGCAGCATTGTATATGCTATTAAAAAATTAAAAATGAATGATTGGTTTATAGTAATTCCTATAATTTTAGGACCTGGTCTTTTAGTTCCAATTTGGCTTTCCTTTACACTTAACATTCCTTATACAGTGCTTGCAGTAAGCTTATGTATTGGTCAAATTATACCAGCAATTTTAGGAGTTATTTTATTAAAGCAGCTCAAAACAAAACTTAAATAGATAGGAGATTTTTATATGGAAGGTAGAAATGAAAAAGAAAAAGAGGGAATAACCCTTCTTGGAAACCAAGGTACAAAATACAATTACAATTATGCACCAGAAATATTGGAGACTTTTGTGAACAAACATCCTGACAATGACTATTTTGTAAAATTCAATTGTCCTGAATTTACAACTTTGTGTCCAATAACAGGTCAGCCTGATTTTGGTGATATTTATATATCCTATGTTCCTGATAAAATAATGGTTGAAAGTAAATCATTAAAGCTTTATCTATTCAGCTTTAGAAACCACGGAGATTTTCACGAAGACTGTGTAAACATAATAATGAAGGATTTAATTAAACTTATGAACCCTAGATATATAGAAGTTCAAGGAAAATTTAAACCTAGAGGTGGAATTTCCATTGACCCTTATGCTAATTATGGTATGGAAGGCACTAAGTGGGAAAAGATGGCGGAAAAGAGACTGTTTTATCATGATATGTACCCTGAAAAGATTGACAATCGCTAATAACAATGCTTCGTCGCGTTAAAAAAACTCTATAAATCTAAGGCTCAAAAGATTTATTAGGATTTTTTTAAACTGTTCCTTCAGCATTGTCACTTCGCTCCCACGGTGGTACAAGGAAAAAATTCCTCCGTACCTACGGAATTTTAGGTGTGAACCTTTGCACTCCATTAAATTATTATAAATCATATCCTAAAAATAAAGTCAGTATTAAGTTGTAAGATTTTTGCCGCTTTCATCTTTAATTAAGTAATAATATTAAATTATATATAACTATTTATATCTGTAGCTTTAAAACTGGATACTAATTTGTTGTGCTTTCTCTAAAATATCAGTTCTATTAATTTGAATAGTATTATCCTTAGTTACCTTTTTTATATCTTCAATATCTTCTTCATTCCTAAGTGGAAAGGCTTTTTTGTAAATCAGCAGATTCCTATTGCCCTCTGTTTGCGTAGTCTCCAAATACTGTTTTGGAGGTACATAGCAATAAAGTTTTTTATTTTGTTCTAATGCAAAATTTGCTGTGTGCATAGTGCCACCATTCTCTTTAGTTTCCACTACTATTACTACCTTGCTTAAAGCGCTTTGAAGTCTATCTCTTTCTATAAAGCTCCCTTTAAAAGGTTCTGTGCCTAAAGTATATTCACTTATAAGGCATCCATCATTATTTAATATCTCTTGTGCAAGCTTCTTGTTTTGCTTCGGATAAATATTATCTAAGCTGCAAGGTAATGCTGCTGCATTTCTACCTTTAGCCTTTAAACCTCCTATATGGGCATATTCGTCACACCCTAATGCCAGACCTGTAACTATTACAAAGCCTTCTTTTCCAAATATATATCCAAGCTTTTCTGCTACTTTTCTTCCATGCCCTGTAGGCATCCTGTTGCCTATAATAGCTACTGCTTTATCTTCCTTTATGCATTCAAAATTACCCTTGTAAAATAAAATCACCGGTGGATTTTTAATTACTTTTAACTTTTCTGGAAAGCCTTTATTTAAAGTTGTTATTATTTTTATATCTCTTTCTTTGCACTGCTTTTTAATTGTATATGCTGATTCCATAGCCTTATAAACTTCATAAGATTCAGGTATTTTTAATTTTTTCATGTGCCATTTAGACTTTTCAAATACTTCTCTTATTTCTTCTATATTAGTTGGTATGTAATTTGTATATGATAAAATTTTACTAACAGTTCTTTTGCCCACACTGGGAAGCTGCAATAATGTTAAAATATATTCTTCATACATAATATATCTTCCTTTTGGTATTAATATAGATAAAATGCTTCAACTATTGAAATTCATGTGCACCAAAATGCCCAGAAGCCGGCATTTTGGTACAAATAAATTTCAAGTTTCAAGGTATTTTATCTTTAGTACTCAAATATCTTTTCCAATTTCAATGCATAATACTCCTCATATGTTATTTTTTACTGCTCTATCTTTTTTGGTAGTATTAATAAACTTAGTTATCGTACTAATTAAAAATATAAAAAAATAGCCCACCGCTTGCATTGGTCAGGGCTATTTTTTATTGAATTAGCTTTACCAGTTGACTATAGCAACTGAATTGTATATTGCAGGGTACTATAAGCATCCTGTTTTTATTTTAAAAAATTAAAATTGTCTTATTCATTGCTTATAATAATATTATTATTGTTGTTGTATTTTTACAATACATTTATACTATTGTTATAAAAATTGTTTCCAATTTAGTTTGTCTCTATCCTAACCTTACTTCCTCCCATTCCTGCTTCAGCCGGGCTTACAATAAGCTTTACTGGCATTCTCTCTTTTATTGTTTCAAGATGACTTATCAAACCTATAGACAGCTTGTCATTGTGAATTTTCTCCAAAGAATCCATTACAACCTCAAGTAAGTTATCATCAAGAGTTCCAAACCCTTCATCAAGGAAAAATAGTTCTAGTGGTGCAGTTCCTTTAAGCTGTATTTGAGCAGACAGTGCTAAAGCTAAGGCTAGTGAAGTTACAAAGGTCTCGCCGCCAGATAACGTAGATGCATCTCTTTCCGCTCCACCGTTTTTATAATCTCTTATTAAGAACTTTCCGTTGTCATCAACTTCTAAGCCGTAGTTTCCAGAGGTAATTTCCTCAAGCCTCTTGCCTGCTTCTATTGATATATATTTAAGCTGATTTGCAGCCACAAACTCAACAAACTTCTTTCCTTTAAATAGCTTTTCAAGATCATCTAAAAGGCTTAATTTGTGGTCAAGCTCCTGCCTTTTTTTGACAAGCTCCTTTAATTCTGTCAGCTTTTCATTTATCCTTTTAACTTCCTCTTCAAGTTTAACCGCAGCAGCTTCAAACTCTTTTAACTTATTTTCTTTTTCAAGCCTTGCACCTTGTATTTCAAGCCAAGCTTCCTCTGTTAAATTTCTTCCGTTTATCTTACTTTTTAGATTTTCCAAAGCACCTGATAACTTTAAAATAGAATTCTTATATTCATCAATTTCCAATTTAAGCTTTTCAATATCAGTTTTTACAATAAGGCTATTCTTAACCTCAAGTACATCTTTGAATTCTTCCTCTGCAAGCACTTTATCAAGATTTTCTTTGTCATTTAAACTTCTACCTGTTAAATTTGTAATGTTGCTTTGGACAGATACTATATCATTATTACATTCATTATACTGCTGCTCTATTTCATTTTTTTGCTTTTCTACAGCCTTATAATTTTCAGTTATTGACTTTATTTGTTCAGCTACTTGTACCTGAAGTCCTTCTAGGTTTGTTTCATTTCCAACCTTGCTTATTATACTTGTCTGTTTTTCTTCTATATTTTTATTTCTTTCCAAAACAGCGGTTTTATTTTCACTTAATTTTTCTTTTAGCTTTCCTAGATTCTCATTTAAGAGTTCCTTTTTTTCCTGCATCAAATTAAGATTATTTCTAAGCTTCTTTAAGACATCTTCAACCTTTGCTCTTTCATTTTCTTTCTCAAGAATTTCTTTATTTTTCTCATTAAAATCCTCAATATTAAGCTCATCCTTTAAAAGCTGAAGTTTTGTTTGAATTTCCTCTACCTCTTTACTTACTGTTTCAAGTTCACACTTTAATTTTTCTAATTGAACATCACTTTGACTTTTAATGGTCACTTCTTTGCTGTACTCAATTTCAAAGGAATTCTTTTCCTCATTTAATGAATTTAATTTGCCTTCAAGTTCTGTTTTTTCTGTATTGAATTTTTCTAAGTTGGCTTTTAATTTTTCAAATTCACTTTCAAGCTCAGATATTGAATAAGCTTTAAATTCCTCTCCTAGTAAATTAATTTTGTTTTTATATTCTTCTAAATTATTTTCTTCAAGTTTAGTATTAGCCTGAAGATTTATAATCTCCGAATTTAAGTTTTCATATTTTAACTTACTCTTTTCTAAATTACTCTTAAATTCTTCAAGCTTATCTAAATCAACAATCTCTATATTTTCCGTAATATGATGGACAGCTCCGCATACAGGACAAGGCTCACCCTCAATTAAATTTTTTCTTAAAGTTTGTGCTAAATTTTCAGTTTCAATTTTACGTACATATTCTTCAATTTCTTTTATATTATTTTTTATAATTTCTTTTTCCACATCGAATTTGACGCACTTTTCTTTAGACAAATTTATATTTTCATTACATCTAGTTAGAGCTTTAGTATACTCCTCATACTTGCCCCACTTATCTTTTGCATCTGCTAGCTTCTTTTGAAGGTTTAAAAGTGTATCTTGATTTCCCGGGCAATTTTCATTTATCTTTTCTAACTTAGCTTTTATAACATTTAAAGCTTCATCCTTTTCTTTAATGCCTTTAGATAAAATTTCAGATTTTTTATTTGAAGCTTCTATAGTAAGCTTAACAGTTTCAATGTCCTTAACCAAACTACTTTTTCTCTTAAAACTATTTTTATAATCATTTAAAATAACTATGCCTTCATTAACCTTTTTCTTGTAGTCCTCTGAAATCTTTAATTCCTCTAGCTTTTTTTCTCCTCTGCCAATAGTACTAGCTGTTTTATCCATAGCAGCTTTATTGTCATCAATATCCTTTTCTGTCTTTTGTGCTGCTACTTCAAGACTCTTAGCTTCATTTTCCAAGACGATTTTTTCATTTAATAATCTATCCAATATGTTTTTTTCGGCTATGGCATCAATAACCTTCTGCTTTTTTACGCTTAATTCTGGTAATTCCCTATCCTTTTTTTCACTTATGTAATTAAAGCTTTCACTTATTTTTTGCTTATTTTCTTTTATAGCTATTATTCTATTTTTTAAACTTTCAAGTTTAATGTTTGAATTTTTTATATCCTGAATAGTCTTCTCATAACTATCAATGTAAGGTTTTACCTTAAGTGCACTCTCGCCTTTAATAACCTTAATTTGTTTTTCCTCAATTTCTGGTTCTTTCTTTTTAAGCTCTTCCTGTTTTAAAGCACTAACCTTAAATTCATCTTGAAGCTGCCACAATTCCTTAGCTTCATTAAACTTTTCTTCCGCAGCCTTAAGTTCCTTTTTATAAACTTCACAGTTTTCTTTACTTTCTAAAAGATTTTTATTAACTTCCTCAAGCTTTTCTTCGCTTATATCCTCATAACCTTTAAGCTGTCCCTCAAGTATATTTGATTTTTGTCTTTCCTCTTTTATTTTTGATAAAAGCTTATATGATAGTTCATCACCATACTTTTGAAGATTGAATAACCTTTCAAGCATGTTTCTTCTGTCTTTTCCCTCTAGTTTTAAAAACTCGCTGAATTTTCCCTGCGGCAGCACTACAGTTCTTGTAAAATCCTCCAGCTTAAGCCCTATTATCTCCTCACATTTTTCAGTTACAAGCTTTGCGCCCTCTTCAAGTATGTTTTCAGCTCCATCCGTTATATCCACTATTTTTGCAGACTTGCTTCTTACACTTCCCGTTCTGTTATCTCTTCTAAATTCTCTGTCTACTAAATACCTTTTCACTTCACTGCCTGATATTTGAAACTCATAGCTTACATTTAAACTGCTGCAATTAGTGTTCATATAATTTGAACTTTTTCTTGCCACTTCCCCATAAAGTGCAAGGGTGATTCCATCTAAAATTGAGGATTTTCCACTTCCAGTAGGTCCAAATATACCAAAAAGTCCTCTCTTAGTAAGCTTTTCAAAATCAATTTCTTGAGTTTCTATAAAACTATTTAATCCTTTTATTTTAAGTCTAATTGGCTTCATTTTCCCCCTCCTTATCAGATACAATGGATAAAAGCAAATCCACCACCTCTTCCTGTGGCTCAACTTTTCTTTCTTTTAAATAAAATTCTTTAAATATGTCTTTAAAGGACTTTTCCGAAAAACTGTTTACATCAAACTTTTCATCATCTTTTCCTACAATTTTAGGCATGATTTCAAGTATATCCTTTTTAGCGCTTTTCATTTTTTTTATTTCATCTTCTCCTATGTACCTATCCGTTGTTATCTCAAGATATACCCAGCAGTCCTTATCCTTATTTTCTTCGCACTTTTCAATGGCTGCCTCTATGCTTTCACACTTCCAAACTTCTATTGGTTTATAAACTTTAAATTCAACTTCTTCAATTTTGCACTCTTCATGAGCTTTTACATCCACAATAAAACATTTCTTTTTAAAATTAATTTCCTTCTTGTTGTATTGAAGCGGCGAACCAGAATACCTAGCCCTTTTACTTGTCCCTGGTACTAACTGAGGTTTATGTACATGTCCAAGTGCAATATACTGCGCCTTTTCTGGAAAGCAACCTCCATCTACAATAAAACTTCCACCAAGTTGAACATTTCTCTCTGAGCCTGCTTCTTCGCTGCCCATAGTAAAAAGATGTGACACTACAAGATTTATAGTATCATCTTTAAATCTCGAACCAAGCCTATCAAATAACGTCTTTATTCTATCTCCATAGGTTTTAGCTTTTTCTTCTTCCTCATCCATTTCACCGTACAAAACCTCATTTAATCTCTTTTCACTTGGATATGGCACTGTTAAAATTACAGCCTTTTCATCTTTTATTTGTATCTCAATAAATCCTTCTCCTGCTTCTAAAACCCTTGAGTTTCCATACTCACCAGTAGAAACTACAGATTTTGGAGTACCAACCATTATAATTCCATGATCTCTTGCAAGAGGCCCTGCTGCAACAAGTCTCTCTGGATTATCATGATTGCCAGCTATAACAAGGGTTGTCCTTTCACCACTTGCTGATATTTTTTTTAGTGTATCATAAAACATTTTCTCCGCTCTTGCAGGAGGGTTTGAATTATCATAAATATCTCCTGCAATAACCACCATATCTATATTATTTTCCTGTACAATTTCAACAAAATCCTTAAGAAAAGCTTCCTGCTCATCCATACGACTGCACCCTTCTAAATTTTTACCAAGGTGCCAGTCAGAAGTGTGGAGTATTCTCAATAAAATCAGCTCCCTTTATTTTTAATAATTCCTGAAAATTTTATGTTAGCTATTTTTTAATTTTTAAGTCATCTTTATAAATAAGCGTCAACAGAAAATTAACCTTCACTGTACTCTTCAAAAAAATTAAATGTTACTAAAAACATTTCAGCCTAATTTAAGGCTTGTATGTAATTTTTCTATTTTCTTACCATCATTTTAACACAAATATTTAAAAAAATGTTACGATATATATTACTAGGGGTGGTTTTTGATGGGCATTATGGATAAAAAACATTTAACTATAATTTATGAAACAGCTATGGCTTTCTTATCAATTATTGTGGCAGTAATACTTATACTCGATTATTCTATAAAATTATCAAAAGAAATTGTTTACTGCTTTAATATGATAGATAACTTAGTTCTCATAATATTTGCTTTAGATTATTTTATAAGACTCTATTTTTCCAAAAATAAAAAGAAATTTTTCAAAGAAAATATAATTGATTTAGTAGCTATTATCCCTTTGGGGGCTATATTTCAAGCATTTAGAATCGCTGATATTTTTAAGATACTTAAAATTTTTAGATCAATAGTTTTTTTTGCAAAATTTAGATCTCATATAAACAGCTTTATTAAAACAAATAATTTTGGTTACATAATTTTTATAACAATTTTTGTTTTATTTTTAGGAACAATAGGCATGCATTTGTCTGAAGGGATACCACTTGGTAACGCTCTTTGGTTAAGCTTTGTAACTATAACTACCGTTGGCTACGGTGATTTATCTCCTTCAACCACTTCTGGAAAACTTATTGCTGGATTTTTAATGATTACTGGAATAGGTTTTTTGAGTATGCTTACAGGTACAATATCAACTTATTTCCTATCCAAAAATAGAAACAAAAGTTATAAGTATCAAGTTATAGAAAACATTAAAGAAGAATTGGACAATTTTGATAAATTAAGTGATAAGGATGTTGACAATATATGTAAAGTTCTAAAATCACTTAAATAGATTTTTCTTCTAATTTAAATATATTCATTACAAAATCATACAAATGAAAAACGCACACAAATTTGCGTACGCTTTTTGTAGTTTTAAAATCACACTACATTTCTAATGCTGCTTCATCATTGCCCATATATAAATCTTTTATAACCTTTGATAAATTTAAAACATCATTCATTTCATAAAAACCTAACTTATCTTTAATAAAATCAGCTGCATAAAGTGCACCTGATGCAAAAACTTTTCTTGAAAACGATTCATGAGAAATTACAAGTTTATCATATTCTCCAGCGATTAACACCTCATGTTTTCCAACTATGCCTCCAGCACGAACTGAATTTATAGGTATATTTTTATCAGAAATATTTTTTCCTGTATAATTTAAACCGTTTTCTATTTCCTTAGCTATTTTTATAGCTGTACCAGACGGAATATCTTTTTTATTTTTATAGTGAATTTCAGAAATTTGAAAATCATAGTTATTCAATAAAATAGTTGCTAGCTTTGTTAGAATCATAAGTACATTTACACCTCGAGTTATATTGGGAGCATAGACTATTCCTGTATTATTAATTGAAGCCACTTTTTCTATCTTCTTTATCTCCAATTCTGAAAATCCTGTAGTACCAATAACCATATTAACCTTCATTTTTGACACTATATCCAAATTTTCCAATGTTGCTTTAGGAGTAGAAAAATCTATTACAACATCTGGTTTAGTTTTTAAAATTACATTTTCCAAATCATCTGCACTTTCCACTTTAACTCCAATTTTTTCATTTCCTGTTAATTGTCCTAAATCTTTGTGTTTTTTTAAGCTTCCTAAACTACATATGGCTGCTACAAGCTCCATATTTTCTTGTTCCATTATCATGCGTGCAACTTCTTTTCCTGTTTTTCCAATGCCAATCAAGCATACTTTTATCATAAAAATTCCTCCTTTAAAATAATAATTATGTTAATAAAAATAAGCTGTAGAGAAGTATCCACAACTTATTAACTGCATGTACAGCAAAAGAACATGGTCTTATTTTTGTACATACAAAAACCTCCCTTCAACGCTTACGAGATTAGCTGTCGGATTCGGGTAGAAAAGATTAACCCTACTTACCATATTTTGATAAGATTCACCCCTAATTTGGTTCTCCCGCTTAAACAATTCAGCGTTATAATTATTCATTTTTCACAATAATTTCCATTATCTATAAAAAAGCATATCATTTCAACATATGTATGTCAATATATATGTGTTTCTAATTTGTGAATATTAAGATAATTTGCACAAATAAACAATTAATTAAACATAAGAAATACAGCAAATAATACAAAGCAATAATGCTTTTTAAACTTGTTACTTATGCACTATTACTTCGCATTCACTGTAGTACAATAAATGTGAAATAAGTTTATCACATGATTATCTAAACAACTTCAAAATCTCTTCCTCATTTAAACTTGAAAGGTTCTCTCCATTAGAAAGCTCATCTCCTAAAAGGCTTTCTGCGAGCTTTTTCTTTTCCTTTTGCAAAATTACAATTTTCTCTTCAATAGTGCCCTTTGCAATTAATTTTATAACTTCAACTACGTTCTTTTGCCCTATCCTATGTGCTCTATCTGTTGCCTGATCTTCTACAGCTGGATTCCACCAAGGGTCAAAATGCACAACTACATCCGCAGAGGTTAAGTTAAGTCCAGTTCCCCCAGCTTTTAAGCTTATTAAAAAAACAGAATTTTGCCCAGAATTAAAGGCTTTAACCATTTCCATTCTCTTCTCTGATGGCACACTTCCATCGAGATAGCTGTAATCAAGATTTTCTACTTTTATTCTTTTAGCTATATTCTTAAGAACAGAGGTAAACTGTGAAAATATAAGCACTCTGTGTCCTTCATCTATGCTGTGAAGTAGAAGTTCCGTGAGTGCTTCAATTTTAGCACTTGTTCCTGTATAATTTTCCATAACAACAGATGGGTCAAGGCAAATTTCTCTAAGCTTTGTTATATAAGCAAGTATTTCTATCTTGCTGCTTTTAAATTCTTCTTCCTTAACCTTCTTTTCAATTAAATTAACTGCATGCTTGGCATAAGTAGCATAAACCTTCTTCTGCTTATCATCCATATCAACTGTCATTATCTTTTCTATTTTATCTGGAAGCTCTTTTACAACGTCCTTTTTCTTTCTTCTTAATATAAATGGCTTTATGAGCCTATTTAAATCCTCAATGACCTCTGGTTCTTCTTTAAGCTTTTTGTAGTATCTGACGCTGAATCTTTTTTCATCATATAAATATCCTGGCATCAAAAAATCAAATATAGACCAAAGCTCCATAACAGAATTTTCTATTGGAGTTCCAGACAGGGCAAATCTATTTTGGGATTTTACCTTTTTAACCGTTAATGCATTTTGTGAATGCGGATTTTTTATATACTGTGCTTCATCAATTATGCAGTAGTCAAATTCAATGCTGCTGTATAAATTTAAGTCACGCTTTAAAAGATTGTAAGTGGTTATAACTGCATCGTAAATTTTTATATTTTTAAGTATCTCTTCTCTTTCCCCTTTGCTGCCGTTTACTGTTGCAACCTTCATATCCGGTGCAAAGGTTTCAAATTCCTGCTTCCAGTTGTATACAAGGGAGGTTGGGACTACGATCAAAGACTTTTTTCCTAAGTTAGACAGCAAAAAGGCGATAGTTTGAAAGGTTTTTCCAAGTCCCATTTCATCTCCTAGTATTCCTCCAAAGCCAAGATAATCAAGAGTTTTAAACCAGTTAAATCCAACTTCTTGATATTTTCTTAAGCTGCCCTTTAAATTTTTAGGAACTTTAAAAGTCAATTCGTCTATATTTTTGAGCTTATCTCTTATTTTTTTAAGTTCACCTTTACCTTTAATATACCTAATTTTATTTTCTTCAAGATACTCGTAAGCATATATTCCTTTACTCTTAGATATTTCTAGGTGATTATCCTTTATTTCTTTTGGTGAAACCGCATCTAAAAGCTTTAGGAATTTTTTAAGTTCAAGCTGCTCTAAATCCAAAAATTCTCCACTTTTAAGCCTATAATATTTAATATTATCTCTAAAAGCCCTAAGTATTGCTGTTGTTTCTGCTGGAGGTACATCATCAATTTTGAACTCCATTTCAAAATAATTGTACTTTCCAGTCCTTATGTCCCCAATTATGCTTTTAGAATTAATATCTTTTATTCCCTTGAAGTTTTCAGAATAAAATACCTCTCCTAGTCTTTGAAGCCTATCAATTTCAGTTTTAAAAAATCTAAATATGTAAGCATCTCCCCACTTAAGATGGAATTTATTCTTTTCTCTTTCAAAACCAAGCGCCCTTACGGTTTCTAAAACTTCAGTTTCTTTTTTGGAATCCCTATATATAACTTTTTCTGTGCAATCTTCAAATATGTTAAATTCAAATTCTCCATATTTAACCTTTGTAGTAAGCACAACATCTTTCCCCGATTTATCAAAATAAAATTTAAATTCACTTTTCGCCATGACTACCTTATCTCTTACAGCTTTAGATAAATTTATATTTTGAGATAATAAATTTAATTTTGGAATAAGCTTTCTGAGCACTGCATCTTCCCTTGCTGCTGGAAGCATTATAGAGTTAACTTTATTAAATACACGAAAATATGGCTCTAATTTTTCACAGTATTCATAACTTGGAATATATATTGTAAGTCCATATAAAAATGCTGTGCCTTTTGAATTTAAAGTCAGAGGCATTCCTCCCGGCACTTCTAAGATATACTCATCATTTTTATTATTTATTTGAAAAGGCAAATCTGGATTACCTTCTACTATCTCAGCTTCAATGGTTCTAAATTTAAAACCTTCATTTAAATAAACTCTATGCTCCTTTATAGTTTCAAAAAATTCTCTTACAAGATAATCTGGTATATGTACGTATTTTCCATCAATAGCAAGCTTTTTATTTCTGCTTTTGTAGCCAGAACTCCCATCAATGTTTACAAGCATTTGAATGAAATCTATAAGCTTCTTATCCTTTGCCTCTAACTTTTGCTTCTTCAAATTTAATGTAAGATTTTTACCATAGGTTATTGGTACATTGTGATAAATAGCTGCAAGAAAACTATTTATATCCTTCAGCACATACAAGGTGCCAGAATTCATTGAGTGAAGCCCTATTTTTAGTTCAAAAGAAAGCTGACTATTCCATTCATTTCTATTTATATAAACCTCTATTTTTAAGTCTTCTTTTTCTTCTTCATCCCCCAAAAGTATACTAAGGGCATCTTCTAAATTCTGGGTTTTAGCTAAGGACTTCTTTTTAAATGCAGGCTGCCGAGCAAGTTCATCTAAAGACTTATAAAAAGTGGCAGCAAGGTGTTTACAGCAGTAATTATCCTTTTTACCTTCATTATTTTCATAATCCACACAAGTGCAGTAAGTTGACACTATTTTTTTACTCAAAGCATCTATTTCTATTTCAGTGTCATATTCATTAAAAAGGCTTTCTGATATAACCTTGCCACTTACATGTATTAAATCATCTTCATCATGAATATCACAGGCTGAAACTAAATCGTTATTTAAAACTCTAATTCCCTTAGTGCCATTCTTTCCACTAGTTTGTGTGTTGAATATCTGGAGCAGTTCATTTTTGTTCATTATATTTCTCCTTGATAATTGCTATTTGTAATACATTATTATAACACAAAATGAACTGCTTCACTAAAAATATAACACTTAGTAGAATTTTAAATTAAATCAACATATTATAGATACTGTAGTAAATCCTCTAAAAAGTAGGAGTTGATATATAATGCAGTTAGACGATACCCTATTCAAAAGAATTAAAAATATTCAAAGTAATCCTCTTTTATTTGATTTTTGTGGTGGTTTACCATTATCAAACTGCTACTTAATGGCATATTTAGCATGTTACTTTAATCTTAAAAATTACGTTGAAATTGGTGTGTATAAAGGTAGAAGCTTATTTTCTGTCGCACAGGCATTTAAAGATAATAAAGGTAAAGCTTATGGAATTGATCCTTACAGTGTTAATTATGCAAAAGAATATGATTTAGATGAAAACTTAAAAAAACAAATAAACAACTTTTTAAATAATATTAATTTTGAAGCCATATATGCACAGGTATTAAATAATATCAATGCATTTGAACTTTCTGGTATTGTTGAAATTATTAGAAGAACATCAACCGAAGCTGCTCCATATTTCAGAAATGTAGGAATAGATATGCTTTACATCGATGGTAATCATGATCGTAAAGAAGTACAGGCAGATATTAATAATTACACCCCTTTCTTAAGAGACGGTGGGATTATCGTATTTAATTGTATAAATTGGCCCTCTGTAAATTACGGCTATAATCAATGTAAAAAAGATTGTATAGTATTATTTGAAACAGAAGGTTTCGGCATATTGATAAAAAAAATTAAAACTCAAAAAAATTTAGATGCTGCAAAATCTATGTCACAAAAATTACAAAATTTATACTTAAGACTACTTGAGATAGAGAATAATAGAGAAGAGGAAAAAATTAATGTTAACGTAGGCGTACTTGCATATAATCATGAACAATATATAGTGCAATGCCTCAATTCAATAATAGCTCAAAAAGGCAATTTCAACTTAAAAATTATTATTTGTGAAGATAACTCTACTGATAGAACAGCTCAAATTATAGATAACTACATTAAGAATACCCCAACTAGTCAAAATATATCCTTTGAATACTTAAGAAGTAAAAAAAACTTAGGCATGGTAAAAAATTTAAAACGGTTAATAAGAGCTTGCAGTAAAAGTAAGTATACTGCTTTAATAGACGGTGATGATTTCTGGACTAATGAAGCAAAGCTACAAACCCACATAGAATTCATGGAAAACCATCCTGAATGCTCTATGTCCTTTGATAATATTATAATAATGGATTTTGAAAACAAATATATCCTTTCTAACTTACAACAGCAGCTTAAAGGTAATATTTTCACTACACACGATATAGCAAGTATTAACATAATAGGAAACTTATCCTGTTGTTTTTATTACAGCAAATACTTTGATAAACTTCCTGACAAACTTTTTGAAATGTTTGTTGGCGATTGGATGATAAATATTTTTTATTCACAAATTGGAGATATAGGTAACATAAGGAATGCAATGACTATTTATAGGAAAAATATTCACGGTATCTGGACAGGAATGGACGGATATAAAGCGAAGAAAAAAACTATGGCATTTATTGACGATTACAATCAATTTTTAAATTACACCTATGATGAAGAATTTACTAACCTTCGTAATTTAATGACACAAAAAATTGATAATAGATATTTGGAGAACTATGATTTAGTCATTATCGATGATGTCTTTCCACATCCTTTAAGTGGTCTTAGATATCAAGAGTTCCTTAGCTATCTTGAACACTTTAATTCAATGAAAGTGTTATCAACAGGAAGCAATATCCACTTACTAGGTAATGAAACTCTCGAGGAATTAATAATTAGCTTTAAAAGAAGATTTCCCAAAACAAGAGGTAAGCTTGAAAGATTCTCTAGCTTTAATAATATAAACTGTAAACTTCTTTACTTTGCCTTCTCGGAAAATGCTATTTTATTTGTAGCACTAGCAGAAGAAAGAAGTATACCTTTTATATTTACATTATATCCAGGTACTTTTTGCTTGAATAATGCTCAAGTAGACAATTTATTAAAGAGGGTAATTTCTTCACCTTGCTTTGGAAAAGTAATCGTAACTAAGCAGGTATTTTATGATTATTTAATAAGCAAACATTTTTGTAATCCAGAACAAATTATTTTTATTTTGGATGAAACCTCTCCATTACTAAAGTTGAATATTATTCCAACCATATAAAAGAGTTAAAAAATACTTATAAAAAAATTATATTGCTATAAAAAGTTTGTATGGTTTTAATAATCAAATTGCTCATAAAATAAATCAGTTAGACATAAATCTTTACCATTGGATTATGCATAACGAAACGAATTTTTGTATGTATAATGGTATTTTAAACATACTTTCTTATTAGACTTTTTTCTAAAATCATATCATATATGCATACATTTTGTTTTTCTTAGATTGATGGCTATGCTATCTACATATTTTTTATAATTCACATGAGCATTTATATCAAGTTTTTCCGTTAACATCTAACTATTTTTTGTTTTCACATTTTAATATCAAGCATTTTTCTCCCTCTCAATGATATAATTATAAAAAAACATATAATCTCCTTTATTTGTCTGGACTTTTGAAAAACGTTATCTACCGAAACAACTTATTATAAAAAAAGAGCCATAGATTAGTTCTACAGCTCAAATTACAATTATTCATTTTTAGCTAAATAATAAAGCGTTCTAACTCCTGCACCAGTTCCACCCTTTGAGTAGTAACCATCTTCATTGTCTCTCCAGGCTGTTCCTGCTATATCAAGGTGGAGCCATGGCTTTTTCTGAGCAAATTCTCCTATAAATAAACCTGCTGTTATTGTTCCTGCAAATTTTCCTCCTGTATTTTTAAGGTCAGCTATATCAGACTTTATAAGCTTCTTATATTCATCAAAGGCTGGAAGCTGCCACATTTTTTCTCCAGATTTAAAAGATGCCTTTTCAAGCTCACTATAAAAATTCTTATCATTAGCAACAACAGCTGTAGTAGTTATACCTAAGGCGGTTAAGGCTGCCCCTGTAAGTGTTGCAATATCTACAACCCTAGTAACATTTTCTTTTGAAACAGCATAATAAACGGCATCTGCAAGAGTAAGTCTTCCTTCTGCATCAGTACTCAAAACTTCAATAGTTTTTCCAGCCATAGAGCCAATAATATCTCCTGGTTTATAGGCTCCTCCAGAAATAAGATTTTCGCAAGCTGCGACTACTGCAACAACATTTACTTTAAGCTTTCTTTTAGCTATTGCACTTATAGCACCTATAACTGCAGCACCACCACCCATATCGGATTTCATGGTTACCATTCCACTGTTAGTTTTTATGGAGTATCCACCTGAATCATAAGTGAGCCCTTTTCCTACCAAACCCAATATTTCTTTGCTATCCTTGTCTCCAAAATATTTCATCACTATAAGTCTTGGAGGGTTTTCTGAACCAGCGGTTACTGATAAAAAAGCCTTCATATTAAGTTCTTTAATTTGAGCTTTATCAAAAACTTCTACTTTAAAACCGCACTCTTTACCAGCATTACTAGCTGCCTTTGCAAGTGCTTTTGGTGTCATAACGTTAGCTGGTTCATTTACAAGATCTCTGGCAAACAAGGTTGCTTGAACCAAAGTAACAGCCTCACTAACATACTCTTTAACATCTTTTTCCGAAGGCACATTTCCTATAGAAATTTCTATATCCTTTTGCTCTTTTTTATCTGTTTTATACTTGTCGAATTTGTAATCTCCAAAGCCAATTCCCTCTACCATGGCATTTATAACTTGATTACAATTCAAGCCTTCAATTTCAATATTATTTACAAATACTTTTTCCACTTTAAGTTCTCTGCATTTTTTAATTGCCTTTGAAAAAGCATTTCTTATTTTTTCACCTGATACTTCTTTCTCTTTGCCAATACCTACAAATACTATATTTTGATAATTATCATTTTTCAAAGAAGATAGCACAAATATTTCTCCACATTCAGCTTTAAACTTTTCTGTATCAAATAAATGTTTAATTGTATTTTCAAATCCTTCTATTTTCTCAAATTCTTTGTGCATTACAGGAATTATAACTGCATCTGCAGCTTCAATTTGAATAGTATTAATTCCAAATTTCATATGTTTTCCCCTTTCTAAAACCATATTTTTGTTAAATATATTTTACCACAAATAATATAAATATTTTCCTAATAATCCAAAATGCAATAATAATTATCAAAAACTTTTATTTCCCATTAGTATTAACCATAATATTTAAATTTCTTTTAAGTGCATAAACAATCAAGGGAATTAAAACAATCTGAATTACAATACCAGGTATTCCTTTTATAAATAAACCAGCTGCTACAACCGAAATATTGAAGGGTGCACTCATCAATATATGTAATATAAAATAATTTCCGATGATACTCATAATTCTTCCTACTATCATTCCTCCTATTAACGAAGGATATAAGCCTAGCTTAACCTTGTTATATAATAAAGAAATAAATAAAGCATAACTAGCTAATTCTAACATCATCACATATATATAAGGAAAATTAGGCATACCCGTAAAAAGTAAACTCAATATTGGTGTTATTATACCTACGCATAATGCATAATAAGGATTTAATATAAAGCCACCGATCAAAACTGGTATATGCATTGGTAAAAGTATAGAACCTGCATCTTTAACACTATGAAATACCTGTGGCAATATAATTCCAATTGCAATAAGCAAAGCTGCTCTAACTAACTGCTGTAAATTTAACTTTTGTTTCATAAAAAATTCCTCCTTAAAAATAAAAAACCACAAAAATTAACCGCAATCATTATTAATGCTTACGGATAACCTTCGTGGTTATATTTTAATATTTCATTATTTTTCTATAGATAAATCACTTGTAAAATTATAACATTGACTATTTTAAACTTTTAGGTTTTTTAGCTATAATACCTTCATACTTTAAGCTTCATGCTTAAGATTATTTTAACATGTTATCACAATATCATGGAAATATCAAGGAATGTAAAAATTCAATCATAACGCTTCATTTATTCTTGTCTTAACTATTTTCACTGCAGCTTCAATATAATTCTGAAGAGACCCATTTTCAATTCCAGCAACCATTATATGGCATTTATTCATAGGAATAAGAACCTTTTGAGCTGAACTTTCTGCTATAGCCTTAGCCATATTAGGTGTCAATTCACCTAGTAATGAATTAGCACAAATTATACCTATTGGTCCTAATATAATTTCAACCTTATAAGAATTATAAATAATCGCATTTTCTCCTGTTGCTCCTTCATCCGCTCCAGCCTTCAACATTAATGATGTTGCAAGTGAATTAGTTCCTAATGCTACTATATCAATTTTATCTTTAAATTCCTTCCTAAATCTTTCAACTATAGCCTTTCCAATTCCTCCACCTTGTCCATCTATTACAGCAATTCTCATTTTTACCTCCACAAAACGTATAATTATATTTTGAAATCAATTATATACCCTATAGCTGGCTCAAAGTCAAGCCCCTTTTCCAAAATACGCCTTGTATCATTTTATTTTTAAATAAAAACACACACTAATATTTAAGAAAAGTAATAATAAATTTAGTTCCATATCCTATTTTACTTTGTGCTTCTATAATTCCATTATGTGCTTCTATTATAGACTTAGAAAGTGCTAAGCCTATACCTACAGAATCGCTGCTTGAATTTTTTGCTTTATAAAATCTTTTAAATATATTAGGCAAGTCAGCTTTGCTTATTCCCTCGCCTGTATCAAATATTTGTATTCTTACATAAATAGGATTTTCTATCAATTCAACTTCTACTTTTCCTCCAGCTTTAGTATGTTCTATAGCATTTTTTATTATGTTAATAAATGCCTCCTCCATCCATCTTCTATCATGCTTAAATTTCACATCATCAGACTTCTTTAACATTACAAAAATTCCGGCTTCATTAGCTTTTTCTTTAAGTGCATTAATAGAATTTTCCACAGTCTCATTTAAACTTATATCATTTTTTAAGAATTCTATTGCTCTAGCATCCAGCCTCGCGAGCTTTAGTATACTTTTTATAAGCCAATCCATCCTATAAAGCTGTTTCTTGTTATTTTCTAAAAATAACTGCCTTTTTTCTTTTGAAAGTTCTTTTGTAAGTAAAATATCATTATATAAAATCATTGATGATAGCGGAGTTTTTAACTGGTGAGATATATCCGATAGCAAATTAATTAAAAACTGTTTTTCTTTATTTAAAGAATCTATATTGTTTCTTATTATTCCTCTCATAGAATTAAATGAATTTGACAGTTTTGAAAAGTCTCCCTCCCTATCTTCATCTATTAACGTGTCATATTTACCTTCTACTACCATTTTCGCTGCCTTGGAAATTTTTCGCATTCTTTTATAAAAATATATATGTTCAAAATAGTTAATTATAAAAAGTATAGCTGACATAATTAAAAACAGGGTGATAATGTAATAATTATTATTTATAATAGACTCATTAACATAAGGAAAAAGTTTATCTTCCAAATCGACAGTAAGTCCATATTCCTTAAGAATTTTTATTCCCTCTTCTGACTCTCGAGTTTTCCCTTTTTTTGTTACTGACGGAATTACATATTGCAACAACTCTGGATTCTTTTCATTGATTTTTTCAGTTATAGTTCCAATACTTTTTATGTACCCTAGCTTTAAGTTATTATTGTTTACTTTTATCATTATCAAGGTAATTAGCAAAAATATAAAATTTATAAAAAGAAGGATAGCTGAACTCTTCTTCAATTCTGGATTTATAAAATATTTCCCCATTTTATCACTCCTTAAAGACAGGTTTATTCCACATATATCCAAGGCCTCTTTTAGTTATTATATATTGAGGTTCTTTATCGCTTTCTTCTATCTTTTCTCTAATTCTCCTAATATAAACAGAAAGCGTATTTTCGTCAAAAAAAACTTCCTCATCCTCTGTAAGTTCTTTAAGTATTTGACTTCTTTTAAGAAGTGTATTTGAATTATTCATAAATATTAAAAGCAATTTATATTCCTGTGATGTAAGTGAAACTTTATTTCCATCCTTCATAACAACTGCTGTAGATGTATCTACTTTTATATTACCACTTACAATACTGCCGCTATCACTTTTCTTGTTATTTCTTCTTATTAATACTTTTATTCTAGATAAGAATTCTCTTACCCCAAAGGGTTTAGTCATATAATCATCGCCGCCTATTTCAAGCCCAAGGACTATATTAACCTCTTCATCTAGTGCAGTAAGAAACATTACTGGGACCTCGCTTTTTGTTCTTATATATTTACATAAGTCATATCCACTGCCATCTGGCAGGTTTACATCCAAGATAATTAAATCCAAGGCCTCGCCTTCAAATATTCTTTTACCATTCTCTAAAGTTCCTGCTGTAAAAACCTTGTAGCCTTCTTCCTCAAGAGTAAACTCAATTCCCATTGCAAGAGACTCATCATCTTCTATTAAAAGTATTTTATACATTTTAGCCCCCCCTTTAATCATTAGATCAGAGTAGAGAGTAAAGAGTAGAGTGATGGTTGATTTTTCTCCGCTATCGCTTCGAAAAATCTTAAACTTATGCTTATACAATCGCACCACATGTGATGCTCAGTGAAGCTGACAATATATAAATTCTAAGATTTACCTGAGAGAAGCAAAAGGTAAATCCACATTCACTCTACTCTCTACTCTTCCATAAAATCCTATATAAATTATAACACAAAGAAGCATTCCATCTATTATCCATAATGAAATGCTCCCTACCATTTAGCTGTCTTCTCTTATTGTCTCTATTATATTTTCTTTATTTATTCTGGAAAGAGGCGAAAGCACAGACAAATATCCTATCACTATTGCTGCTATTCCAGCTATTCCCATTGCTGTCCAAGGTATATTCCACTGAATTTCCTGTATTCCGCTTATACCTAAGTAAAGAAGATATGACAAAATGCAAGCTATTATACAGCCATATATAGTACCAACTATTCCATATAAAACTCCTTCTAGCACAATCATTTTCTTAAGCCCCTTTTGCGTAAAACCTATAGCCTTTAAAGCTGCAAACTCTCTTTTTCTTAAAATAATATTTGTAGTCAGTGTGTTTACTATATTTACACTTCCTATTAAAGATACTACAATTACAAAACCATACACTAATATTTCAATCATTAATGAACCAGACTTTATTTCCCTATTAACATCTATGATATCTAAGACTTTTAAATTAGGATTACTTTCTATTGCAGTTTCAATTTGGCTTTTTGCTTTTTCTTCAAATTTTTCATCCTTTAATTGAATGTTTATGGCATTCGGTTTAATATCCTTCATGCCCGTTAAATTTTCCATTACCTTTTTAGTTGTTATAAGTTTTATTCCTCTAGGAGCAAAATTAGGTTCAAATGGATCATCATTTAAAACTGCAATTACTTTGACTTTTTTTGCTGGCTCAATGTCCTTCCCATTATTTATATATTTTAAGTCAATCTCATCTCCAGGTTTAATATCTAAAACCTTCCCTTTGTATTTTTTCTTGGTTTTTTGATTCAATATTATATTCTTATTTATAACAATAACTCCATTTTCCTTATTTAATTTTTCCGCATCAATTTTTCCTTTATCTAAGTAAGCTTCTGAGGACTTCAGAGAATTATCATCATATGCAAATACAGAACCTTGATCAAACATGGTTTTTTCTTGACCATTTAGCTCCTCTCTTCCATAAAATTTTCCCAGATTTTTGACATCACTAATTTCACTGCTTGTATCTAAATATTCCTTGAAAACTACTGGATTATACATCTTATATGTTTCTTTCACAACACCTAAGCTATTAATAGAATTTATTATGTTATCAGCTATACAGTTTGCTTTAGGATCTTTATCATCTCCTTGAACTGTAAAATGCATTTTGTCTAATTCATTTGAGGTTCCATTTAAATTTAAAGCCATATCCATAAAAGATTTAAAGGTTACGAACAAAACTACACTTATTATTATAGAAAATACAGTTATTCTATATCGTTTCTTGTTCCTTCTAATATTTTTCGATGCTAAATTACCTTCAAATCCAAAAAGCTTTTTTAATATTGTGCCTTTCCTTCTTTTTATCTTTTCTTTCGTTATGGATGCTCTGCTGCTTATAGCTACCAGTGGTGAAATTTTTCCCGCAAAATACGCTGGAAGCACTGCTGATAAGTAAACAGATATAATTCCTACTACTGCACTTATTAAAATTACTGATGGAGCTATAGAAATCTTCATTAATATAAGACTATCTCCACCTATTATTTTAAATGCAAAGCCAATTAAATTAATGGCTATAATTCCGCATATTAATCCAATTGGTATAGAAATTACAGCTAAAATGGAAGCTTCTCGTAAAACCATATTTCTAAGCTGTCTTGGTGTCATACCCACAGCTCGAAGTAAACCAAATTGCTTTATCCTTTCCACAACGCTTATCTGAAATGAGTTATATATTACGGCAGCAGTTGCAATTACTACTATACCAATAATTACTCCTACAATAGCATACATACTTTTAGTGCTAGAATCATTTCCTCCACCTTGTAAATCTACAACATATGTGTTATCTGAAGCCTTATTATTAGCTCCTAAGCTTTTTAATTCACTAACTGCCTTTTTTAAATTAACCTTTGAGCTTATCTTTACAATAAGTGTTGCTCTGCTTATAGCTATATTATTACTTTTAGAAAACATTATTCCCTTATTTGTACTTTGACTTTGAATACCATCTTGCAAAATTCCAACTAATTTATACTTTTTACCGCCTATTTCTAATATATCTCCAACTTTAGCACCCTTTTTTACATACTTTAAAACCCATTTTTCTAATACAACTTCATTTTTATTATTTGGAAACCTTCCACTTTTTAATTTATAAGGTAAAAGTTCTAAAGCGTCATCTGATACAATTTGTGGTGCAATAGAAACCCCTTTTTGCAGCTTAATCTCCTTTTCATCTTGTAAAAGTCCACTCATAGAAACTTTAGGATTGCTTTTTATCTTAGATAATAAATTTTTATCTACTTTTTGATACGCTACATGCCACGAGCCATATTGACTTTGAAAACTTTCTATTTCTGCCTGTTGTACTCCCTTTAAAAAAAAGCCAATAGCAGAAATTAAAGCCACAGATAATACTATTCCAATAATAGTAAGTACACTTCTTTTTTTATTAGCCTTTAGATATTTCCCGGTAAGCTGTCTATAACTACTAATCATCACTCTAAGCCTCCTTACTAATTATTCTTTAGACATTCATCTGATATTATTTGTCCATCTTGAATAGTAACAATTCTATCCGCTAAAGCTGCTATGTTTACATCATGAGTAATTAAAATTAAAGTTTGATTATATTTTTTTGCTGTAAACTTAAGTAATTCTATTACTTCTTTTGAATTCTTGCTGTCCAAATTCCCTGTAGGTTCATCGGCAAATATTATTGAAGGCTTATTTAAAAGTGCCCTCCCTATAGATACTCGCTGCTGCTGTCCTCCTGAAAGCTCTGATGGTAAATGAGTTCTTCTTTCTTTTAGTCCAAGCACCTCGATAATTTCTTCCAGATACACCTTATCTACCTTCTCATTATCCATTAAAGCTGGAAGTGCTATATTTTCTTCCACGTCTAAAACTGGTATAAGATTAAAAAATTGAAATATAAAGCCTATCTTTCTTCTTCTAAAAATAGCTAATCTTTCTTCCTTATATTTATAAATATCTTCTCCGTCAATAATAACCTTACCGCTGCTTGGTCTATCAAGTCCACCAAGTAAATGTAAAAGTGTGCTTTTTCCTGAACCCGATGCACCAACAATTGCTACAAACTCACCTTTATTAACAGATAAATTAACATTTTTAAGTGCTTCTACTTTATTTGAACCTTTTCCGTAAATCTTGCTTAAATTTTCCACCTTTAAAATCTCCATTTTTACTCTCTCCACCTTCCTCAAATCTACATCAAGAACTGTCACTTTATAAGCCATTGTGTTTTTCTTTAATTCTATTATATATGGCAAATGCTTTTATCTCCATGACTTGAGGCTTACAATAAAAAAAGTTATCTTACTAATTAGTAAGATAACTTTTTTTATTGATATTATAAATTTATAGTTCTTAGAATGATTTTATATATATATCTTTAAGTTCACTTATAAGAGGATATCTAGGATTTGCTGCTGTACACTGATCATCATAAGCAAGTTCAGACATTTTGTCTAATGTTAGATAGAAGTCTTTTTTATCAATCCCAATTGCACTTATATTTTTAGGAATATTTATTTCCTTCTTTAAATCTGAAATGGCTTTTACTAATGCTTCAACTTTCTCATCATCATTGCTACCTTTTAAATTTAAGTAATCTGCAATTTCGGCATATTTTTCCTTTGCATTAGGATACTTATATTGAGGAAATGCTGCTTGCTTTGTTGGGCAATCTGTTGCATTGAATTTAATAACTTCTTCAATTAAGACTGCACAAGCAACTCCGTGAGCAACGTGATGCATTGCTCCAAGTTTATGAGCCATAGAGTGACATATGCCAAGGAAAGCATTTCCAAAAGCAATTCCTGCAATATTGGATGCATGTGCCATTTTTTCTCTAGCTTCAGCATCTATTTTGCCGTTTTTATAGGCTATAGGCAAGTATTTAAATATCATTTTTATAGCTCTTAAAGACAGTGCATCAGTATAATCAGTAGCCATGGTTGAAACGTATGCTTCTATAGCATGAACTAAAGCATCTATTCCTGTTGCAGCAGTTAATCCTCTAGGCATGTTCATCATTAATTCAGTGTCTATTATAGCCATAGTAGGTGTTAATTCATAAGAAGTTAAAGGATATTTCATTCCCGTGTTATCATCAGTTATAACTGCAAATGGTGTTACTTCAGATCCAGTACCGGCAGTTGTAGGTATCGCTACTGAAATTGCCTTTTTACCTAGCTTCGGAAAATCACATATTCTTTTTCTTATATCTAAAAATCTTATAGCTAAATTTTCAATTTCTGCTTCTGGATATTCATATAGTAAGTGCATTATTTTTGCTGCATCCATTGCAGAACCGCCGCCAATGGATATTATAGCATCTGGGTCAAAGCTTAGCATTTTTTTTGCACCATCTTTTACAGAACTAATACTTGGATCAGATTTTATATCTGAATATATATCATATTTAATATCTACTTCATCTAATACCTTTGTGATTTTATTAACATATCCAAGTTTAAAAAGATCTTTATCTGTTACTATAAATGCTCTTTTTATATTCATATCTTTTAATTCTTTTAATGCAAATCCGAGACAGCCATATTTAAAATATATTTTTTTAGGTACTTTGAACCAAAGCATATTTTCCCTTCTTTCAGCAACACTTTTAATATTTAATAAATGCCTAGGTGTTACATTCTCTGATATAGAATTTCCACCCCAGGTACCACATCCTAAGGTAAAGGAAGGTGCTATAGCAAAATTGTAAAAATCTCCACTTGCCCCTTGTGAAGAAGGCATATTGATAAAGGTTCTTGAAGTTTTCATTGCAAGTCCAAATTTTTCAACCTTTTCTTTATTATTTTCAGAGTCTATAAATAAAGAAGAAGTATGGCCATTTCCACCTAAATAGGCAAGTCTTTCTGCTTTTTCAAGAGCTTCGTCAAAATCTTTAACTTTATACATTGCCAATACTGGTGATAATTTTTCGTGTGAAAATAACTCATCTCTTTCAACAGATTGAACTTCACCTATTAATACTCTTGTAGTTTGTGGTACTTCTATTCCTGCCATTTTAGCAATTAAATAAGCTGATTTTCCCACTATACCGGCATTAATATTTCCATTCTTAAACATAGTTTCTTTTACTTTCATTATTTCATCTTTATTAAGTATATAGGCTCCTCGCTTTATAAATTCTTCTTTGACCTTTTCATATATTGAATTTAGAACTAATACAGCTTGCTCAGAAGCACATATTACACCATTATCATAGGTTTTGGATAAAATTATAGAGCTTACAGCCATATTGATATCTGCACTTTCATCAATTATTGCCGGGGTATTTCCAGCTCCAACGCCAATTGCAGGTTTACCTGATGAATAGGCGGCTTTAACCATTGAAGGACCTCCTGTTGCCAAAACTATATCAGCCTCACTCATTAATTCTTGTGAAAGTTCTATTGAAGGTTCATCTATCCATCCTATTATATCTTCAGGTGCTCCGGCTTTAACAGCTGCGTCTAAAATTAATTTTGCAGCAGTAATAGTTGACTTTTTTGCACGAGGATGAGGTGAAAAGAAAATTGCATTTCTTGTTTTTAAAGAAATTAGTGATTTAAAGATTGTTGTAGAAGTTGGATTTGTAGTAGGTATTATAGCGGCAATAACTCCAATTGGTTCTGCAACTTTTGATATGCCTAATGCTTCATCGTGTTCTATTACTCCACAGGTTTTTTCGTTTTTATATTTATTATATATATATTCTGCTGCAAAATGATTTTTTATAATTTTATCTTCTACAAGACCTATTCCTGTTTCTTCTACTGCTAACTTAGACAAACTTATTCTTTCCTTAGCGGCAGCTATAGCGCATTGTTTGAAAATTTCATCAACTTGTTCTTGAGTATATGTTGCAAATTTTTTTTGAGCTTCTCTTAATTGATTTAGCATTTGTTTTAGCTCTTTTGAATTTGTGACTTTCATAATACACACCTCTTTTATAAAATTAAAAAATGGTTTAATATTTAACAAACTATTGTAAAAAAAATCAAATGTGTTATATATCACATCTTAGCATTTTATAAATTGAGAAATAAACTATTGTTATACTCTATGATGTAAATATGGTTAACTATTGATATATCAATGTTCTACGCGCTAATCTTTAATTCAAAGCTGTTATATAACACGTTTACTTTTTATAACGCTAGTATATATCATCATTTTATTATTGTCAAACATTTAACAATTTTTTTTAATATTTATACTAATGCAGTTAAAAAGATTTTTTAATTTTTGGAATTTTATAGAATATTCTTTTTTTATGTGTTATAATTTACTTAAAATTGGTCATACCAATATACCAATTTTAAAAAATGGGGAGGAATTAAAATGGAGATATTAGTATGTATTAAGCAAGTTCCTGGAACTAGCAAAGTCGAAGTAGATGAAAAAACAGGAGTTTTAAAAAGAGATGGTATAGATTCTAAAATGAATCCTTATGATCTTTATGCTCTTGAAACAGCACTTAGATTAAAAGAAAAAATCGGTGGTAATGTAAGCGTAATCACCATGGGGCCACCGCAGGCAAAGGAAATTGTTAAAGAAGCATACATGATGGGTGTAGATAGAGGAGCTCTTATATCAGATAGAAAGTTTGCTGGTGCAGACGTACTTGCTACAGCTTACACAATTTCTCAAGGTATCAGAAAAATGGGTAAATTTGATTTAATCCTTTGCGGAAAGCAAACTACAGATGGAGATACCGCTGAAGTTGGACCTGAAATAGCAGAATATTTAAAAATACCGCACATTGCAAATGTAATAAAAATAGAAGAAGCAAGTCAAGAAGAAATAACGGTTGAAATGGATATGCCAAATACTATAGAGCTTAATAAAGTTTCTTACCCGTGTCTCCTTACCATAGATAAAGATATATTTCAGCCAAGACTTCCATCTTATAAGAAAAAGCTTGAAACTAATGATAGAGAAATTAAAACTATTTGTCTTAATGATTTTGAAGATAAAAATGAAAATAATTATGGACTTAATGGTTCAGCAACACAGGTTGAAAGAATATTTCCGCCTTCAGTAAATAACGACAGAGAAACTTGGACAGGAAGCAGTGAAGAAATATCAGACAAAATATTCAATAAGCTTAAACAATTAAAATATGTTTAATGGAGGGAATTGATATGGGAAAGTTAGTTGTTAATCAAGACAAAATTACAAAGGATAATATAAATGAACTTGTTAATATATGTCCATTTAATGCTATAGAAAATCATGATGGTAAAATTGAAATAAATGCAGGCTGTAAACTTTGCAAAATGTGTGTTAGAAAAGGTCCTAAAGGAGTAATGCAGTTTGTAGAAGAAGAGGTAAAAGCTATTGACAAAAGCCTTTGGAAAGGAATTTTAGTATATGTAGATCATGTTGAAGGAAATATACATCCTGTAACCTACGAGCTTATAGGTAAAGCCAGGGAGCTTGCTTCAAAAATAAATCATCCCGTTTATGCAATTTTCATTGGACACAATATAAAAGAAAAAGCTGAAGAACTTCTTCATTATGGTGTTGATGAAGTTTTTGTATATGATAGTGAAGAACTTCGTGATTTTACAATTGAACCTTATACTGCTGCCTTTGAAGATTTAGTAAACCAAATAAAGCCAACTGCAATACTTGTTGGTGCCACAACCGTTGGAAGATCCCTTGCACCAAGAGTTGCAGCAAGATTTAAAACAGGACTTACAGCAGATTGCACTATACTTGATATGAAAGAGAATACAGATTTAGTTCAAATAAGGCCAGCCTTTGGTGGAAATATAATGGCTCAAATTATAAATCCAAATAACAGACCTCAAATGGCTACGGTTAGATATAAAGTTATGAGTGCACCAAAAAGACAGAAGGATAAAAGTGGAAAAATTACATTATGCAGTTTAGATAAGTCAAAACTCACTTCTAACATAAAGGTTTTAAAAATAACTAAAAAGCTTCCAGAAAACAGTATATCTGATGCAGAGGTAATAATTGCTGTTGGAAGAGGAATCAAGACTAAAAAAGATATGGACATGGTGTACGAATTAGCTAATCTATTAAATGCAAGAGTTGCAGGAACAAGGCCTCTTGTTGAAGCAGGCTGGATAGACGCTAAGACTCAAATAGGTTTAAGTGGAAGAACTGTAAAGCCTAAGCTCATAATAGTACTGGGAGTTTCAGGAGCAGTTCAATTTACAGCTGGCATGAACAGCAGTGAATATATATTTGCAATAAATAAAGATGAAAAAGCACCTATATTTAATGCAAGTCATTATGGAATTGTGGGAGATTTATATGAAATTGTTCCAAAACTCATTGAAGAAATAAAAGAAAATAAAAAAATAAAATCAGCCGTTTAGGAGGGGAAGCTTTATGGTTAATTTAGAGGATATAAAATATTTCAAATCACTTTTAGGAGAAGATAGAGTACTTACCGGAGACGAAATAAATGAGGATTTCAGTCATGATGAGCTTGGTGGAGTAAGCAAAATGCCTGAGGTGCTTCTAGAGGTTCAAAATACAGAAGAAATATCAAAGGTCATGAAATATGCCTATGAAAAAGGTATACCAGTAGTTCCAAGGGGCTCAGGAACAGGACTTGTTGGAGCCTCTGTACCAATGCTTGGCGGAATAATGCTCAATATGAGCAGCATGAATAAAATTCTTGAATTAGATGAGGAAAATTTAACGCTTACCGTTGAACCAGGAGTTCTTTTAATGGAGATAGGAAAATTTGTAGAAGCTCATGATCTTTTTTACCCACCAGATCCAGGTGAAAAATCTGCAACCATAGGAGGAAACATAAGCACAAATGCTGGAGGCATGAGAGCCGTAAAATATGGGGTCACAAGGGATTATGTAAGAGGACTTGAAGTTGTACTTCCTAATGGTGAGGTTCTAAATCTTGGAGGAAAGGTAGTTAAAAATAGTTCAGGTTACAGCATAAAGGATTTAATATGCGGCTCAGAAGGAACTCTTGCTATAATAACAAAAGCAATTTTAAAACTTTTGCCTCTTCCTAAAAAGACCATAAGCCTTTTAGTGCCTTTTAAGGATCTTGACACAGCTATAAGTACTGTCCCTAAAATTATAAAATCAAAAGCAATACCTACAGCAATAGAGTTTATGCAAAGAGAAGTAATTCTTTCAGCAGAAGAATACTTAGGTAAGAAGTTTCCTGATAACAGTGCCGATGCATATTTACTTTTAAGCTTTGATGGCAACAGCAAGGAAGATGTTGAAAAGGACTATGGAAAGGTTGCTGAAATTTGCCTTAATGAAGGAGCACTTGACGTTTATATAGTTGACACAGATGAAAGAAAAGAAGCTGTTTGGAATGCCAGAGGAGCCTTTCTTGAAGCAGTTAAAGCTTCTACTACTGAAATGGATGAGTGTGATGTTGTTGTTCCAAGAAATAAAGTTGCTGAATTTATAAAATATACAAATGAGCTTCAAAATAAATTTAATATAAGGATAAGAAGCTTTGGACACGCTGGCGATGGAAATTTGCATGTTTATATTCTTAAAGATGATTTAAATAAGGAAGAATGGAATAACAAGCTTGAAGAAATATTCAAATCTATGTACAGCAAATCCATGGGACTAAATGGTCTTGTATCAGGAGAACATGGAATAGGTTTTGCTAAAAAGAAATATTTATTTAACCAATATGGAGAAGAATACATTTCACTTATGAAAAATATTAAAAAAGCCTTTGATCCTAAAAATATATTAAATCCACAAAAGGTATGTGAATAAAAGATGAAGTAACAATGCTTCGTCACATAAACCGATAGGGGTTTGGGCGTTTAGCCCATGTGATTCTTGAACTAGATAAAAGTACTTTCAATAATAAATTCTATAAATCTAAGGTTCAAAAATTACAAAATACTAAAATATTTCAATAACTCGCTATTGCTCAAATGGTTTAAATAAAGCTTTATAAATCTAAGATTTATAAAGCTTTATTTAATATCCCAGGTCAATATTACTTCACTAAGTTTCAGTTTATTAAGATAACCTTGGTATTATCAATTTCAACCTTCCAAGTTTCACTATATAAATAAATTCTCAAGTAATTTATTTATTCTGCATCTTAAATGAGCTTTTAAGTGGTACTATTCTATTAAATACTAATTTTTCATCAGTAGTATATTTTGAATCTACTGTAAAAAATCCATTTCTAATAAATTGGAATCTATCTTGAACCTTTGCATTTTTTATAGCTACTGGCTCAACAAAGCCTTGTAATACTTCCATAGATTTAGGATTTATTTGCTCTAAAAAGTTCTTTCCTGCATTTTCTTCTATATCATCTAGTATTAGAGGTTCAAATAATCTAAACTCTACTGCTTTTGCTGTTTTCGCCTCTACCCAATGAATAGTTGCTTTTACTTTTCTTCCTTTAAAGCCAGAACCTGATTTTGTTTCTGGATCATAAGTACCGTGTACCTCTACAACTTCACCTTTTTCATTTTTTACACAATCTGTGCATTTAACAAAATATCCACCCTTTAATCTTACTTCATTTCCAGGAAATAATCTGAAATATTTCTTAACTGGAACTTCCATGAAATCTTCTTTTTCTATATATAATTCTCTTGAAAATGGTACAAGTCTCTTACCTTGGCTTTCATCGTTAGCATTATTCTCTATTTCAAGCATTTCTGTTTGTCCTTCTGGATAATTTGTAATAACTAATTTTATAGGTCTCATAACAGCCATTGCTGCTGGAGCTTTTAATTGTAAATCTTCTCTTACAAAGTAATCTAACATTTGAGAATCTACTATTGAGTTAGCTTTTGAAACTCCAATTTCATTGCAGAATTTTCTTATAGCTTCTGGTGTATATCCCTTTCTTCTTAACCCTGATATAGTAGGCATTCTTGGGTCATCCCAACCATCAACTATTTTTTCATCAACTAACTGCTTTAATTTTCTTTTACTCATTACAGTATTTGTCATGTTTAATCTTGCAAATTCATATTGCCTTGGTACATTTTCCATTTCACATTCTTTTACAACCCAATCATATAAAGGTCTATGATCTTCAAATTCTAATGTACATATGGAGTGAGTTATTCCTTCAATAGCATCTTCTAATGGGTGAGCAAAATCATACATTGGGTATATGCACCATTTATTTTTTGTGTTGTGATGCTCTGCATGATCAATTCTATATAATATAGGGTCTCTCATAGTTATATTAGGAGAAGCCATATCCATTTTAGCTCTTAAAACTTTTTCCCCATCTTTAAATTCGCCTTTTCTCATTCTTTCAAATAAGTCAAGATTTTCTTCAACAGTTCTGTTCCTGTATGGACTTTCCTTTCCTGGCTCAGTTAAAGTTCCTCTATATTCTCTTATTTGTTCTGGAGATAAATCACAAACATAAGCTAAACCTTTCTTTATTAAAAGAACTGCCTTTTCATACATTGTATCAAAATAATTTGATGCAAAGAATATATCATCCCATTTACCACCAAGCCATTTAACATCTTCTTTAATAGATTCAACGTATTCAGTATCTTCTTTAGCAGGGTTTGTATCATCAAATCTTAAATTAAATTTTCCTTTAAACTCTTCTGCGAGCCCAGAATTTAAAATTATTGACTTTGCATGACCTATATGTAAATATCCATTTGGTTCTGGTGGAAAACGCGTTACTACCTTTTTACATTTTCCAGATTCTAAATCTTCAATAATTATATTTCTTATAAAATTTGACTTAATATTTTCATCAGACATAATATTACCTCACCTTATATTAATAAAAATTTTTCAAATCTTTCTTTTACTTTATCCTTACCCAAAATACTCATAATAGTATAAATATCAGGTGTATTGCTTCTATGTGATAAAGCTACTCTTACTGAGCCTGCAACATCAGAAATCATACCTTTATATTTATCTGGATTTGCTTTATATTCTTTTTTGTTTCCACAGTAGCCTAATTCTAAACCAATTGCTTTTAAATCTTCAAACCATTCCTCTTGACTTGAAGCATCAGCATTATATTTATCCATATACACTTTTATAACTTCTTTTGCTGCCTCTAGTGTTAATGTCTTTGGCAATTGAATCTGATCAGCTGTTTCTTTATAAAATAATTCATCAAAGAAGTAGAAAATTTTATCTTTTACTTCATCCCATTTAGCAAAATCTTTTCTTGGCTTTGGACCTTCTTTATCTATATTAAATATTTCTTTAGATATTTTTTCATTAGCAGTAACGAGCTTATACATTTCCTCGTCAAACTCTTTTGCCCAAGTTATATAGTTGTCATAAACCACATCTGCTTTCATTTTTGAAATAACATTTTTACTTATATCGCTTAATTTCACTATATCAAACAAAGCTCCAGATTTACTCATTTTATCCAAGTGTACAGGAAATTCATGATAATCTAAAGTTGGGTTTTCTTCTCTCCAGCCCTCAAAACTTGAATTTATAATGTTTAGTAAATACTCAATAACTGAAACAGCCGGATATCCAACTTCCTTATAATAAGAAACAGCAGCTTCTGCATCTTTTCTCTTTGACAACTTTCTCTTTGAACCATTGTCATTCTTCATTATTGTTGGAATATGTGCATACTGAGGTCTTTCAAATCCTAATAGCTTAAATAATTCAACATGTATAGGTAAAGATGATAACCATTCTTCTCCTCTTATAACATGAGTTGTTCCCATTAATGCATCATCTATAGCATGTGCAAAATGGTATGTTGGCAAGCCATCTCCTTTTATTAGCACAATATCCTGATTATTTTCCGGAAAAGATATATCTCCCTTTATTAAGTCATGGAACTCAACTCTAGTTTCTGTGTTTCCTTGTGACTTTAACCTTAATATATACTCTTCTCCTGCCTCAATTTTTGCTATAGCTTCTTCTGGAGTTAGATTTCTACACTTAGCATATTCACCATAATATCCTGGTGTTGTTTTTTCAGCTGTTTGTTTTTCTCTTAAGGCTGATAATTCTTCAGCAGTACAGAAACAAGGATAAGCGAGACCTTTAATAACAAGATCCTTAGCAAAGGTATTGTATATTTCCGCTCTTTGACTTTGCCTATATGGACCATATTCACCCTTAGAGGTTTCCTTTCCTGTCATTCCTTCATTAAAATCCATTCCAAAGTTATGCATTGTTTGAATTGTGTCTTCAATTGCACCTTCAACTTCTCTTTTTTGATCTGTATCCTCTATTCTTAAATAAAAAACACCACCACTTTGACTTGCTAGCCTTTCATTAACTAAAGCTGCAAATACACCTCCAATATGCTGAAAACCTGTTGGTGATGGCGCGTATCTAGTAACCTTTGCACCATCTCTTAATTTTCTTTTTGCATACTTCTCAATATAATACTTTGGTGTATTTTTAATATCCGGAAATATTATATTAGCTAGTTTCTCCAAACTCATTTTAACTCCTCCCAAAAATGTAAAATATAAAAAACTTCCATCCTAATAAATATAGGACGAAAGTTAATTCCGCGTTACCACCTAAATTGATTAAGTAAAAACTTAATCCACTCGTTATTTCTATACGGGGAAAATACCCTAAACTTACTACGCACTTTTTAAGCTACAAAATGCTTTCAGTTTATGCTCCAGAGCCTGTTTCTATAGAATCAAATACTCGGCTTCCACCATCCCAAGCTCGCTAAAAATCAACCTCTATATACTCTTCTCCTTCAACGCAATTGCAAATGTTCTTCTTTATAAACAAACCGTTTCAACTATGGAAATCACTTTGCATCATAATGGCCAAGAGATGGTATTTTGATACAAATTAATTTTCAAGTTTCAATTGTTTTATCTTTATTACTATTATACATATAGGGCTAATTATTGTAAATACTGTACTCATAATAATAACCCTATTATATCACAAATTAATATTTTTAATCTACAAAATACACTTCTATATGTAGACACCATTGAATATAGAAATTACTATTTACAAGTTTATCCTGACAAACTAGGATTCGGCTTAGAGTACAGAGTACAATTGGCAGATGACAGTGAAGGATGATTTTTTTCCGCTACGCTTTCAAAAATCTTAAACTTAATGCTTGCGCATGGCTTAGAACATAATATTCAGTGCAGCTGATACTAATAAGTTCTAAGATTTACCTGAGAGAAATGAAAGGTAAATCCACATTGCACTACCACAGAAGCGAAGTAATAATGCTGAAGGAACAGTTTAAAAAAATCCTAATAAATCTTGGTAAAAAAATCATATATAAAAATATACAAAAATGTTATTAACCATTGAAGATTAACAATATTTTTGCATATTCCATTAAAAATTCCTAACCATATAAACACCCCACCTAAAATTCCGTAGGCACGGAGGAATTTTTTCCTTGCACCACTGTGGGAGTGAAGTAATATTGATGAAGGAACGGTTTAAATAAAGCTTTATAAATCTTAGATGAGAAATTGTAAAAGTCTTAGAAAATCCAATCTGTCTGAGCACATGCGAGTTACTCTCAAATCCTATAAAATAATGCACTATAAAAATTCACGCCCAAAATTCCGTAGGCACGGAGGAATTTTTTCCTTGCACTACCGTATAAGCGAAGTAATAATGCTGAAGGAACAGTTTAAAAAAATCCTAATAAATCTTGGTGGAAAAATTATAAAATACTTAGATATTTCAATTGTCTGAGCATTCTTTCAGCGAGTTATTGAAATATCTTAGTATTTATAATTTTTTCACCTTAGATTTATAGGATTTTTTTAATGCGACGAAGCATTATTACTTCGCATTCCCTTTTTTAAAATCTAAAATAGCATTTACTATTGCATTTGCGCATTGAGCTTGTCCACTATCTGATGCTAAAAACTTGCAATCGCTAGGATTACTTAAATACCCAAGCTCTACTAATGTAGATATAGCTTTATTGTTTTTAAGAACATACAATGAGGAATTGCTTCTATACTTCATGTTGCGCTTTTGAGTATATTTTAGATTATATAGTCCATCTTCAATTTTCTTAGCTAGTTCCTCATCCTTTGTATTAGGATAATTACACCATAATTCTATTCCTCTAACTGAAGAATTTTTAAACTGATTACAATGAATAGAAATAAAAACATCTGCCTTACTAGAAGCTGATATCTGGACTCTCTTTTGCAAATCCTGTATTTCATTTGAACCTAAAACTGTCTTATCATCTTTACGAGTATATACAACCTTTATATTATTTTTCTCTAAAGCTTGTCCAACTTTAAGTCCTACTTTAAGGGTTACATCTTTTTCACATATGCCATTGATACCTCTAGCTCCCTTATCATATGCACCATGCCCTGGATCAATACAAACGACAAAATTACGTTTTGGCGTTTGAGCTAATACTGAATTTTTATTAAGCTTAATAACCTTGTGAATTTTATTATTTACTCTAACCGAACCTTTGCTAGCAAATAAATTAACTACCTTACTAGTACTTAATAGTGAAAATATAAAAACCACCAACAAACTAAAAGCTAATTTTCCAATTCTGGTTTTGTGCATATCCTGCCATCTTTCCATTGAAACACTCTCCTACCTTCGTTAATTTGGGAGGTCATTTAAAGTTTTAAATTCATATCCCCTGCTCTTCCATTCTTTAATCAAGCTATCCAGTATATTAGCATTAGTTTTAGACAATGCATGAAGCAAGCAGATCATACCATTACGAGTATTTTTCAAAAGCATTTTCTTGGCTGCTTCTGGATCTGGCTGTTTATCTGGATTGTAATCCTCATGTGCAAGAGCAAAAAATATAGATCTATAACCTAGCTTTTGAGTATAATAAAGTGACAGCTCACTAAAAGTTCCCTCTGGTGGTCTAAAATATTTTGACATTTTGCAACCTGGGATGCTGTCTACTGCTTGTTGTACTCCAGTAATTTCAGCATCAAAGGCACTTTCATTTGTAAATTTAGGCATTGATTTATGATGTACAGAATGATTTCCTATAATATGTCCCTCCTTACACATCCTTTTTAATAATTGAGAATCTGGAACACCTTTAAAACTTCCTGTAACATAAGGCTTTGTTACAAAAAATGTAGCATGTACATCATTTGCCTTTAGAGTATCTAAAATGCTGGAAGTATATCCATTTTCATATCCTTCATCAAAGGTAAGATAAATAACTTTTTTCGAAGTATCTCCAAAACCATATCCTTTATACTTAGATAATAATGCCGCATTGTCCCTTGAAGAATAGAGCCATGACCAAAATATAGCTTTAGTACTAAGTGATGAAGTATTAGGCAATATTAATGGTGTAAATGGCTTTGGTACTTCAGCTTCAACGTTCTTTTTCTCCACTGCTTTTTTATTAGCAGGAGTTTTTTTTACATTTTTGTTTGCAGAAGCAGTTGTCTTTTTGTTGCTCTGCAATACATTCTTACTTGTTCCTTCACAGCCTGACAACAGTAAAGCCAGGGCTGTACATAAAATTATACTTTTTTTAAGCAATTTAATCCCTCCAAATATATAGCAACTATTGATATTATATACCTTAATAATCTCTCAATTGTTACCAAATGGTTACCAATTAGTTACATATAGGAATATTTTTCCATATACGACTCTCTACATAAAAAACTCATAAAAATTCCATTCATAGGAACTATCTTTTAGGCTTTTCCATAAATAAAATACATTTTAATCAATTTTATGGTATAATTAAAATTAAAATTAAAATAATACAACGGAGGTTTTTTATGTCAGAATCTAATATATTACCCCAAAAAAAATTATGGAATCCTAAATCGTTCATTATATTTTCTATGTTTTTTTCATTTCTACCTGCTGGAATTATGTATGCATTAAATTATGGTCGCTGTGGAAATAAAAAAAACAGATGGACATACCTATTAGCAACAATTATTGCTTTTATAGCTATTTTTACTTTATGTATTATAATTCCCAAAAGCATAGCTAAAACTCTATTTCTTAGTGTTAATATTGCTCTCGGAATATATTTCATGCGCACTCAACAAAAACTATATATTGAACATATCCAAAATGGTGGGAAAAGAGCCTCTTATTTTTTACCAATAACTATTTGTTTAATAATTACAGGACTAATTATCGCTGCAATGATATATTGTGATTTTATTCCTGACAATTCCATTAAATATAATAAAAATGAGCTCTACTATACCGATAATATAACAAATTCAGAAGCAAAAAAGGTAGGTGACTACTTGGAATCTGAAGGTTTCTTTGATAATACTTCGCAGATTTCCACCAAAATAGATAAGCAAAATAATATATATATTTTATCCGTAATTGTAAACGGTGATTATTCACATAATAAAAAACTAATAGCCATTATGTATTTATTGTCAAATGATATTTCCAAAAATGTTCTCGACAATGCTAAGGTTAGAATAGATTTATGTAATAATAGGTTTAAAGTTCTAAAATCTCTTGATTAGCACTAAAAATATATAAATATTGCGAAGTAACAATGCTTCGTCGCGTTAAAAAAATTCTATAAAGCTAAGTGATGATTCTAAGCGAGTGTTTGCTTGAGGTATAGAAGGATAACGATCATATACGGGGTTTGGGATGTAATCCCATTATCCATCTTTAACTTGTATTAGTCATCTATATATTAGCCCAAGCCCCGTGTATGTTTACTCGCGTTGCTCAAACAGATTGAAATATCTAAGTATTTTAGGATTTTTAAGTCAAGCTTTATTAGTATTTTTTTAAATCGTTCCTTCAGCATTGTTACTTCGATCCCACGGTAGTGCAAGGAAAAAATTCCTACGTACCTATGGAATTTTAGGCTTGAATCTTTGTAATCAGTTAAATTTTCCTTCTTTCATAATTTTATGGATGCAAAAAAGTCCATCAAAGAAATTAATATCTCTGTGGACTTTATTCAAAGTGCGAAGTACAAATAATATAGTAAAGTTAAGGATGATTTTTCTCCTAATTACCTAATCAATATTGTATTTAAAATTCAGCTTCACATTTAAATCTGCTTTCATTAATTAACTTCTTATAGCATACATAATAAGCAACCATAAGTAAAAGCTCTGCAGCCACCCAAGCGGATACCTCTGCAATGCAAATTCCTAAAAACCCCAAATAAGCTGGTAAAACCATAGCAACCGATAATCTCATAGCCAGTTCAAGTACACCTGATATCATTGGTACCATAGTGTTTCCCATGCCCTGTAATGCCGAACGGTATATAAATAGCAATCCCAAATTCCATATAAACAAGGCCATAACTATTAAAAACTGTCCAGACACCTTAAATACACCTACTTGATTTGATGACACAAATAATGAGACAATTTGGTGCCTAAATAAAAACAAAAATAAACTAATTAAAATATTTACTGTTGTAGATATTTTAATACAATCTATAATTCCTATACGAATTCTATCGTATTTTTTAGCTCCTAGATTTTGTCCTGTAAAAGTAGACATTGCAAAACCAAAGGTAATCCCTGGTTGTTCTGCTAAACCAACAACTTTCATAGCAGCAGTGTAGCCTGCAACATACACTGAGCCATAACCATTTACAATTGTTTGTAGTATCATGCCTCCAACTGCAGTAACAGAATTTTGAATTGCAGCCGGAATTCCTAGAATAAATAACTTCTTACATACCTTAAAATCAAGCTGCCAATCTTCTTTTTTCATTTTAAGCAATTCATGTTTACGAAGTACTCTGTAACAAAGAACACATGACAAAACCTGTGCAATATCCGTTGAAATAGCTGATCCTGCAACACCTAATTTAAATCCCATAACACACATAATGTTTAACACTATATTAACTAATGATGAAATAATCATAACATAAAGAGGTGTTTTACTATCTCCAAATGCCCTTAAAATTGAAGAAAGCAAATTGTAAAATATAGTTGCTATAATACCTGCATAAATAGTACTTATGTAAATATTAGCATCCTTTATTATATCTGATGGCGTATTTAATAATTTGAGAAGTGGCATTGAGGTTAACAAACTTAAAATAGTTACAATAGTAGCAATAAAAAGCGATAAATATACAGACATTGTAACTGTTTTTCTTACTCCAGCTTTGTCATTCGCTCCAAACCTTTGAGATACAAGTATTCCAAAGCCATTTGCAAGTCCAGTTATAAATCCGATAATCATAAAATTAATAGAACTCGTAGAACCAACAGCTGCAAGGGCATTAACTCCTATTCCCTTTCCTACCACAATGCTGTCTACCATACTGTAAAATTGCTGAAATATGTTACCTATAAGCATTGGTAAAGAAAATTGAAGTATCAGCTTCGTTGGTTTTCCAATTGTCATATCTCTTGTCATTATAATAATTCTCCATTTTCACTTTAGTATTTACTATATTATTGTAACATATTTTTTTAACTAATTCCTCTAATAAACCCCTTTTTTAACTTTTCTATTAGTAATAAAACTTCCTAAAATAAAGAGAGCTATAATCCAAATGAATAAATATATAAATTCTCCCTTAAACTTGAAAATACTACCTCCATTTTCTATTCCTTGACTCATAGTCATGTATGCTTTTTGTGGAATTATATTACATACAGTATCTAAAATTTTATTGCTTCCAGTAAAGGAAATAAAGCAACCTGCAAGTATTGAAGTCACAAAATAAATTCCCGTCGCCGCCATAGAGGTTTCTCTTTCAATAGTTGATGATAAAAACAACGCAAAAGCAGTAGAAAGTAAACTTAAAATTGCAATCAGCAATGCTAACATTGCAAGACCAAATCCTATTTTTGCCCCAAAGAACACCTTTGTTACTGCGACTGCAATATAGCTTGGAATATATAAACCTAAAAATGTAAAAATCCCTTGTGCTAAAATATACTGTCTTTCGCTTACTGGTGCTATCAAAATCCTTTTAAAGGTATTTAACTTTTTATCCTCTGGGAAAAGAACTGTTAATGCTATCCCCTGCATCAAGATAATCATTGTAATAAAACCTAATATATTAGTTCCAATTCCTCTTTCATTTTCTTTATCTTTTTGAGTTTCTGTAATTTTACCAGTCTTAAAAAACTCTTCTATTTTACTTTTATCTTCCTTATTTTTTAGCGTAGTTACTTTATAGCTTCCATCGCCTTTTTCTTCTACTATGGCAGCGTATTCGGAAAGAAGCAATTTAGATTTAGCTGGCTTTTTACTCATAACATCAATTTGAACCTTATCATTTTTAGAGAAGCTCTTATTACTGCTTGTTACTAGTGCAATTTGAGCTTTAGGCTGCGCTTTTGCGGAAAATAGTACTCCAAGTACAATCATAATTGGTACAACTATAACAGCTACAATGATAACAGCTTTGTATGTCATCATTCTTTTAACATTATTCTTAAATAAATTAATTACATTCATTATACATACTCCTCCGGTTTAAAAATAATTTGGCATAGTATTATACAGATTAATGCTGCAAACAGGGTTACAACTATGCTTGGCAAATATATGCTAAAGTCATTATCATAAATTATTTGAAAAGCGCACTGTGTAATCCATCTTAAAGGAGATATGTTAGATAAAGCTTCAAAGTTTTTTCCAAGGGTTGCTATAGGAAAAAATACACCACCTAGAAAAACGAATATTAAAATAGGAATTTGCATTACTCCATTCGCACCTTGTTCACTTTTAAATATGCAGCAAAAGAGCACACCAAGGCAGGAACCAAAAAAGGAAAGTACATTGATTAAAAATATAATATACAATATATTTTTACCACCAAAATTAATATTTAAAATATATTGGCCCGCAAGCATTATAACTGCATATGAAACTGCCCCGACAACATAACTGGCTATAATTTTAGATAAATATATTTCGGCCTTAGAAACAGGAGCATACACTATTCTTGTATTCCCCTTTCGAACGCTTTCCTCAAGAAATACATTTGTTGCCGTCATAGAAATCATAAGTCCCATAAAAATCATAAGTGTAACACCATAATAATCATAGGAAGTTATATTTTCCGAACCATATCCACTTCTTGTAATAAACCCAATAATTGCAATCATTATTACAGGAAATATGGTATTTATAATTAATAACATAGGATTTTTAAGAGTATTTTTTATATCAAATTTAACTATATTTATAAAATTCATGTTTTCGCCCCTAATCTCTCAATTTTTTTCCTGTTAACTCTAAAAATACAGTTTCTAAAGAAGCTTCTGCACTTGTCATTCCCTCAATGGTACAATCTGTTTTAGATATTTCTGATATTATTTCATTAAAGTTGTTTTTAGATTTCTGTGCAGTTATATTTACTGAATTTTCTGATATTTTTATTTTTAATACGCCTTCAATCTTCTTAAGTTCCTCTACCTTTATCTTATTTATATCGCTAACCCTAAGAAAATAAGTTATTTGGTCATCTACTTCCTTTTTTAGTTCTTCTTTTGTACCCTCTGCAATAATTTTTCCTTCATTCATGATTATAATTCTATCTGAAATTGCCTCTACCTCTTCCATGTAGTGAGTAGAATAAATTATAGTTGCACCATTTTTTCTAAGCTTTTTTATTGACTCTAATATATGATTTCTCGATTGAGGGTCAATTCCAACTGTAGGTTCATCCATAATAATAAGCTTGGGCTTATGAGCAATGGCACAGGCTATATTAAGTCTTCTCTTCATCCCTCCTGAGAAAGTCTTTGGCTTGTCATCCTTTCTATCATAAAGTGCCACTAACTCAAGGGCTTCTTTCACACTATCTTCAAGCTGTTTACCCTTTAATTTATATAAGCTTGCAAAGAATCTTACATTTGCTTCAGCTGAAATTTCCTCGTAAATAGCTAAATCCTGTGGAACTATTCCAATTCCATATTTTATAGCCTTAGCATACTTTTTTAGATCCTTTCCCAATATATTTACCTCACCAGTATCAGCCTTCAATATAGTAGCTAAAATATTAATAGTTGTACTTTTTCCAGCTCCATTTGGTCCAAGAAGTCCAAGTATTTCACCCTCCTTTACTTCAAAATTTATGCCTTTAACACCTTTATTTCCATCATAAACTTTTTTTAAATTCTTAACTGTAAGAGCATTATTCATTTTTATTTCCTCCATTCCTTATTCTCCCAAACACCTCTGCCATCTCTCTAGCTTCTCTTTCTATTTGCTTTTCATCAATGCCTACTCTACCATCTATATCTTCCTCAAAACCATCCATCTCTTCACCATCAAAACGGTATAACTTCTTTAAAAGTATCCATAGTATTTCCATTTCTTCTTTTGTAAGAGTTCTTGAAAACTCTGCAAAAAAACATATACTTTCTTTTCCAGCCTCTGTAATCGCTTGTTGTCCCTCTTCTGTAACTGTCACATTTACAGCACGTTTATCACTTTTACTAGGTGTTGTAACCACGTAGCCCTTTTTCTCTAATATTGTTATAATCTGTTTTACACTTTGCTTCGTAGTTCCTAGCTTTTTAGCAATATTATTAAGCGTTGGTTCTTCATTTCTCAAATGATAAATAGCTATTATAGCCATAATCTGTCTTGAGGTTAATTTATGAAGATACTTAGCTTCTTTTGCCTGCATTTTATTTGTAAGCGAAAAAATAGTTGCATAAATTTGCTGTGTCAAAAATATTTCTCTGTAATTATCTATATCTTTAATATTATTCATGAAAAATCCCTCCGGAGAATAGTCAATGTACTGACTATTATTATAGTATCATCCTATTTAAAAAAAGTCAATATACTGTCCTTTTAAAATATACAATAAAATACGGTTGACTTTTTTCTCTGCTTAGGTAAATGCTTATATTTTATATGTTTTAATCTATATTGGACAGTATAATATAATGCAATAAATATATTGATTCTTTAAAGTTTTTATTTTCTAACGCTTAATTAAGACAATATGTTGTCATTTTCTATATTTAATGCGCAAATTTTAAGACAGTATTCTGTCCTTTTTTAGCTTTTCAAACAGTCATTTTTACTTATTGTATCATTGTAATCCAATTAAAGCCATTATCTATCTGCATAAAAAGAATCACCATATGCTGCTTACTGCGGTGATTTTTTATCTAACTTATTATTTGTTAGCTCTAATAAAATATCCATATTTATACCAATCTAAATACTCAAGCTTAACCTTCCAGCCTCTTTTCACATATTCCTCGGCAATTTGTTCTGGTTTAAGCTTGTTTTTCATTCTGGTGTTTTCCTCCATATACCAACCCATTTGCCTTACACCCTTATTAACAAATTTAGTTACATCCTCAAAATATTTGTCAGTATCTTCAATAAACATAAATACATCTCTGCTAACAAGAAAATCTACACTTCCACTTCCAAAATAGCCGTCAAGTTCATTAATATCGGCTTCAATAAACTGAAATTTTCTTTTATCAATATCAGCTAAATCTTTTTTACATTGAGTATCAAAATCCAAGCCATAAATTTTCTCTATTTTATTTTGATTTATCAAAAATCTACTTAAAAAACCACTACCACAACCTAAATCTATAATTTTTCCATACAAGTCATTATAATATGAGTAAATTTTATTATTGTAAAACTCCTCAGCACTCTCTTTATCTATCATAAGGCTTTTACCACACTTATTACATTTCATTTTAATCGTAAAACTTGTATCTATCCATGGATGATTTTCATTTTGAAGAATACTACATTCATTTCCACATTCACAATAAGTTCCCCATACAATAAATTTATTATCTTTAAGCATATTTATCTCAACTCCTATGCAATTGTCTATATTATTATATTGTGCTGATAAATAAATTAAAATTATTTATTAGCTAAAATATTAGCATATGAATAACTTCCTCAATTTTGTGTCACTCTACTATATATAACTTAAATTTGGAGTGATACCATTGAATGAAGGGCTCGTAGTCTTTGTAAGAGCAATTATGGCTTTTTTATCGTTATTAATATTTACAGAGCTTTTAGGAAAAAAACAAATCTCCCAGCTAACCTCCTTTGATTATATATTAGGAATTACAATTGGATCTATAGCCGGAAGCATGACAACCGATTTATCAAGCATGGCTTGGCCTCATTGGGTTGGACTTTTCACTTGGATAACTGCAGGTCTATCAGTTGATTTTCTCACAACAAAATCAAGAACTGCTGCAAGATACATAGAAGGAGAACCGGTTATAATAATAATGAATGGCAAAATATTAGAAAAAAACATGCGCAAATTAAGGTACACTGCTTCAAATCTTCAACAGCAGCTGCGCTGCAAGGATATATTTGATATAAGTGAAGTCCAATTTGCAGTGTTAGAAGCAAACGGTGAGCTTTCTGTTTTAAAAAATCCTGAATTGCAGCCTGTAACTGCAAAAGATATGAACATTCCACCAGCTAAAACCGGAATAGGCATAGATTTAATTTATGATGGTATTGTAGTAGATTTAAATTTAAAACAGGTTAATCGAAACCGAAAATGGCTTAAATCAGAGCTAAAAAAGCAAGGTATAAATGACCCTTCCGAAGTTTTCTTAGCCACCCTTGAAGCTTCCGGCACCCTATATGTAGATAAATTCAAAGATAAGATAAATAAAAATGATAATTTTAAAGGTCCATACTGAAATGGAGGATGCATAATGAAGAAATTATTCAATCTAGTTGTTCCGGTGCTTATTTTAGTACTTTCTCTGTTAATTATGCTCAGTGGTTCATTCCTAAAAAGGCCCAGAGGCGATTATGATAATGTCATAAAAAATATTGATACAACCACAAAAGCCGTATTATCAGAAGATTGGAAGCTTGCAGACCAAAATACACAAAAATTAGATTCTTCCTGGAAAACTATTGTTAAACGCATTCAATTTAGCAGTGAGAGAACTGAAATAAACAACATTTCCTTAAGCATCGCTCGTCTTAAAGCCTCAATTATTGCTAAGGATAAATCTTCTGCATTAATAGAACTAAACTCGGCAAAAGAACATTGGGAAGACTTAGGGAAGTAAAAAAAATGCTCAGTAACAATGCTTCATCACATTAAAAAATTTCTATAAATCTAAGCCTCAAAAATCATAAAATCCTAAGAGTTTTCAATAACTCGCCTATGGCTCAAACAAATTTAAAACTCTAAGTATTTTATGATTTTTGAGGCAAGATTTATTAGAACTTTTTTAAACTGTTCCTTCAGCATTGTTACTTCGCTCCCACGGTAGTGCAAGGAAAAAATTCCTCCGTAACTACGGAATTTTAGGCATGAATCTTTGCAGCCCGTTTTACTACGAAAAATAATTTAATGGGCATTGCCCAAACCTATATTAGAAGATTTTTTGTAATGAAATGGAAAAAAATCAACCTTCACTGTTTACCGAAGGTAAATTCTTTCGTTATGCGTTAATTCGCATTATTTTGCAAGTATCTCTGTACCTTTTTCGGTTACAAGAATCGTATGTTCCCATTGGGCTGAAAGAGAACCATCAGCTGTAAGAACGGTCCATCCATCATCTTCATCTATAAATATCTCATGTCCTCCTGCATTTATCATTGGTTCAATTGTAAACACCATACCAGGCGCCAAAATCATTCCTGTTCCCTTTTTTCCTGCATGACAAACAAAAGGATCTTCGTGAATATCTATTCCAACTCCATGCCCTCCAAATTCTCTAACTACTGAGAAGCCTTGGCTTTCTGCATATTGCTGGACTGCAGCACCTATATCGCCTAAAAATCCCCAGGGTTTAACTGCTTCCAAACCTTTTTTTAGACATTCTCTAGTTACTTCAACTAATTTTTTAGCATCTTCACTTACTTCACCAATCATAAACATTCTTGAAGCATCAGAATAATATCCATTTAATATAGTTGTGGCATCTACATTCACTATATCCCCACTTTTAAGTATTACATCCTTACTTGGTATTCCATGACATACTACATTATTTATAGATGTGCAAATACTCTTAGGATACCCCTCATAATTAAGCGTTGCTGGAATTCCACCATTATCAGTAGTATACTCATAAGCTAATTTATCTATTTCCTCTGTTGTCATACCTTCTTTAATATTTTTACTAACTAAATCTAAAAGACCATCGTTAATTTTGGCACTTTGCCTTATTCCCTCAATTTGTTCTTCATTTTTTATCATCTCTCTACTTGGAACCGTATAGCCATGTCTTTTTAATCTTTTTAATCTCTCATCAAATTCCAAATGACATTTTTTATATTTTAGTCCACTTTTACACCAACATAAATCATTTCTACTTAATTTCATAATATTATCTCCATACTCTAATAAATTTTATAATCGTAATAAAAACAGTTAATATATTTTATGTAGTTTTCAATTATATGGTTCTCTTCACTTCACTTCCCCACCATGAAAATAACACTCATAGGTTTTATTATCATTGAAATAGATTTCTTCATATCCTTGAAACCATTTAAAATCTCCATTGATTATGCAGTGATACTTATACTGTCCTCTTTGATACATAATCGGACCTCTATAAGGATTGTCTTTAGGCACTAATCTTAATGCCTCCTTTAAAAAACTTCCTGAAAATTCATCACTTAAAACCCTGCCTGCGTAATTCATTGACCAAAATGGCACATCTTTTTTCCACAAAGCTTCTTCTCCTAAAAACTTTTCTCCACCTAAATATGTATCAATATACTTTAAGTCCCCTTCTACATACTGAAGATCATGAGAATTAGGTCTTGAAGCTTTAGTTTCTTCGCCTGCTGCCGCATATGTAGACTTCTTAGCTTTTATCAGAAAATCTATAATTCCTTCTTCTTCAAAATTAACTTCATTCCTTTTTATACTTAAATGACAATTTTCTTCATAATCATTAACTAATTCATCAATACTAACTTTGAAAAACTCACTTAGGGCAATTAGCTTTGCAATATCCGGATAGGACTGACCTACTTCCCATTTTGCTACAGCCTGCCTCGATATTCCTAAAACTTCAGCTAATTTTTCTTGTGATAGTCCTCGTGATTTTCTGAGTGTTTGTAATTGTTTTTGAAAACTCATTTTTTTCACCTCTAAAATCAGTATACAACAATATTATCATATTTCTACCAATCAAACATAACAAAACTGACAACTAATGGTTGCTTTCTATTTTTGTAACACAACGTTAAATTCCTCCTGTTTACTTTTAATATTCGGTTATTTAACAAATACCTCTAAACAAATATTTAAAATAATCATTTTTTAAAACCAAGTTTATCAAAAAAAGGCACCAATCAATAGTGCCTCCTTTTTTACTGATGGTCAATTAGCCTATCTACTTAATATAAATTCCTTCCAGTTTCATATTTTTATTGTAAGACAATGTAAGCTGAACATTTCTATTATCGTATTTTGCAACAGCCACAACTATAGCTATTCCATCTTTTTCTTGAAATACTATTTTTGATATAGAATGATACTTTCCAATACTTCCAAGATTAGTCCAAGCTTTTTTTATGCTGCTTGATATTGAAGCTGCTGACATTTTAGCTTTAACTTTTTCATCCATTTCACCTGCAATATCATCATACTTTCCATTGTTTAAATTATCTATAACCTTTTCTGTTGCTGCCTTCAACTTAGCTTCACTATAATTACTGCTAAGTTTAGCGGCTCCACATCCTCCTAACATCATTATGCACAAAGCTATAGCTAAAAATTTAAATAGTTTTTTCATTTAAAACTCCATCTCCCTTAAACAATTTTTTACATTTTACAGCGAAAATAAAAAGTGCTGTACCCCAAATTACACACCAAAGTTCAACTAAATAAAAGCTCGCTCCTAATGCTGTTAAAATACCTGCAGCTGAATCAAAAACTCCATGAATTAATATAGCTAATGCTAAATATCTTTTCTTCGCTACTTTTATTCCGTACAAAACTATTAAAGTTGCCCCAACATGAAAAGCTATTGCAAATACCCTTTCAAATCCACCAATTAATACATTTACAGCTGTAACTGAACTATCTAAAGCTGCACTAGAATTAATAATTTTAATTAGCTCATTAACCATGCCAGCTCCAACTAAAAGCATGGCCTCTATTCCCCCATGCCCCATTCCAAATGCAACTCCACTTTCCCATGTCACCTTTCTTTTACCTTTAAGAATAGTTTTAAACCCAATAAATCTGGCAGTCTCTTCAAATAATCCAGCAGTAAAGCCTAAAAACAAGCTGTAAATTAAAGTATATGAAGTTTCCATGACAAGATACCAATCCATATTAGGCAAAACATAGTTTAATATTGGTATTCTTAAAATCATTTGAGATATAACAAATGCGCAAACACCACCAAAGTAAAACTTTATGTCTTCTCTTCTACTCACTATAAGATAAACAAGATATCCAAGGGGTATTCCAAAACAAATTAAAATACCTATAATAATTGACATTACTAAAATACAACTATTCACATTATCACTCCTAACTTACAGGAATAACTATATTCACTTTAAATACTTTATCTTTATAATCTATCCTCATATTTCCTTCATATTTATTTAAAGTCATCCTCACATTCTCAAGTCCAAGCCCTTTATGATTTTTTTTAGTTGATTTAAAATTTTCTTTTACTTTTATAGGTTCCCTATCCGCTCTATTACTTAAGTTTATTACTATAAAGTCATTAAACCTATCTACCTTCAAAAATATACTTTTATCCTCAGAAGCATTTTTAGCTCCATCAATAGCGTTGTCAAGTAAATTAGAAAATACAGTAGTTAAGTCTATATCCTTTATAAAATCTAAATCTACATCTCCTATTTTGCAATTCATATTTATATTAAATTGTTCAGCTTTTGAAAGCTTATCATTGATTATGATATTTAGCACTCTATTGCTGGTATAATATTTTTGAACAAATCTATCAAACATCTTGTACATATCCTCAGCATAATTTTTTGCCTCTTCATTTTCTCTTTGCTCATACAGCTCTTCTATTGTCTGCATATGATTTTTAATATCATGAATAATTTTTCTAGAGCTTTTGTATTTGCTTTCCAAATTGTTATAATACTCATACTGCATTTTAGCCTGTTCATCATAGAGCATAAGCTCATTTTTTAACTTGTTATTATTTGATACTGCCTCAAAAACATTTGTTATATATACATTTAAAGCAATAATTGAAATTATATTTACTATAATCAAAATTATATCTTCTAAAGACATATAGGTTTGAATGTACATAAGCAGCGTTGTACTATAAAACATGCTGAATACAGGCAGCACTAAAAAATTAAGTAATTGCACAGTTGTTATCATTTCTAACTTTTTTCTTCTATAAAAAACTATTCCAAGTCTTGCCGCACTAAGATTAGCAAGCTGAATAACTACAGAATTTGTTATAATAAATGTATTAACACTATAAAAATTAATATTAAATTGCTGGCACAATATGTTGAACAAATAGCTTACTACTATCTGAAAACATCCTAAAAGCACAATAAAAATACCGTAATAAAAAATGTATATTTTCTTATTGTTATAGAGAAAATGTCCAGCTATAACTGCTGCAACTATATTTATGAGAAATCCAGCAAATTGTCCGCAAAAGGTCCCTGCCAAAATAATCACTACTGTAAAAGCAATATATCCAAACACATAAACATATTTTTTATAATAGAGATTTCTTTTCAGGCTGCTCATAAAATAGAAAATTATATAAGTTGAGAACAACCCTAATACGATTGATATTATTTGCTCTAATATTGTTATTGAATCATTTAACATAAGTGCCTCCATTTAAATGTGGTTTTCTAAAAATATATTAAATTGTTCTCTAAACTCTGCGGATTTTTTCTGTGAAAGTGGAATAATACTTCCATCTGTCATAAAAATATCATAACCCTTTATAGTTCTTATATAAAATAAATTTACGGTAAAACTTTTATGAGGCATTAAAAATCCGTATTTCTCCATTTTATCTGCAACCTCAGCTATTTTTTTCTTCATCATATAAGTTTTATTTAAGGTTTTTATTTTAACTTTTCTGCTAAGGTACTCAAAATAATATATTTCCTTGGGAGATAATCTTATAACCCCATCTGAGGTTACAAACTCAATATAATCCTCTTCCTTTTCTTCTTTTGAGTATTCTAATGCTTCAGACAATTGCTTGTATATTTGTTCTTTTTTAATAGGTTTATTTAAATACCCAAAAGCATGAACTTCAAAAGCCATATTTACATAATCAATAAAGCTTGTAACATAAATTATTTTTACACTTTTATCATGATTTCTTATCTTTTTTGCTGTTTCAATACCATTAATTCCTGTCATATCAATATCCAAAAATATAATCTCAAAATTAAGTTTTGCTTCCAGAAGCTCTTCTCCTGAACTATAAGTTTTCACCTTGCTTTCAGCTTTTCTATATTCCATAATATATTTTTTTATTTGTTCAACAATTTTTTTATCATCATCACATATTGCAATATTAATCATATTTTTTCTCCACCAGTGAATTTATTTTTTTCCTAGGAATGAAATCATCTTAATTATCAACTTACATATGCATAAATTAAGTTTCACCTTGATTTCTCTCTAATTATATAATCTAAAAATTCCCACTACAATACTTCTTGCATGATATACAGTTTTTGATACATAAAGTAAAGTACCGCTTTCTTTACTTACATGTTTGAAAAAGCAGTTAAAAACAAGATATAAATTATCAAGCAGGAAAACAAGACTGCTTATAGCTGCTAGACTAGCTGAAGGCTTTACCCTTGAAGACTTTAAAAAAGTAATACTTAAAAAATCCAAGCAGTGGAAGGGAACAAATATGGAAAGGTTCCTTAGACCGGAAACTCTTTTTGGTACAAAATTTGAAGGGTATCTCAACGAAAGAGTAAGCACTGATACTCCTAAAGGTGGCAGCTCTCCAAATGCCTATAAGGAATTTAAATTTGACTTTTTAGAGGAGGAGGACTGTAAAGACGGACAAGCTTTTACAAAATCTCAAAACAGAAATCAATGTGCTTGGGGCAATAATCATTGATAATGGTGTGCTCCTTTAGGTTATTGAAGATTTAAAGGTAAGGATTAACAAGCTGACTGGAATTTAGAAGAAAGAGTATAGAGTAGAGTAAAGGATGATTTTTCTCTGCTATGCTTCGAAAAATCTAAAACTTATTGCGCCCAAGGCTCTTAAAATATAGTGCTTGGCGCAGATGACACTATTAAGTTCTAAGATTTACCAGAGAGAAGCGAAAGGCAAATTCACATTCACTCTACTCTCTACCCTTCTTCAAATTCCAGTCTGTATGAACGAATTTGGCATTACCAATTTTAATCTTTAAAATTATTCTTTTAATTTCTCTAAGTTTCCCTTTCTAATATCACTTAGCTTCTCCGATATTTTTTCAATGCTCCAATCCCACCACTTAATTTTAAGTAAATCATCTATAACTAAGTCTTCAAATCTTTTTCTAATAACTTTTGCTGGCACTCCTCCAACTATGGCATATGGAGGCACATCCTTTGTGACTAAAGCCCTAGTTCCAATAATAGCTCCGTCGCCAATATGAACTCCAGACATAATAACAGTGTCATATCCAATCCAGACATCATTTCCAATTACAATGTCCCCTTTGTTGTCCCAGGCTTCAGTTATATTCATTGTGCTGTCCCACTCATCTTGGAAAATTGGAAACGGATATGTTGACAAAGAATTTAGTGTGTGATTTGCACTATTAAAAATAAATTTAGCATTGCAAGCAATTGAACAAAACTTTCCAATTATGAGCTTATCATTATTAACATAAGGATAATGATATAAAACATTATTCTTTTGAAAATCCTTTGGATCATTACAAAAATCATTATACATTGTAAAATCACCAACAATTATATTGGGATTCGTAATTACATTTTTTAAATAAACTGTAGTAAAATCCTTAGTTCTAGGATAAATTTTTTCAGCATTTGGCTTTTCATTCATATTTATTAACCTCCATAAAATTTTAAATATTTCCCCATATTTGACTGTATATATTATACATTTCTAAATTAATTCTTCTATTGTTTTCAGTATCATATACTTCTTTACAAATTAAGGATGAATTTATTCCACGACTATTGGGCATACGATTATCATAGGCTCAATTTCTCCAGCTTTTATCATTACATCAGCTTCAATATTTATATTCATTTCAAGCATTATATTCTCAATTCCACTTCTTCCATGTAAAAAATATAATACAGGTAAAGAATCTAAACTATTATAGCTTTCTTGTAAATATATAAGCATCGACATTTCTTTACCAAGCACTTTGCTATAAAAGTTTACTTTGTCCACTTTTGACTCATTTATTTTTTGGTATCACCTCAAATGATATTATACCCTTATACTATTTGATTACCTAGTTCACAAATAATTCTGTAGTAAACTTAACTCAATTTCAATTTAGCTATTTATAATTATAGAAATAAGTAGTAGTATAAAAGAAAGGGATTTAAAAATACTCATCAAATCAAATATCAGAATATGCAATAATAAATAAATTAAATTTTGAAGCATTGAAAAAAAGAAGGGAGCTATAATCATAATGGGGGAAGGTACAAGCATTTTTTCGGGTTTAGAAGACTTAGGATTTACAGATTTAAATAATGTTGAAGTATATAAAAAACACGAAAAAGAAAAAATGCATAAAGAAAAACCCAAAATAACGGAGGATATGCTCTTATATGATAAGCAGGTAACTTGTCCGGTATGTGAAAATAAGTTTTCAGCTCGTACCGTAAAAACGAATGGTTATAGAATGAAAAAGAAAGACAGTGACTTTTACATAAAATACGAAATTATAAATCCATACTTTTATGATGTGCTACTATGCAATGTTTGTGGTTATGCTGCTATGAAGTCTGATTTTCGTAAATTAAGACAATTTGAAATAGAAATCATACAAAAAAACATTACTCCAAAATGGCATGGAAGAAAATATCCATCGATATATGATATAAATATAGCAATAGAAAGGTATAAACTATCATTATTAAACTATTCAATCCTTGACTCAAGAGCCAGCAAAAAAGCTATGAATTGTTTAAAACTTTCATGGCTGTATAGGGAGCTTGGAGATCTAAAAAATGAAGAATTATTTAGAAAGTATGCTATTATAGGACTAGAAGATGCCTATAGTAATGAAGGATTACCTATATACGGTATGGACAGTTTTACCATAATGTATTTACTAGGCGAATTAAATAGACGTTCAGGAAATTATGACGAAGCCTTAAAGTATCTAGGAAATGTAATAACTTCTAGAACTGCAAATAGAAAGATAAAGTATATGGCAATAACTCAAAAGGATTTAATAAAAGAAACATTAAAGAATGCCGAAACTGCTGATGATGAAGCTGCTGAGGATACTAAAGCTGATATAAAAGATAAGAAAAAAACAGGTTTCTTTTCAAAATTATTTAATTCATAATCTTTAACAATAAAGGCAAAATCAAAATAAAGGGAATGAAGGTTGCAGGAAATCCTTTGTACCATTTTTTACCGTATATAAAGTAAATTATAACAAAATTTATTACGCAGCCTAAGAGTATCAAACATGCACCCATAAACAAAAAACTATAACTACTGCTTACTTTATATATGCCTGAAAGCAATATAAAGTAAAACAGAAAATCTCCTAAGCCTGTAGTTGGTAATGGCTTGCCATCCTTTAACGACTTTCCATATACAATCAACTTATACATCAATTTTTTGTTATCCATTACTTTAGCATTTGTTGTTTTAGTTCCAAACCTCGTAAAACTAATGATGTCAAATACTGACATACCTACACCAACACCAAATAAAGATGCTGGTGGAATATTTTTGCCAATGAAATTTCCGATAAAAAGCACGCCTATAAGGCATATCCAGCTATTTACGATTAAATAATCCTTGTTATATGGCTTTCTAATATAGTTTATTAAAAATACTATTCCTATAACAGCACTAACTGACATAAACAACATATTAGATACGTTAGTAATGACCAAATATGATACTGCCAATGAGATTATTGTTATAACTATAGAATGAATAGTAGCCTCAATTAATTTTTGTTTTACTTCTGACATCAACAATCACTTCTTTCTTTAATCCTTCTCTTAACTTATTTTTAATATATTGATTTTTAATTTTTTAATATCGGCTATACACCATAAAATACTTACAAGCATAAAATATATAAAAGTTATATATCTTATTATCTCTCCATTGTGAGGATTAATTATAAGTACCGCAAATAAATATGCATAAAGTACTATTGTTATTATAATAAGAGGAATAGCAAGCTTTATTGCATGCTCAACTTGAAACAATTCTTTAATATCAACCCAATCTGAATAAATATTACTAGAATCCATTTTTGTATGTGATATTACCATCGCAAAAATATAGCTAATTGCAATTATCTCAAGCAAAATAAAGCTAATGAAATTATTACAGACTACAATAATATATGCATTTGAAGCTATAAAGGCAAAAATATTTGTAATTAATCCCACATAAATTTTAGACATTAACAATTTCTTATTATCTACTGGAAATACTTTAAATTGAACTATACTTCTTCCCTCTCTTGAGAATGATGTTATCGATGTAAGATTCAAAGTTGTAATTACTTGTATTAGTGGAATTAGCACTATACTTTCCATGCCCTTGGTACTAAAAACTCTAAGCTGATTGCGAGCTAGAAATATTAGAACTATGAATATAAAACTAATTACTGCATTAAAAGTAATACAGTTTAAACGGAGTACTGGCACTCTAATTAACTCTTTTAAATCTTTTATAATATTAGATAAAATAACATTTTTTTTATGAAACTTATATTTGGTAATATCTATTTCTATTATTTTAGAGCCAGTTTTACTAAACATATCGCTTTTCATAATTGTAAAATATACATTTCCACCAATTAGATAAAGTCCCAAACAGCCAAAAACACCAGCACCAATAACTGCTGCTGTTTTAATCAATACACTACTATTTATCACTCCAACACTTAATATAATTTGCACAATATCAATAACTATAATTAATTTATTACCCTTGCTTTCACTTTTTGATTTTCTAATTAATGCTGCAACCCAAAATATTGTCAATGAAATTAATGTCATATATACAACCGGAGTAATTGCTATTAAAATACTGCAGCCTATTACATAAATATAATATCCTATATGCTTATTAGCTAAAACTCCATAAGTAAATAGAGGAATTATAAATATACTTAAAATCAAAAAATTTTGTATTGAGGTCAATATGCATTTAGACATAAGGAGAATTCTTGGTTTTACCGGATATATAATCATTTCGTTCCAGTCACTAGCTAGATAATACGTATTTATTACATTTTTAAAAGAATAGAACACTATAAGAACTAGTTCTAGAACTATAATTCCTTTAAAAATTATCTGCTGTTTGTGGCTAGCTTTCAGCATATCGAATCCATTTATTACACTAAACTCCATTGATGCTAAAAGCAAAGCTGCAAAAAGACCAATATCCGAACTTTTCTTTCCACCCTCCTCATCTTTTGGGCCAAAGATTAAATTACGTCTAAGCTTTAAATTAGTTTTTACTAAAGCTAACAATTCTTTCATTTTCAAACACCTCCATATAAATCTCCTCTAAGGTGCAAGCAGTTTTAAATTTTCTTTTTAACTTATCAAGTGATCCAAAATATAAAACTTTTCCTTCTTTAATTAATACGACCTCATCACAAAGATTTTCTACAATTTCTAGAATATGTGAGGATAAAAGAACTGTATTTCCTTTTCTTGAATATTCCTTCATAAACGTCTTTAACTCATATGAAGTTTTAGGATCTAAACCTGTAAAAGGTTCATCCAAAATCCATATCTTAGGGCTGTGAAGCAAAGATGCTATTATCATTATTTTTTGTTTCATTCCCTTTGAAAACTTGTCCATCCTTGTATTCAATTCTTTTTCTATGTTAAATTTTTGACTAAGCTTCAATATTTGTGTTTTTCTTTCCTCCTCAGATACTCCATACATATCAGCTACAAAATTTAAATATTCCAGTGCCTTTAAACTTAAAAATTTATTTTCATCATCTGATACGTACCCTATCTGCCTTTTTATTTCCATAGGCTTTTCTTTTATGGAATTTCCGTTTATTATAATATTTCCTTCAGACATGTCCTTAATTCCTGTTATCATACTTATAGTTGTTGTTTTACCTGCTCCATTTGGTCCAATTAGCCCTACAATGCTGCCATCCTTAATTTCAAGATTAAGGTTGTCCACGGCTATAAAATCCTTATATTTTTTTGATACATTTTCTATGCAAATCACATTATTCACACTCCTCAAATGAATATGTCCTATATTTACTTTTTATTATTTTTATTAAAAGCAGTTATATGTAGATAAACAAGCTGAAAGCTTTAAATTCACAATACCAAATTTGTCCTGTGAAGTTATGGTTTAACTCAGAGTACAACTGATATATGTTCATATAACCAACATGTTCCAAAATAGAATTTAGCTAATTTTAATATTCCAAATCAATATCACCTCGCTAAACTGCAATCCAACTTTAACCCTATTTTATAATTATTGACATACTTATTCTAGTGCCACAAGTAACATTAAAAATTACTAAAGTCACTTCCAAAACAAAAGGCCAAATTAATTATTAATGTAAAAATAAAAGAGCCCAAAAGCTCTTTTATTTTTTATTATCTTTAATCATATTTTTCTTTTACTTCCCATATACCTCACCTCTGAATGTATTATGCCTAATATATTCGCCATTTCGTTTTATGGTTCAATATGGTTGTTAACTTCTGCATTAGTGTTGTCTACTAATAAAATTGGATACGTAAACTTCCCTAAAATATAATTATTGATTACTGAATTTTGTGTATTTAGATTGTCTTTTTGTTCTTTAATTCCAAAAGGGCATGAAAATTCTTTATTTCTTATAATATTATTAGCTACTACAGAGTTTTTAACGCTGTAATCCATAAAAAGGCCAGAATTTAAATTTTCATCCCATCCCCATAAATTTTTTTTATTCTTTGAATTTCCGCTATTTATTATATTATTTCTATCAACAGTTAAACCATCTGTAAGCAATAAATAAATACCGTTATTTAAGGTTGTATCAATATTATTATTACTGATATAAGATTTAGCTAACTGCTTAACTTCTATGCCCATATAATTAGAATTCTTTATATTATTATTAGAAATAGTTATATTATTTCCGTAATAGCTCTGTGGTACAGGATATTCTTTTTCCGCCGATACTGCTATAGCTGAAGTCTGTGAGTTTTCAATAGTGTTTCCTGATATAACATCATTAACCGATGGAATAGATATGTTAATGCCATTAGAACTTGAATTTTCAATGGTGTTATTTAATGCTGCACAGTTACTACATATATACATAGCAATTCTCGTTCCATAAACTTTATTGTTTATAACCGATCCATTACTTTGACATGAAAAAGATACTCCATCCCCTGTAAACTTTGAATAAATAGTGTTATTAATCATTTGATTTCCATTATCTAAATCATTATTTTCTAAACCTTTAACTGGATTTTCTGAAATACTTGTAGGATAATCTTTTCCAGCAAAATATACCGTAAAATTATTAGTATCCTGTCCGTATAATATACAATTTTCAAGCATTACATTATTTGAATTTCCCTCTGAAAATGCTGAATTACCATTAGCTGAATTATCAATAGTTAAATTTTCTACAATAACATTACTTACCTTATGAACACCTATACTATCGCTATTAGGATTGGTTTGTATAAGCTTAGTACAATTTTTATCTTCTCCAATTAAATTAACATTAGGCTTATCTATGTTAATCATGTTATTAAGTTTATAATTACCAGCTTTTATAAATATGTCTTTAACTCCATCTTCAATAAGCTTATTTATAGTAACATTTAAAAATTCTCCACAATTCGATTGATCTATAGTAATCGCTTCGCATGGATACACTTCATCTGCATAAACCTTTCCAGTTCCAATAACCGTAAACATTAAAAAAAATACAATAAGTTTTAAATAAAAGCTCTTTAAAAAATTTTTTATCGTTTTTATCATCCTCTCTTCATTCCATTTTTTCATTTCACCTATTATCGTATAATATGGAATAAAGTTTAGTAATTGTATTAAATTGTATTAAAATTTTAATTTAATGTTTACAAATTGATTATTTATTTTCGTAATCTCAATACATAAAAATACCGCAAAGCCATTCAAACAGCTTTGCGGTATAACTTATTGGTAATTATGCTTTAGTTTTTATAATTTTTTCAAACTCATAATTTCTCACATTGTAACTTAGTAAATCAAGGTCACTGCATATGGAATCTGAAATGATTTGAAAAGGTATTATATTAAATAAAATGCTAAATTCATTACTTATTTCATAATCAAGCTTCCATATTCTTTTATCAGCTACATTACCATTATTGCTTATTAAAAACACCTTATCGGTTAAAAGATGGAGTGCACTGTATAGCTGCATTATTCTTTCATGTGCATCATCTCCATTATCTATGAAAAATACAGCATGATCCTTAAATATTTCATAGCTTGGTCCATGGACAAACTCTTCCATTTCATATGCATTTGTTGGAATGCCAAAGGTCTCATTTATTTTAAGAGCTCCTTCTAAAGCTGTTCCATATGAAGGGCCGCATCCTACAACCATGACCCTTCTCATAGCTTTAAATTCTTCTTTATTATTTGCATAAAATTGCTCAGATACTTCAAAACTTGTTTTCATCAGTGAAATTGCTGTTTCAAGTTCCTTCAATTTTAATTCAAATTCTTCTTTTTTTATTATATTTTTTGCTAATGCTGTTTCCAAAGCAAATAACATTAAAAATGTGCATGATGCTGGATACCCCTTTGCAACGTAATAATCATCACTTCCACTTCCATATTCAAAAACATTATTTGTATATTGTTTTATTGGGCTATTAGCATTAGTAGTTAATACTGCAACATCTTGACCCATTTTATTTGCTTTTTTTACAGCTTGAATAGTATTAGTACTCTTTCCACTTTGAGACATACATATTATAAAAGCATCTTCATTGAATTTATAATCAAACTTTATATATGTCATTGGCCATATTATTTTAACCTCAGTATTCAAGGTGTTCTGAATAAAATACTTTACTGAATTTGCAATGTTTGAGGAAGAACCAGATGCGACAATTACAATTTTTTTGTATTCTTTAGCCATATATAAATCAACTAATGGCTTTATTAAATTCTTTCTATTTGATATAATGCTTGAACAAACCTTAGGTGCTAACTTCATAAATGGTATCATTGCCTTCATTTATAACCCCTTCTTTCCTATTAAGCTATAATTCCAAGTAAATTTAATATTATTCCACCTGCTAACAATGAGAATAATAATGGAATAATTTTTATTTGTTTTCTAAGTAAATATGATATTGAGAACATTGCAAGTACTGGTAAAAGTCTAGGTACTATTTCATCAAGTATTTTTTGTACATTAAGCGTTACACCATGAGCCATATTAAATACAAGTGGAGTTGAAATTGATATCATATCACAAGTCATAGCTCCAAGTACTACCATTCCAAGTATTCCCGCGCACAAAGTTATCTTTTCTAATATATTATTTTCAGACATAATCTTTAGTATTTTACTACCTAAATCGTATCCAGCAAAAGTTAAAATATATCTTAATATCCAGTGCGGAATATTAAATACAAAGAAGAATAGTAGTGGTCCAAGTATGCTTCCTTTAAGTGCAAATTGACATCCGATACCGGCCGCAACTGTTCTCACAATTCCCCACCAAAATGAATCTCCGATACCAGCCAAAGGTCCCATAAGTCCAGCTTTTACAGCAGGTATACTCTTTGAATCAAAATTAGGATCTTGAGCATTTTGCTCCTCCATAGAAGCTGTAACTCCTAATATAAATGTGCAGAATTCTGGATTAGTATTAAAAAACTCAAGATGTCTATTGATTGCCTCTGTTTGTTTCTGAGGATCTGTATATACTCTTTTTATAACTGGTAACATAGCACGACAGAAACCTATAGCCTGCAATCTACTGTATATGAACGGTCCTTCTAGACCAAAGGATTTAAAAAATACACTTCTGAGATCTTTTTTAGTAAGCATCTTTTTAACTTCTATAACTTCCTCTGGAATTTCAGGGTCATCTGATAAATCATCAAAGTCTATTACTCCAGAATCGTCTTGAACCTTTTCTTTATTCTGAGTAAAGAAATAAGTTATTAAAGCGAAAGTTGCTCCAAGTATAGCTATGCCCATTACAGGAACCTTAAGATATGCTGCCAATACAAAACCTATAAAATAAAATGCCAATGTTTGCTTAGTCATAGTTAAATTAAATAACATTGCAAAACCTAACGCTGTTAAAAGTGCTGCACCTGTAGAAACAGCATCCATAATAGTCTTTGGAATAGCATTTGATACTTCTTTTACAGCGGAAGAACCTAATAATACACTAATGAATATTATCAAAAATATGAATAATGCACTTAATCCAAATACTACCCAAAAAGCTATGGTAACTTGTCTTGGATTATTCTTTTCTGGACGATTAAATAATAGCTTAGCTGCAACTATATCATAAAGGCTTGTTACTAAATGTTCTAGAAGACGGAATAATAATCCTACTGGTATTGCTAAAGCAACAGCAGCCTTAACTCCAAGCCCCCCTGAAATAGCAAAACCTGCTGATAATACTCCTGCAATTGTAATATTGATTGGAATTGAAATACCTATTCCCATCATACCCATCGTTGCAAGCTCAAGAGTACCACCTATTATAATACCTTGTTTTAAATCCCCCATAACAAGTCCTACTAGTGAGCACATAATTATTGGTCTAGTTGTTTTATTTAATCCATCAACATACTCAAACCAGCCAAATACCGCTATTAATCCTAATAATAATGCCTGCATAAAATTCATTGTAAAACCTCCCCCTATTCTTATAAATCTTATTCTTTTGTACTTCTTAGCTTAATAAAAACATATATTAAATGCTGCAATTTTTTAATTGCTATATTAAATCTTTTATTAACTGCTTTTTGTCAACTGGCATTTGTCTCGCTTCAACTTCTATATCTTTTTCTATAAGCTCTTTACATATTCTTATATCATCTTCTGTTAAAGTAACAGCATTGGTATACCTTTTTGAACCTTCCCTCTCCTTAATTCCACCTATATTAATGCTTTTTATTTCAGCTACACTGTCTGCTATTCTTTGCGCATCTACCATATTATTAACTATAATTAAGGTTGAATATTTTTTAACTTTTTCCGTATTTAAAATTTCAGTGGCTCTTTTCACTTCAACTATTGTTAAATTTACTCCCTGCGGCTTTGCTAAACCTAGAGTCATCTTTGTAAATTCATCGTGAGCTATGGTATCATTCGCTACTACTATCAAATTAATCTTTAAGTTCTTAGTCCACGCAAAAGCAACCTGTCCATGTAAAAGTCTATCATCAACTCTTAGTAACTTAATCATATTAAAAACCCTCCTTTGTATTTATTATCTTATTTACATAAATTAATTGCTGCCTTCCTGTTTGTATTATTTCCTCTAAACGATTACTTTCAACAGATTCCTCTACGCTTAATATTACCTCTAGTATAACTGCCATATTAAAGCCTGCAATTATATGAACCTTACTACTTATGAAATTAAGAACCTCTTTATTTACACTCCCTCCAAGTAAATCTGTGAATGCAATTATTTCGCAATTTTTGTTTTTTTCAAAAAATTCTTTTAATTTTTCAACCGCATCTCCTTTCTCACAATAGAAACTTAAAAATTCTATATCTGTTCTTTCTCCTGCTAAAAGTTTAAGGGTACTTTTCATTCCCTCTGCCATTTCACCATGAGTAGCTATTAAATATTTCACCATGTAAATCCCCCCTAAAGTCGCATCTTTTGTTGAATTACCTTACACATATATAATAAATTCTAGAGGTTCTTTTCTCAACTTCAACTTTTTCCTTTGACTTTAGGAAATCCAACAAAAAAATAGTCTTAGGCAATATAAATTTCCTAAGACTTTGTGAAATCCTCAAACACCTTTGCATCCATAATGTTCTTTATTTTCTTAAAATCCTTCACAAGGCTAAATAAAATCTTGGTAGATTGCTGAAGTCCATTTATATCACCACTTGGCTTAAAAATCATAAACATAACTTTCACTATTTCCTTATCCCATATTATAGGTTTATCTAAAATTCCTAGTGCTATTTTAACCTCATCGAATAGAGCTATAGAAGAATACATTACAACGCAGAAATTTTCAATTTTAGCCCCGTCTTCACTAATAGATTCATAAATTTCTTCCTCACCTGCACCCTTCTTGCTTATGCACTTAATGAAATTTTTAATGGCTTCCGCTTTATTTCTTGCCTTAATATCAGAGAAAAACAAATTCTTATCAAGATAATCTCTAATATTTTTCTTCTCTTCTTTTATCCTTAGAAGGGCATTTTGAATTAGATTCATATCTTTATTTTTAAGTATTTCATTCACATATATAATTGGTGTATTAACCTTATAATTAATATGAACTGAACTAAGCATAAAATCATATTTACTATTATCTACATTAGGAAGCTGATACATATCTATAATATCAAATCGTTCTATATATTCATTAAACTGATTTAAAATTTTATACTTCTGGAGTTGTGCGGAACTTCTTCCCATAGTACTTACAAGCAAAATACTTTTTTTATTCGTCCTCTTCTCTAGTTTTTCCAGTGCAAGTCCTATATATAGAGCAATATACCCTATCTCATCTTCATTTACAGTCAAATCAACCTCTTCTCCTATAACCCTGCCAGCAACTTCTGCTAAACTAAATGCATATGTATAATTCACTTTTATATCATTAATCATAGGATTTCTATTTATAAGTCCTAGCTTTAATCTTATAAGAAGTGGGTCTAAATGAAGACTTAATACCTTTTTAAATTCTTCATCATTATGCAAATCAACTCCAGACTTTTCATTTATACAAAATATTATCTTTTCAACAAGAAGCTTTGCCATAATTGATGTATTAAAGGTATCACTGTCATTTTGTATTAAAATCTTCTTTCCAAGTAAATGAATAGTTAAATACGCCACTTCACTTTCCGGCCATATTTCTTTAAATTTTGATGATAAAACTTGTGCAATTTCCTTTGCAACTTGCTATTCTCTTTCACTTTTTAGAAAATTAATCTGCTTCTCTTCAAAATGCACATAATTGTAAAATCGAGCTCTCCTCAAAGATATAATTACATGTATTACCAAATTTTGAAGTGATACATCTGAAATCATAACATTATATTTTTGAAGTACATTAATAAGCGTTGATTTTATTATCGCTATCTCTTCTCTATTAACAGAACTATTAAAAAGTACACTTTCTTCTGCAAAATAGCCTTTATCCGCTGAAGAATGAAAAAAGTACTCGGATATACATAAACGTTTACCTATCTCACTTCCTTCTATAAAAATTCCATAGTTCGGTTTTTGTTCAAGCTTAAGATTATATTTTCCTATTTTCTTTCTAACTTCCTTAAGTTCTGCAGTAAGGGTAGACCTACTCACACATAATTCATCCATAAGTTCCTCTATTTTTATAGAAAAATCAATGGTTATTAGTTTTTTTATAAGGTAGTTTATTCTATCATTCGAATCATCCGGAATTTCTTCATACTGCGCAACTTCTTTTATTTTTAAAGTATTTATAAATTCCCCAAATAATTTGTAATTATTTATAATAATCTTGTATCCAATCCCAGAATGAGATTCTATACTCGCACCATGTTCTTCAATTTCAGCTTTTATTTTTCTCATGTCGTCACGTATGGTTCTAGATGTTACGCTTGCTATTTGCGAAAGTTCTTCACTGGTTATAAACCCTTTTTCATTCACAAGTTCATTTAAAATAATTTTCTCTCTTTTTCTCATAATTATCCTCCCCAATTTTTTAACCTTTATAAAAATAATATGCGTTCTATTCTACACAAAAATGAGTTTTTTTTCAATTATATTAAAAATAGACCTAGAAATTTATAATATTCTCCTAGATCTATTTTTATATTTATCCATCTTAAACAATAGATAAACCCTTTCAACTGCCGAAATTAATTGTTAATTTATATTTCATCACCACATTGAGATTTTCTTGCTTTTTTATATAAATCTCCATCTCTTTTAAAAATATTCACCTTTTTTACTCCATCTACAGCACAAACATCTAGTGTTATTCTTCCTTTTCCTACAATTGGATGCCTCAAAATACGTGCAGCTGCATTTCTATACTTCTCACGTGCTACAGCTAAATATGCAAATTTTTCATCCTCATAAGGTGCTTCTCCCTCTTTTAGTTGACGGTGAAGCTTACTTCTTTGTACCCTACATGTAAAATGGCACCAATCCTCCTTTTCGAGGGGACAACTATTTTCATGTGGACAAGGTGCTACTACATGTGCCCCCTTTGATAGCAAATATTCACGTATCTTCTTTAAATGAGAATATCCTACCGGCGTTCCCGGTTCTATAATTAAAGCTATTTTATTTGCTGCCTTCCAAAGCTTATCTGCTGCCTTTATTCTTTCGCTGTCATTTAGTTCATTCAATACATAGGATGCAATAACTAAATCAGCTTTTTCTGGAATATCTCCTGCCGTTAAATCATACTCTACCCACTTTGCATTCTTCAAAATATTTGTTCCTTGTGACATCATTTTTTGTCCGATTTCACGCATTGCACTTTCTCTTTCCAAACACACAACACTATGTAAATTAACCAGTGAATCTGCAGCCCAAGAAGCTGCTCCCGTTCCGGCTCCAACATCTAGTAAAGATTTTATGTCGCAATCAACTAAGTCCAAAGTATAATTTAATGCTGAATAAACTGCCCCATAAGTTGCTGGCATTCTTACAACCGAATATGCCACTGCTTCTTTGCTTTCTGTAAGCAGACGTTTACCATGGCCACTTTCAGTTCTATATTTTTTACTAAGTGTTTTTGCATCCTCCATTAGCTCATTATGTTTAATGCCAACAAGTTGATTTTCCATAGCTAATTTAAGCTCTATAGGCAATTCCATTTATTTCAACCTCTTTCTTCACATCAATAGTTCATTATTTATAAATTTATATTATATCAAATTTTATAATATAGATATACTGCTTCTTTAATCCTTTTACAAGCATTTTATAAGATGATATACTTTAAATAAAGACATATAATCGATTCCTATAGCGATACAATATCTTGACAAGATAAGTTAATGTTTAATTAAGCAGCAAATTTACTAAAAAAATAATTAAATAAGGTTGAGCGCATCTATGAAATATAATACACAAATTAATAAATATTTACAAAAAGCCGATGAAGCTTTTGAAACGGATAAAACAATTAAAGCATTAGATTTATATAATAAAGTCTATAAACTTTCAAATGGTGAAAATTTAGAAGCAATAATTAACTTAGCATTAATATACGACTCTTTGGGAAAATCGCAAAAAGCTAAAGAATACTATGAAGAAGCTTTAAGCATAGATGACTATGAGGAAAGAGCCTACTATGGTTTAGCTTCAATATATGATGAGGAAGAAAATTACGAAGAGGCTATAAAATTGTACAATAAGGCAATTTATATAAATCCCAATTACCATGTAGCTTACTTTTTCTTAGCAAACACCTACGACGTATCAGGAAAAAAAGCTTTAGCAATAGAAACCTATAAAAAGCTCTTAAGTCTAAACCCTATGGATTTTTGGGCAAATTTAAATCTAGGCTGCATTTACGAAGAACAAAATCAAAATAATTCTGCATATAAGCTATTTTCTAAAGCTTTAAAAATAAATCCAAACAATCATTTAGCCTTGTTTAATATGGGTGTAATTTGTTATAAGTTTAACATGATAGAAAAAGCCATTAATTTTTACGAAAGAGCAATCGAAAAAGATAAAACTTACGAATACAGTTACTTGAATTTAGCTGTAATCTATAAATATAGAGATACAAAGAAAGGTATAGAAGTTTTGTCAAAGGGAATTAATAACTGCAGTGAAGTATACTTTTTATATTATAACAGAAGCTGCTTCTATGCTTTAAACAATGAACAAAATAAGGCATGTGAAGATATAATTATGGCGTTAAAATTATATCCCCAGTTTTTAAAATATGTCCTAGAAGATGAAGAATTAGAGAAAGTAAGAGAATTAGCTTCATTTAAAGAATTTATTACTGGTATTTAGTCTTCAACCACTTCTCACTAAAGATAAACCATTTCAAGTTTCAAAATGGTTTATCTTTAATACAACTTTATAATAATTAAGTTAAATACTTTATTTTGTTTTATTAGCAACTTGTACTAAAAAATCTTGAACGTTTGTTACAATTGACGTAACTTCAATGCTTCCTCTGTCTCTAAGTTTGTTAGCAGCAAATTCAGAAACATCTACATTGTATATGAACACAGGCCTCACATCCCCTTTATCTACTTTATAAATAGGTGTCATATTTCCAGTTGCAATTGTATGGAGCATTGTAGCAAGGCATATTACAGTAGTTGCTTTTCTGCAGTGATATCTCATTGCATCCTGAGCAGCATACACATCTGAAATAACTTCTGGCAATGGTCCATCATCCCTTATAGAACCTGCAAGAACTAATGGTATATTATTTCTAACGCAAGCAGAAACCACGCCCTTATCAATACCTTCCTCATAAACAAAATTTTTAATGGAGCCAGCTTTTCTAACCTTATTAATTACATCTATATGATGATAATGTCCATTATAATTACAAACCTGAGTATATATATCTTGTCCAAGTGCAGTACCAAGATAGGAGCCCTCAAGATCATGCGTTGCTAAGGCATTTCCTGCAAAAATAGCATTTACAAACCCTCCATCTATTAACTTTTGCATTGCCATCTTCGAATCATAATCAAAAACAACTGCTGGTCCTAAAACCCATACAATGTATCCATTATTTTCTTTTTCATATTTCAATAATTCGTACAGCTTATTATATGCCCTAGAAAAAGTACTTTCTCTAGATTGTCCTGTCCTAAATGCAAATTTTTGATTATCTGATTTTTCTTCCTCATCAACGTAAAAGGGATTTATATTTAAGTATATTCCTTCGCTGCCATCTTCACTTCTACCTAAAATCACTTTGTCACCCACATTTAAATTTCTAAATTCCTTAACCTCAAGTGCCTTCTCATCTTTTAAAACTACAACACAATCCATACGACTTTCTGATGTTAATATCCATTCACCATTAATTTTAAAATATTCAGGATATATTGAGGTAGCATGATAATTATCGGGAGCAGTTCCCTTTATAGTTACATCTTCTGTTTTTACATCCGGAGCATTTAAAAAAAATTCTTTTGAAAAATCCGGACAATTATACTTTGGCATTATGAAATCCATAAAGCACCTCCAAAATTTATCTCACGATACGCTAACTATTAATTTATTATTATTTCGTCTTAAAAATAATTTATTTTACATGCATATCTATATTTAAGTATAATTATATCATTAATTCAGCACTTTTAATACACTTTTAATTTCATAATTTAAATACAAATAAAATCAAAAACATATATAAAAACGGTTTATCTATAACCTAAAAAATCTGCAACAATGATTTACCTAGTACATACTATGAATATATGGGTAAACTTTTATAAAATAAATTTTAGTTTATCTTTATCAATATATATAAGAGAGGTAAATATGCTATCAAATGAACAATATGTAAGACTTTCACTTGAACTAAATTTGTTCTTTTTGAGAATTGTAAAAGAACATAACGTTATTGCTGGAGCATCCCTTCCACCTAAGTATGCTCCTACTTTAATGCAGATTATCGCAGTAAACAAAAAGTTAGATATGCTGCTTTCTAAAACAGTAACTTTATCTCAAGGAAAGATAAGTAAAGAAGTTATGAATTCCTCTACCCTTATAACTCCCTTCACCTTGTCTGCAGAAAAGACCACCAGCTCTTTAACAGGTGTTCCCATTAATACTGCTATAACTGCAAGAGAAATAAATTTAGGCTATAGAAGCTACTACAGAGAACTTTTCAATATTACAACCTCCGTTTCTGCACTAAATAAAGCTATACTTACACTCGTAAATTTCGTTATAAACTTTCAGACAGGGCTTCTTAACAAGATTCTATCTTGCAAAGCTTTTAGCTATACCTATCCTTCAAATATTGAGCATGTAATAAGGGAAGCACGTGCATATGTCAACATGCTTACTATGCTTGAAAAAAGACAGGAACAAGATACTACTCCTCAAAGCATCATAAAACAGGAAGCCTTCTGGAATGATATAATGAAAGAACACGCTGAATTTATAAGAGGTTACCTAGATCCAGATGAAACTGCTTTATTTAACACAGCAAACAGCTTTGTTCAAAGGTTTAACAATATTGGACCTTCTACTAATGCTCGTCAAAATAATCCCGATAATCTTGAGGATATAACTAAACAAATTTATGCCTTAGTTACTGAATTAAGAAACTTTAAGAGCAAGGCTACAGAAGGTTTATTATCCTGCAAGATTAAGGCAATAATGGCTCCTCTCCTTGCAGATCACGTAACAAGAGAAGCAAACTATTACCTAAGTCTTTTGCGCAGTTTTACTTCATAGCTTAAAACTTATAGAGGTATTAATCAAAATTAAAAAATTACAATCCACAAATTTACACTTGCAAACTTTTGATTAGTACACTTATAGGTAAACAACCTATAAGTTTCAAAATGGTAATGCCAAGTTTACCCTAGAAAATTAATATTTTACTTAGAGTACAGAGTACAATTGACAGATTACAGTGAAGGATGATTTTTCTTTGCTATTGCTTTGAAAAATCTAAAACTTAATGCTCGCGCATGGCTTAAAGTATAATATTCAGCGCAGCTGATACTAAATAAGTTCTAAAATTTACCTAAGAGAAACGAAAGGTAAATTTACCTTCACCGTGCTCTGTCAATTGTCCATTGTCAACTGATATATGTTCATATAACCAACATGTTCCAAAATAGAATTCAGCTAATTTTAATATTCCAAGTTTTTTATCTATATATAGTTAATCTAGTTTTACTCTATATTATGGAAATATTATTGTTATGCCTTTTTTATTGTGCACATACCGTTTTCTTCTCTAGAGTACATGTATCCTGTGCTGCTTGAACCCAAAAAACCATTAATCCAAGAATCTACAAAATAATTAAAGTTATCAACATCTCCTTGAACTTCATCCCAGTAACCTTTATGGATATCCGTTGTAGTTTTCCATACAATTGCAGTTTCACTGTTTTCAATTATTTCATTTACATGATCGCATGGCATTCCTTCAAGCATATAATCGAAAACTAAGTTAAATAACTCTTCCGGTGTACCTTCACTTATTTTAAGTTCCTTCATTGTATTTGCTCCATTTTCATAAAATATATCAGCAATATCCTTTTTTGCGACAATATTATTATTTAATAATTCAGTTATAATGTACGCTAATCTACTTTCTACACTTGTTATCCTCTCTTGAAGCCATCCATGAATATTATGATGCTCTATATTACTTTCAAGTGGGCCTTTTACAGGTAATCCATACTTTAAATAACTCTCCTTTAGTAGACTCTCGTTACTATGCCCCTTTTTTTCCGCAAATTCCATTATATCTTCTATTAATTTCTCATGTAACTGAATTTTATTGTATAACCAGTAGTGAATTTTTCCTAAAAATGCACTCATTTAATTAACCTCCTTGATTAATTTAAAAAACTTTTATTAAAGCTATTACTCAGTTATATGATTAACTTTTTTTTCATTCAGTATCCTTAGTTACGAAAATAAACTATTTTTATATTTTAAATAAGCATTATTTTATATTAATATAAACTTATTAACATAAATAATTATATAATTGTAAGTATATAAGCCAATTTATGTTAATTAAATCGTTTTTTTTAAAACAAAATTTTTGATTGTTTTATTTTTTATTAAATTAATCAACCCTTTACAAAGAATCTATGATATAATAATTACAAAAATATGTATTTAACAGAATCTATAATAAAGCTGTTCTCAATATAATATATGTATGGTTAGGAGAATAAACAATGATACACATTACTAATTTAAGTGAAAGTTTACCACTATTTAAGGCTTTAAGTTCAGATATTAGAATTCAAATACTCCAACTATTAAGCGAACAAAAACAACTTAATATGAATGATTTAGCTGATAAATTAAATTTAACCAATGGTGCAATTACAATGCACATAAAAAAGTTAGAAGAGTGCGGTCTTATTAAAATCACTACTCTTACCGCAAAACACGGAATACAAAAAATTTGTAATCTTCATGAAGACAAATTTGTAATTGATATAGGAAAGTCTGAAGTTGAAAATTCATATGAGCTTGAAATAGGTATAGGACAATATTCAGCTTACGAAATTTATCCAACCTGCGGACTTGCAACAAAGGATAAAATAATTGGAGAAGTTGATAATCCAAGTTATTTTGCAGATCCAGAAAGAATAAACAGTGATATTCTTTGGTTTACTAAGGGTTTTATTGAATATAGAATACCAAATTACCTAAAACCAAACCAAAAGTTTTCAGAAATTCAAATTTCCGCAGAAATAAGTTCTGAAGCTCCAGGAAATTGTAATATATGGCCCTCAGATATTCATTTTGCTTTGAATGACATACATTTAGGAAGTTGGGTTAGCCCAGGAGACTATGCAGATACTAAAGGTATTCTAACCCCTTCTTGGTGGTTCTCTAATTGGAATCAATATGGTCTTTTAAAATTACTTTCCATTAATAAATTTGGTACTTTTATTGACGGATTAAAAATTTCTGATGTAACTATAGATGATATAGACTTAAACTTCAAGAGTGATTTAAAATTTAAATTTTCTGTTCCTGAGAATACAAGTCATGTTGGAGGTTTAACAATTTTTGGAGCCAACTTTGGTAATTACAATCAAGGTATAAATGTCAGAATAATTTATGAGGAAAATAATCCCATTAAATGATGATAATTATTTGAATCCTGGCAGATTTATAACCTCAACAAGTAATATAAGTCTCCTTTGGAGCTAGTGTAAGCTGTTTACTTATTCTGATTAATAAAATGCCTTCATAAAAATTGAAAATACGTTTTAAATAAATAAAAGAGGGCTTATAAGCCCTCTCTTATTTTATATTCAAATTCTTTTCATAGTAGCTAGACTCTACTTTATTTTAGTCCGCTACAGGTATTCCAAAGTCTGGTGTTCCATCAGCTTTCCAATTTATCTTCTGAGCTCTTGCATGACGATTAGGATCATCAAGCGGATCCCCTTCTGTTTCCTTATAGTTCCTAGCATGATAAATTAAAATGTCTTCCTTGCCATCCTCCGAAACAGTAAAGCTATTATGTCCTGGACCATATTGACCATTTTCGTAACTTGTAGTAAATACAGGAACCTTTGATTTTGTCCAAGATTTGGGGTTTAATAAATCACTGGTTTCATCAGCAGTTAACATTCCCATACAATAATTATAGTCTGTAGCACTTGCAGAATAAGTAATGAATATCTTTCCATTTTTCTTAAGAACTGCTGGTCCCTCATTGACCAAAAACCCTACGCATTCCCATGGATATTTCGGTTTTGATAACATAATTTGCTTTCCTTTAATTGTCCATGGATTGCTTAATTCTGCAATATACAGATTAGAATTGCCTTTAATATTGGGATCTTTTTGAGGCCAAACCAAATATCTAACTCCGTTATTTTCAAAAGTTGTAGCATCTAAAGAAAATGATTCCCAATTAGTTTTAAGTTGTCCTTTTTCAATCCACTCACCTTCTAAAGGATTGTTAGATGTATTTTCAAGCACATAAATTCTGTGATCAAACATTTTGCCCCTAACGTCACTAACCTTTGCGGCTGCAAAATATATATACCATTTACCACCTATAAAATGTATTTCAGGTGCCCAAATATATGCGCTCATTTCACCTTCATCATGTTTCTTCCAAATCACAATTGGTTTACTTAAACCTAAACCTTCAATAGTTTTAGATTTCCTTATTTGAATTCTATCATACGCTGGATAAGATGCTGTAAAATAGTAGTAACCATCACTATGCTTGTATACGAACGGATCCGCTGCCTGCCTCACAATCGGATTTTTATAATTATAATTTTCTAGCATGTTACTCTCCCCTTTCTATTAACATTTACGATAACATTTTATTTGCTTATTTTAATCTTATTATTGACTCAGGATTAACGTTATATTTAAAAACTAACGACAATCCTTTGATTTTTTAACACCTATTACAATATTGTCCTATAAATTATTGTTTAGTTTAATAAAAATTGAATTATTTTATATTTATCTAAATCATTATATATACATTATAATTAGTATACGTTTTCAAGTCAACACTACTCCAACACTTTTTTAATTGTTTTATATAAATATAAAATATAATTTATATTTATATATGTTATTGTTTACAAATTATTATTTATATAATTTCACTACCAATATCTTGTAAACTTGATATTCCCTGTATCATATTACAAACTTTTTTCTTTTAATAATTTTATTAATTAATTACTTAGAATTAATATATATCTAAGTCATTATAAGCAAAATCTTCAATTTCTATTTCAACAATATATGCAGCTCTATTTATTTGTATGTACATGTGCTTTTATAATGAGCAAAAAAATATTGCTTTTTTCTATAGAAGCGTTTACAATGTAATTAATGTACGTACATGTTGTGTGGTACAGATAAAACATATACGTACCTTTAAAATAATTTTATTAAAATAATACCTATTTTAGGAGGATTTTATTATGTTACAGTTAAAAGCATATGAATTTTGGTTTGTTACTGGAAGTCAACACCTATATGGCGAAGACACTCTAAAAGAAGTAAATGAGCACTCACAAATTATAACTGAAAGTCTAAATAAAAGTTTAAATTCACCTTACAAAATAATTTTCAAGCCAGTTTTAACTACACCTGAAGCTATAAACAATTTATGTATAGAAGCTAATTCAGATCCAAAATGTGCAGGTATAATAACTTGGATGCATACTTTCTCACCTGCAAAAATGTGGATTCAAGGTTTACTTGCATTAGATAAACCTCTTTTACATCTTCACACTCAATTTAATCGTGAAATTCCATGGGATTCAATTGATATGGATTTCATGAATACCAACCAATCTGCACATGGTGACAGGGAGTATGGCTTTATCGGTGCAAGAATGAAAATAAAACGTAAAATTGTAGTTGGATATTGGAAAGATTCTGATGTAATTAACCAAATACATGACTGGTTATACATTGCAGCCGCTTATATAGAAAGCCGTAAACTAAAGGTTGCACGTTTTGGAGATAATATGAGAAATGTTGCTGTTACTGACGGCGACAAGGTTGAAGCTCAAATTAAATTTGGTTGGCAGGTTCAAGCTTATGGAATTGGTGATTTAGTAGATTCAATTAATGAGGTTACTGAGAGCGATGTAAATGCTTTAATGGAAGAATACTCTTCACTTTACGATTTTGCTCCTAATCTTTTAGAAGAAGGACCATTAAGAGATTCTGTTAAAGAACAAGCTCGTATTGAAATCGGACTAGAAAATTTCTTAAAAAAAGGTGATTTTACCGCTTTCACTACTAATTTCGAAGATCTTCACGGTATGAAACAGCTTCCAGGTCTTGCAGTTCAGCATTTAATGTCCAAAGGCTATGGTTTTGGTGCTGAAGGAGACTGGAAGACTGCTGCTCTAGTTAGATTAATGAAAATTATGGCTCCAACTAAAGGTACAACTTTAATGGAAGATTACACTTATGACCTAATCAATGGCGATGAAGTTATTTTAGGTGCACATATGCTTGAAATTTGTCCAAGTATTGCTGCTACTAAGCCAAGAATAGAAGTTCATCCTCTTGGAATTGGTGGAAAAGATGATCCTGCTAGACTAGTGTTTGAGGGCAGTGAAGGACCTGCTGTTTGTGCAACACTTTTAGATTTAGGAAATCGCTTCCGTCTATTAGTTAACAATGTTGATGCAGTAAAAGCTAAGCATCCTATGCCTAAGCTTCCAGTTGCTAGCACTTTCTGGAAACCACAACCTTCCCTAAAAGAAGGAGCAAAAGCTTGGATTCTTGCCGGTGGTGCTCATCATACAAGTTTCTCTTATGGAGTAAGTGCTGAACAACTTAGAGATTTTTGCGAAATGGCTGGTATTGAATGTCTTGTAATTGACAAAAACACTAAGATTAATGATTTCAAAAATGAAATACTATGGAATGACTTAGCTTGGAAATTCAAATAGTTTAGTATTCCATCATTATAATTTACAAAAGCAGTTGTTATACTAGTGTTAAAGAAATCACTAAAATAACAACTGCTTTTAAATATATTAAAATAATAATTATGTATTCTACCTTTAAAGTATTCTAAACGCTCTTTTCTTAACTTATCTGCAACATAAAAGCATTCAAAAACGAAGCTTATTACAATTTTATTTATAATCACTCATTAAAAATTCATTAACTTCCTTCTAATTTAAGCAAAGATTTAATTAAGATACTTATATTCTTATCATCATCTGGTATTAAAATCTTGATCATAAAAGTTTATATACCCTATTTACCCTTATTACTTTACTTGCCGATGCTACTCCAAGTAGAATAATAATTATTTGGATAATTAAAAGCCAGGCATCAATATTTAAAACATGCTGCCTTTCACCTGATACTTTAACTTTCGTATCTATAAATTTATCTTCAACAAAATTATTTGTGTTATATAGCTTCTCTATTTTATTTAACATATCAGTATCCGTAACCTTATATACAGTACCACAAAAATCAATGGTTTTAGTCTTGTAAGCTTGAGTAGCCTCTTTAAAGTCTACTACAGCAACAATCCTTTTATCTCCAAGTGTACCTGCACATAAATATCCATTCATATCTCCATATAAGTTTCTTTTCTTTGCTGTATCATAAGAAAGATACACATTTGTCACTTTCCCTTGCTTATCCTTTATTGGTATACGATACAATGATAAAAATTCTGCATCTGTAAGCTTTCCATGAATATTGCTTATCCCCGGTATAATTTTTTCAATATCTTGCGAACTGTTTACTAATTTCCCCTTATCCCAGAACATTATGAACTGCAAAGTGCTATTTAATGAATAATAATTTTTAACGTTCATATGCTTCATTGCTAGCTGCACACTTATAACTTGAACTACTAAAATCACAAAACAAATAATAAAGCTTCTTGCAAAAATCCATTTTAATTTTTTTCTTAACTGTCTGCTATCCAGCCTTCCAACTTCTTTATATAAATCATCTATCTCAGCCTTTATAACTTCATTATTTCTGTTATTTTTTAGTTCTTTCTTTAATCTATGTATGATTCCGAAGTTAACTTGCTCTAATAATTTTTTAAATTCCCCGTTAAGTGACGATGAAGCTTTAAGCTGTAAAAGCAACTGTTTAGCCTTATCAAACTCTTTAAAATAACAATAACACTTAATAGACATAAATTTAAAATCCACGTTATTAAAATTCAATTTCTCTAAGTATTTACAATCCTCCAGGGCTTTATCCATTTTCCCTATATTATATAATAGCTTTGCCCTGTAAAAACGCGCATATGTATCATCATTTTTTTGTACTAAATCATTATATATTTCCAAAGCTTTGTCCAAATTCCCTTTAATTACACAGCATCTTCCCTGCATAATAAGTACATCCGGATCATCAGCATACATGCTATTAGCCTTGTTTATGCATTCCTCTGCATATTCAATATCTTCACAAGAAAGTGCCTCAAAAGCCTTCTCTCTATACCCTAAAAAAGCTTCACTTGGCACACCATTGAGCTTTTTAAAATAACAATATCTAAGCTCGTTATCATCTTCTAACTGCTTAAAAATATATTTTATAAATTCTTCAGAGTATTCATCACAAATATATTCTTTTTGCTGACTTAAATTAAAATTTTGTTCAAGAAGTTTCCATACATCTTGTGGAAGATAATGATTTTTCATTAAAAACTCTATCATACTATCATTTAAAAGCTTTTTGTCTCCCATGTACCATATAACTTCTGAGTTTAAAATTTCCCTCCACTTTTCAACATTAATTCGCGAAAAAAAATCATCATACAAACCTTTAACTCCAATAATAAATTTATTTACATTATCATCAAAAATTAATGTTTGTTTTGAACTTTTCTCCTCCAAATTAGCTTTAGGTTGATAGCTTAAAATATCCGCTTTGCTTACCTCTAAATTCTCTTTTTTATTTTTACCATTTATATATTTTAAAGCTTCATCATAAGCTTCTCTTAACTCTTGATAACCTTCAGGATCATCTTCTGGATGATGCAGCCTTAGCTGTTTTGCATAGGCTTTTTTTATCTCAGAAATATTATCTGTAGGATCAATTTTTAAGATATACCAAAAATTCATAACTATCTGAACCTCTCAATTCCACTTCATTTTTATAATTTATTATAACATACCCTACTTCAAAGTATGGTGCATATGTAGTTTGCATTTAAGCTAAAGTAATAGAAATGAATTAAAAAATATAGTAGATATAAATTAGAAAAGCTATTTCAATAAAACCTTCTCAATCTACATCTACTATATTCGATTACTAAATAAAACTATTGAATGGAATTATATACTTCTTTTCCATTAACTAAGGTTAAGCATACATTAACATTTCTTATTTTACTTAACGGAATTTTGAATACATCATCACTTAATACTGCAATATCAGCTGTTTTTCCAGCTTCCAAAGTTCCAAGTTTTTCTTCTTGAAAAAGGTCATAAGCACCGCCCCTTGTCCATGCAGTTAAAACTTCATTGATGGTAAGAGTATTTTCCACATTAAAGGGTTCTCCGCCTTCAGGAAAAAAGCCTCCGCATGCATGGTATATAGATTCCGGAATATTATCTATTAGAAGTGGCAAATCAGTTCCACATGAAAGAATAACACCACTGTCCGCCATTTTACGTCGATTCCAGTAATACTTTCCTCTATCCATACCAATTTTACTCTCAATCATTGCCAGCTTACTCTTTCTATCAGCAATAGATTGAATCTGAGGGTATATTTCAGCTATAACTCCCAGTTTGCCCATATGCTCTAAATCAGCAGGATCGCTAAATTCTAAATCAGTCATGCTGTGGCGGTTTTTAAGTTTTCCGTTATTATCTTTTTGGCATTTTTCATATATATTTAATACTTTACAAATTGCTGCATCACCTTGAGCATGCAGCGAAAAGCGGAAACCTGCTGCATCTGCTGCTAGTGTCTCTTTTTCTATCATATCATAATCAATATCTAAAGCACAGCATGTGTCAGCACAATTATAAGGCTTTTTTAAATCTCCACATAACTCACTTATAGAACCATCAGTCATACGATTGTAGCCAGAAAAACGAACAAAATCACCTACGAAACGTTTTCGCATAGCTTTTCCATATTCAAAATCAGCACATCGACCAACGGGCTGACTCATAAAATTAACACGCAAGGTTAGTTCGCCTGATTTATCTAAGTCTTCAAGGACATCGGTAAAGCCGTAAAAATCATCAAATCCCATTTCCTTTACAGAAGTGATTCCACGGCCGTTCATCATTGCCATATACTTTTTAAATTCTGGTACAATAAATTCCCTGTCTGAAATAATATCTTTTAGCAATCTCCAATAAGCCTCCGGATAACAAGTGTCAGGTGTAAACTTATAAGTGTTAATTGCAGCCGTATTCATCAAACAGGTATCTCCTCCCTCTGCAAAAAGAACAACCGGAGTATCAGGGAACTCATTATCTAAAGATGTTATATCTGGAGCAATAACTTTAGAATTCCATCCGTGGCCTAATATAAGTTTTTTTGACGGATTGGCAGCCGCATATTCCTTAACATGAGTGATAACGTTTTCTAAGCTGTCAAAACTAGCTTTTGATAAATCAATTCCTACAAACTTTAGTACATAACCAGTAAAGAAACAATGCACATCTGAGAATCCTGGACAAATGACCCTGCTTCCTAATTCATATACTTTAGTTTCTCTAGAAAGAAATTCACTTCCATCTCCTTCTCCAACAGATAAAATTTTACCACCTGCAATTGCTACATGCCCATCAATTATAGTATTGTTGACAGCGGTAAATATATTTTTTGAACGTAAAAGAATTTCTGCTTTCATAACCATTGAACTTTTACTCCTTTCAATTTGTACAATAACTTTGCTGCATCATAAAAATATAGTCATTAATGCAGAGATTTTTGTATAACATGTAAATAAGTTATCTATAAAACCATACCAATTAACTGAAGTATAGCACATGCTTTTATTAAATACAAGAAATATTGTAATAACTTTATAAAAAAAGTCTACAAATGTACATACATTACAAATAATAGTTACAACACTTAGATACCTATAATCATCTACTGTAGAATATATAGTAAAACTACTGCGAAACTTAAACTATTTATGTTTGAAAATACCGATTTTCAAGGCATTATGGTGCATAAATAGTTTAAGTTTCACTATATATAGTTGATTATATTTCAGTTCTTTAGTATACCAATGAAGCTTATCCTGAGATTATACTAAAACCAAAAACAAGATTTTATTTGCATATTGACATGCAAAAAACCAAGTGCTATACTATAGTCACAAATTGGTATAGAAATATCAATCACATGTCTATATCGATAATGAAGCCATACCATTTATACAAAAATTTTTTTCAATATTAGAAATGATAAAAGGAGAGAAAGATATGCTTAAATTCGATGAACAAAAACAAATTGACAGTGTAAACGGAGCTTTAGCTCTTCGTGGACAAATTAATGAAATCGTTGACGGCTTTTGTAAAAAAGGTTACAAAAATATCTGCTGGCTTGGAATCGGAGGAACTTATGCTTCCAGCATGCAGGCTGTTGTACACATGAAAGAAAAATCAGAAATTGATACATTTGTTGAAAATGCAGCTGAATACCTTGCAACTGGTAATAAAAGAATTGGAGAAGGCACAGTTATCGTAATTTCTTCTGTTACAGGAAGCACAGAGGAAATGGTTAAAGGAGTTAAAAAAGCACAGGAAGCAGGCGCAAAAGTAATTGGATTTATTGACAAGGAAACAGCAGAGCTTGCAAAAATGGTAGATTATGAAATTGCATATCCTACTAACGAACAATTAAAATTCTTTATGGTAGCTGACCGCTTTATGTACAATAAAGGTGAATTTCCAGAATATGATGATTACTACGCACAGATGGATGCACATCTTGCAAATGCATTAGTAGAAGTTGAAAAGTGTGCAGATGAATTTGGTAAAACATTTGCAGAAAAACACAAAGATGACTCTATTCATTATTTTGTAGGTGCAGGTAATCAGTGGGGTGCTACTTATTCATATGCAATGTGCTACTGGGAAGAACAACACTGGATTCGTACCAAGTCAATTCACGCTTCTGAGTTTTTCCATGGAATGCTTGAAATAGTAGACCGTGATACTGCAGTTACAGTATTTGTTGGAGAAGATTCACAGCGTCCTTTAAGTGAAAGGGTTGCAAAGTTTCTTCCAAGAATTTGTGGAAATTACACAATCATTGATACAAAAGACTATGAATTAAAAGGTATAAGCCCAGAATATAGAGGAAATATTTCACACCTTGTTATGCATGCAGTTACACAAAGAATAGATGCTCACTTGGAGAAAATAAACTGTCATCCTATGGAAATTCGCAGATATTATCGCCGTTTAGATTATTAATTTAGGAGGCTAACTGATATGATGAAAATAGGTATGTTTACATCAGGTTATCAGCGTAATCCATTGGAAGATGTATTTAAGGATGCAAAAAGATTCGGGTATGACTATATAGAGCTTTGGGGTGCAAGACCCCATGCATTTGCTCCTGATTTAAAATCAGGTGATATTAATACAATAAAAAAATTGATTGATAAGTATGAAATTCCTGTCATTGGCTATACGCCAGAGCATAATGCATACCCATATAATTTTATGATTGGAAGCGAAGCTCAGCGTCAGGATGCTGTAAATTACCTAAAACTTTCTATGGACATGGGCAAAGAAATGGGAGCAGATTTTACTCTAATGTCCGCAGCCCATGCTGGATACTTAACTACTTCAGAAGAAATATGGAAAAGGCTTATTCAAACAATGCGTGAATTAACAGATTATGCCGAAAAAATACAACATAAAATTGTATTAGAACCACTAACCCCTTATGAGAGCAATGTTTGCACTAGTGCAAATGATCTTGTAACGTTGTTTAATTATGTTAATTCTCCATATCTTGTTGGTATGTGCGATATCGTGCCACCATTTGTGCAGCATGAAAGTATTATGGCCTATTTCGATAAACTAGGAGAAAAAATGTATCATATGCATATAGTCGATAGTGATGGAGTTAGTGATACACACATACTTCCAGGAGAAGGCGTGCTTCCACTGTCAGAAGTTATGCAGGAACTTAAGGAAATAAATTATAAGGGAACAGCAACTATAGAACTTGTAACTTCATATATAAACGAGCCTCGATTTTATGCAAAACGTGCTATTAATAATATTCGTAATCTTATGAAATAGGAGCAATTAAACTATTTTATAAAAACGTATTCAAATAATATGATAAACTAATTAAATTCTAAAGCAAATTAGCGCGATAAGCATTGAAAATAAATATATCTGGAGGTGTAATTATGAGCGATAAAATGATTAAAATAGCAGCAGTTGGTGATAACTGCATGGATGTTTATGAAAATTTGGACAAAGCATTTCCTGGAGGAAATCCCGTAAATGTATCCGTATATTCTGTTCGTCTTGGTGGTCAAGCCTCCTATACTGGTGTTGTAGGAAATGACAAATACGGACAAATAATGATTAGCGCATTACAAAAAAAAGGAGTCGATACTTCACATCTACATGTACTCCCAGGAAACACCGCAATTACACATGTAGAGCTGGTTAACGGAGAACGCGTACTAGGAGACTATGAAGAAGGTGTATTAGCTGATTTTAAACTATCAGAAGATGACATTGAGTTTATATGCAGTCACGACATAGTTATAAGTGGTCTGTGGGGTATGATTGAAAATGATTTGTACAAGATTAAAGCAAAGGGTACTTTAATTGCCTTTGATTTTGCAAATAAATATGATGATCCAGTTGTAGAAAAGGCAATAGATTATGTTGATTATGCATTCTTTGCTTCAGATGATGGAGATACAGATGAACTTAGAAGCTTTATGAAAAAAATGTATGCAAGAGGTCCAAAACTTGTAATTGTGACATTAGGAGAAAAAGGAAGCATTGCATATGATGGAAATGAGTTTATCACATTTGGCATTATAAAATGTGATGTTAAAGATACTATGGGAGCTGGAGATAGCTTTATTGCAGGATTTTTAAGAGGAATATTATTAGATTTAGATGTTAAAAAATGCATGGAAATGGGTGCTCGCAATAGCAGCGTTACACTACAATATACAGGTGCATGGTAAAAAGCATTATAAGGCTGTGGATGGATTTAGGAAGGAACTACGTACTACTATTATATCCATCCCCAGATTATCTGAAGGTGATAAAAACATTAATACAATTGAATCATATATTTTCTTAACATAAGAAAGGAGAAATGATTAATATGGGTGAAAACGTTAACTTAAAAAGAAAACTTGGAGTCTGGGCTGCCTTAGCAATAGCTGTTGGTACAACAATAGGTTCTGGTATATTTGTTTCTTCCAGTCAGGTGGCAGGTGCAGCAGGTACTCCAAAAGCATCAATTATTGCATGGATTATAGGAGGACTTCTAATAATTCCACAAATGATGGTTATGGCTGAACTTGCCACTGCATACCCCGAAAACGGAAGCGGATATGTTTATTTGAAAAAAGCAGGCTCTAAACCATTAGCATTTTTATACGGATGGGCAACTTTCTGGGCAACAGATCCACCATCTATTTCAATAATGGCACTTGCTGTTGTATCTTATTTAGCATTTTTCATACCAGGAATGGGTGGATTAACTGGTAAAATAGTTGGTGTAGCAATAGTTATACTACTTACAGTACTTCACTATAGAAGTGTAAAATCAGGTGGTTTCTTTCAGGTTTTAATAACCGCAGCAAAAATAGTTCCTTTTGCAATCGTAATTGTACTTGGTCTTATTTATATGAAAATAGGTAATTTAGGTTATACACCAACCCAAAATGCAATTCCTCTTGGTGCAGGAATATGGGCCGGAATATCAGCTACCAGTTGGTCATATACAGGAATGTCAGCAGTATGCTATATGTCAGGAGAATTCAAAAAACCAGAAAGAACATTACCAATTGCTCTTATTGGTTCATCAATTATTGTTACAATTTTATATACTTTAATTTCAGTTTCAATATATGGGTTAATGCCTTTTCAATCATTGATAAAATCAGCAACCCCTATTGCAGATGCATTAAAATATATACCAGGTTTTTCAAACATAGGTTCATCATTTGTAGCAGTTGCCGCAATAATCGTAATAATAGGTTCATTAAGCTCATGTATTATGTATCAGCCAAGAATGGAACATGCTATGGCAAAAGATAACTTGTTCTTCAAAGTATTTGGACATACAAATGAGAGATACGAAACACCAGATTGGTCAATATTATTGCAGGTTGCCTATGCAATTATACTAATATTCACGTCTAATCTTGTAAGCTTGTTAGGATACTTTACTCTAGTATTAAATATAATGAATATTTTGGTATATGGATCAATCATCTTCTGCAGAAAAAAATCCGACTATAAACCTACTTACAAATGTCCAGCATGGATTATAATGATGGCTATTTCAGTATTTGGTTCTGCACTTATGGCATGGGGAACATTTAAATGGGCTCCAATACAAGGATTATTATGTGCACTCCTTGTTGTAGCAACAGGACTTCCAGCATACTTTTACTGGAACAACAAAAATAAGAAAGTAATAAATAATAACCAAGTTAACCAGAAATTATAAACTAGAATAATCTTATTTTAAATTATATTATTGTGACCTAAAAGCATTTTGTAAATACAAAAACTTTTAGGTCACTTATTTATGCAAAATTTTGTCGTTAAACTGACATTTAAAAGTCACATTTATTTTACTCTAAGTTGATAGCATTATTACTTGTAGCACGGTTGTCCTTAACGAGTATAATATAAACTTTTAGCTAAAATTTCAATTTTGATTCTAAAAACATTTTCAAATCATAAATATTGTTAAATATATAATTAGGATTAACTTTTCTCATTTCTTCCAGGTCAACACCATCAGACCAGGCTGCTGATAGGCAAGTTGCACCAATCTCGCTACAAGCCATTACATCAGAAAGTGCATCACCTATATAATAAAATTCATCATTGTTAACAGAGTATTTTTTTAGCAACCTTGAAATAGATTCTGCTTTATTATAACGTATTTCATCTCCTACCATTATATCACTAAAATAATTATCCATACCTAACTTTTTTAAAGATATATCGCAGCTTCTTTGACCTTTTCCTGTAATTAACGCTACAACAATGTCTTTATCTTTTAAGTACTTAATTAAATCACATATCCCTGAAAAAGGTTCCTTACATCTATCATGCATTTTCTCATAAAAATAATAAAAATCCTGAAGAGCTGACTCCCAATTGTCTTTTACCACTGCTTTAACCATTCCTGTTTCGTTAAGCCCAAAAGTTTGAACAATCTCATTATTTGTTAAGTCATGTCCTGTATATGGTGATACAGATTTTTTAAAAGCCTCAATACACATAGGGATTGTGTCAGCTATTGTTCCATCGAAATCAAACGCTACCATCTTAATCATGTTTGCAAGCTCCATTAATTTCTCGAATTACTCGACATGGATTTCCAACTGCTACACAATTTTCAGGAATATTCTTTGTCACAACACTACCTGCTCCTATAACACTGCCATTTCCTATACTGATTCCAGGCAAAATAATGACGCCACCACCAATCCAGCAGCCATCACCAATAGTAACAGAAAGTGCATAGGTACGACAAAAATATTCTCCACTTTCCACATTCCAATCCGGTGTTAATCGTTCTGCCAGCTCTACCGGATGAGTAGCTGTATAAATTTGTACATTAGGTGCAATAAGAACATTATTACCTATAGTTATTTTGTTACAATCCACAAAAGTACACTTCATATTGATAGATACATTATTACCTAAATGAATGTTACAGCCGTAATCACAGATAAATGGTGATCCAACAGATACATTAGTACCTATATTGCCTAAAAGACTCTGCAAAACTTCTCTTTTCTCTTCTTTACATTCATAAGGAAGGCTATTATATTTCGCTAGCAATACTCTAGTTGTATTTTTAAAATCCAAAAAAATTTCATCGTGACAATTGTAAATTTCTCCTGCCATACACTTTTCAAATTCTGTTTTCATTTTTCATCTTACTCCTTTTCCATTACATCTAATAATAAAGATAAAGCACCTTGAAACTTGAAATTTATTTATACCAAAATGACGTCTTCTTGGGATTATGTTGCACATGAATTTCAATAGTTGAATCGGTTTATCTATAGTATAAAAAACATCTTGTTACATAACTAGTAACAAGATGTTTCAAAATTCATATTCTTCTTGCCAATGCTTCTATAAGAAACAGTACAGGTACCTGAGTTGTTGCATTATATCCGCCGTTGACTATATGCATATTCATATTATAGGAGATATTCCAGTCTGATATTCTTGCAATAGTGGAATTAGTTTGATTGGTGATGCTCAAAATATTACATTTGTTAGTTTTGAAACGATCAATTAAATTAATAATCTCTTTTGTTTCTCCCGAAACAGAAAGTGCAATTATCACTGTAGAACTCGCCATCTCTTTTGTAATTGGATAATGCGCATCTTCTAAGCCTATTGAAAACTTACCTAAATTAGAAAAATATCTTGCTCCATATCTAGCCAGTGTACCGGAGGACCCCCCTCCTATAAATATAACAGTTTCTGCTTTTCTAATGAAATTAGCACCCTGCTCTATTTTCTGTTCAAAAGAATTAGTGTTAGTTCTATTAAAGTACTCCAACAGCTCAGCTAAATCATTTTGAGGCGGCATTTCCTTGATTTGATATAAGTATTTCTTAAGTCTTTCTTTGAATTCCTTATACCCATCACAGTTCAATTTATTACAAAATCTAAGGATTGTTGATGTAGAAACATGCATCACCTCACCCAATTCCCTAATAGTCATATAAGGAATTTTCTCTCCATTATCAACAATAAATTTATACATCTGAATCTCAGTTTCATTAAATTTTTGAATATTATCATACGAAAACATTGTAGCCTCCAATAAACTTCTATTTGCTAGTTATATATAATTGGACATCTATAACGGATTTTGCCAACACTTTTTTCTCCATACTCAATAGCTCCTTTGGGACATTTGCAAATACATGCCATGCAGTGAGTACAGTCTTTACCCCAAATAGGTTTGTTTCCTTTTAAATTGATATTGTTAAGTGGACATTCCTTTACACATGTGCTGCATCCTACGCACTTATCACCTACTGTAAACTTATCCGCTTTTACTAAGAATGAATAAAAAATTGTATTTATAACAGAACTTTTGAGACAATCAATAATGTTGCTCTGTCTATCAATAAATGACTTTCCTTCCCGAATCCTTGCTCCAATCTTATGGATTATAGGATTTGCATTTTCAATTATCTGCATTGCAACAGATTTCTCTGGTGCATCATACATAGCAATATAATTCTCTGGCATCACAATGGAAGCTACCCCCATATATTTAAAGTTTTTTCTTTTACAAAGTCTTTTTATATATTTCTTAGCATTTCCTATACTTGTGCCGCAATTCATTATAAAGTAGACATTCTCAGTACCTGTGAACCTTGTTTTATCAATCCATTCTTCTACTAATCTTGGAATTCTCCAACAATAAGTTGGTACAACAAAAACTAATCTTCCAGTTGCATTTATTTCTGATATATCATTTTCCCTAATTCGCTTATTAATTGAAATAAGGCCATCTCCTGCTAAATCCGCTATTTGTTTAGCAATATATGTACTATTTCCTGTTCCTGTAAAATATAAAATCATTAAAATTTTCCTTTCTTGGCCTCTTATTCTTCACCGCTTCTATCTGGTAAAGTTCCCATAATCTCTTTTATATGCCTAAACAAATTAATAACTTTGTCAATTTCATTATCTTCTGGATCAAGGTAATAATAAATGCATGTCCCTTCTTTTCTGGACTTTACAATACCAGCATCCTTTAATATTTGTATATGATGGGATACTGCAGATCTAGATAGATTGGTATTTGCAGCTATATCAATCACTCTACTTCCGCTGCACTTCCTTTTCATCATAATACATAAAATATATTGCCTTACTTCATCTCCTATTGCTATCAAAAGCTTTTGACAATTGCTAAACTCTTGTTGTAATTTTTTTATATCATCCATTGTTTTTTCCATAGTTACCTCCGAACTGTTTAAGTACTTAAACATTTATAGTATAGCATATAGTTTTCATAAAAGTTTATCTGTAAAGAAAATCGAAGCAGATAGATTACCTTAAAACAGTTACACACAATTAGCAAAGCGTTCACAATTATTAAATATAAGATTATATCCTCCAAAATCTGAGCCCACTTTACTTTAAGCTCTTTTAACTATTTCTTCTGGCGTATATTTAGCCTTTTGGTAACCATAAACATACACTTTTCATTAAATTTATTTTTGACATTAAAAAATGAGGGTCACCTTCATAATCTAGTGATCCTCCATTCTTAATAATATATATTTTTTATGATATGGCTCTCATATTACTGCATCAGTTAATTCTTTAAAATAATTATTTAAATTTTTTTAATTAAAATGTATCGTTACATGTTTCTAACAAGCACAGTTCCACCTGTACTAATGTAAGTTTCATAAGCTTCACCTGTAATCAACTTAAAAAATATCCTAGCAATCACTTGGTCTAGGTGCAAAAGGGCCAAGACCAATGGAACAAAGCCAATTCAGTACTACCTCATGCAGCACATTGATGTTGTCTACCTGACAGTGTTCTAATCCGCCAATTCTTCTATCCTCTATAGGGAAAAACGTCTTGTTTTTCGAACCGGCCTGTTCGTAATTTTTAAGAGCTTGCGTTAGCGGATTGGGCTGAACTAATATCTCTTCTGCACCATGCATCACAAGAAGAGGGCATTCTATCTGGTGAAGCACACCCTCGAGATTGTAGGCAAAACGAGGATTTTCTGCAAAGTCATCCAAGCTTTTCGCACCCAGGATTCTCATGCCGTGACCAGCCAAACTCGGTGGCATCCATTTTAGCATTGCTTCCCAGTCGAATGCGTGGGTACCTCCGTCAGAGATGACGGCAGCAATCCTGTGGTCGAAGGAAGCAAATCTAAGTGAGTCGTATGCTGCAAAGCTCTCACCGTGGACAATAATCTTGTTAGGATCCACTTCCGGTCTAGTTAGAAGAAAATCGATTGCTCTTGAATGAAAAGCCTCGCTGTCAGCTCTCCTGCCCTTTCCCTTTTCGTACATTGAAAGACCAGTTCCAGGCTGATCATAGACCATAAAGTTATATCCACAGGAAATAAAGGCAGGTCCTAACCAGAAATAGTTCTCAATTGACCATTCATCACCACCATTGAGAGCCAAAATTGTGGGCTTCGGACCTTTTATCCAAGAAGGTGAGAAAAAGTACCCATCCAACTTGACATCCTCATAATCTACTTGGATTTTCTCTGGTTTGACATCAAAGTACTTTCCGGCAGCTTCGAAGAGTTCATTTACCTTCCTAAATATACGGATTTTCTCGGTGTCATCATCCATCACAGCATATTCAGCAATTCTGTTGTAATTGCAAGCACGAATATAGCAGTTACGTGCTGTATACCAGTTTCCAACTGCTTCTGCCTCCTTACCATGCCTTTCCAAAGTCTCTGCTGTTATGAGCCATTCCCTATGCCATGTTTCCTTATCATTTGGATCTATTTTTTTGCATGCTTCATAAATTTCGGTAACGTCAGTAGCACCAAGACTTGCCAAGCCTAGGGCTTTAGTTACTTGATATGACATCATATAGTTGTTTGGCCAACGGCTGAATTCAATTGACATTGCAGTATCCTCCTTCTCTAGTTATATTGATTACTCCCGTCCATCTCTGATTAAGTACAAGGGTACATGTTTTGAAATAATAGCACCTATCTATGCCGGTTTTGCCAGCTTGATTCTCTAACATATCATTTCCTCCTATCAATTTACTTGCATTTTTTTAAGTTACAAGTAAATTCTATGATATAAAAATAAAGCCGTCCTAAAAGTAAAATAAATCTTTATAAAAAGAATATAAAAGATTGTAAAGCACTAAAAAATAAAAAGGCCACTGCCTGTGTTCCATACTTTCAATCAGCAGTGGTCTTTAATTTATTGTAGAAAAATAAAATTAGTGTTTTGCAAGTGGGAGGCTGAACTTTATGCCCAGACCGCCATACTCAGAAGAATATGCATAAATTTCTCCACCATGATATTCAATAATCGATTTACAGCTTGCAAGTCCAAGTCCTATCCCACCATTTTCAATTTGCCTAGATTTATCCACAGTGAAAAATTTAAGAAATAGTGAAGATATATCTTTATCTGGCACTCCAATCCCATTATCCTCAATTTCAAAATAGGCATAAGACCCTTGTGAGTATCCGGTCATATACACTTTCAACTCATTTTTTCCTCCATATCTTACAACATTACTAAAGAGATTACCAAAGACCCGACCTATCATAATTTCATTGACCATAAGCATCATATTTGCCGTGAATAAATGTTTGTAAACAAGCTCGCAGTCAAGTCCCGATAGCTCATGTTCATATTCTAGGGCAATGTTTTTAAATAATTTTGATGCATCAACGGGTTTCACTGTCATGGATTCTAAATCCAGTTTCTCTTTGGTGAAGCTTAAAAAGTCATTGATGAGCTCAGCCATATATTTTGACTTTTTTTGAATCAACTCATAATATTCCTGCTTTTCATTTTCTGATAGACCCTTTTGCATAGCTAACAGTTCAGCAAAACCATTAATAGATGTTAATGGTGCTTTTAGATCGTGAGCAATAGCAGCAATCATATCTGTTTGCTCTTTGTGTGCTAGTTGGAGCCTCTTTTCCATATTGTTAAAGTGATTATAAAGGTCTCCAATTTCATCATTACTCCTTAGAGCAAGTGAAGGCAATGGATGCACGATATTTATTCTTTCCAATCTGGTATTAAGCAGTCCGATTGGTTTTTCTATAAAAAAATAAATATACATAATCAAAATAACAAAGATGAAACAGGCAATAGCAAATATAGGAAAGAGTAATCCTATATTTGATGGATTTAGTAATGAACCTGATATAGGTGAATATAATGCAAAGATAAACTTTAAATAGATTCCAATTGAAACCATAAAAACTATAAACATCACCAGGAACAATAAAGGAAGTTTTATTCTCAGTTTCATACTATTACTCTCTTTCCTTGTACTTATATCCAATGCCCCAAATTGTTTTAATAAAGTCATATTCAGGGCCAAGTTTCTTACGGATATTTTTTATATGAACTGTTACGGTATTTAATTCTCCGTATTCGTCTCCCCATACATGTTCATATATCTGCTCACGAGTCAATACATTATTGGGGTTATGCACGAGCATGGACAATATTTGAAATTCTTTTGTTGATAAATTAAGCTTTCTGTTATTTAGAAATGCTTCAAAGGTCTTATCATTCAAGATGAGAGGAGAATCATTTCTTTCTCTATTAGGACTAAGTTCATTCCACTCTTTAAAGAGCCTGTCAACTTTTCTGAAGTTGGCCCTTATCCTGGAAGTAAGCTCCTGAATGCTAAAGGGCTTTGCCATGTAATCATCTGCCCCTATTTCGAGCCCAACGATTTTATCGATATCCTTATCCCGGGCGCTTAAAAACAGAATTGAAACATTATAAGATTTTCTGATGCTTCGGCAGACATCAAAACCATCCATACCAGGCATCATTATATCAAGAATGATGAAATCAATGTGATTTTCTTTTAATGAACATAAGGCTTCTTTCCCAGAACATGCTGAAATAGTTTCAAATCCCTCATAACTTAAACTCTTTGTTATGAGTTTTACTATATCTTTATCGTCATCTACAACTAATATCTTTTTTTGCACTTTTGCACCTCCGAGCTACTTCAATAAGCTTTCTCTTCCACCGTCAAAGTTATAGCTTAACTTAAGCTTTCTCACATATATCAACCTATTTTATGCCTTGTAATTAGGCTTTTCAAAAGAGGATTTTGAAGTTTTCTGTAATTGGAATTTACACAAAGAATTCACATACTATGCTTTATATATAGGTATCAAAATATTATCTATCATGTCCTTAGCACTCTCTTCTGTGATCTTACCATGCTGAATAATCTCGTTGATAATCAGCAGAGACGGTAGATTTAAAGCCTTTTCAGAAATAGTATTTATGGAAAGTGAAATCTCATTGCGCTGATTAGCCCTAGTTATAATAGTCTCAATGGATTTACTAATATCATTTTCATTATTGATACTATTAAATAAGTCATAAGATACTGCATTGGAAAACATATCTGAAATCAAATCTCGCAGATCCTCAGGTTTTATAATCTGAAAAATTGGATTTAAGCTCTCAAATATCGCCATTAAGTCTTCTTTCAATGAACCATGATCTCCTATATCAAAGCTTATTGCTGGTGCCTGCCTGCTTATAGCCGCAAAAATAAGATAACATTTTTGTGGCCAGCGCCGATAAATAGCATTTTTATTGGTTTTTGCAGCATGAGCTACATCATCCATAGTCAATTTCCCATATCCCTTTTGTTGAAGCAATAACCAAGCCTCATCTAAAATTGCATTTTCCAGTATAACTCCTCGTCGTCGACTAACATTATCGTTCACTTTGTTTTCCTCCTATTTTGGGTCAACATAATTCCACCATAATATAGTACCATAAACACCAATAAATACTATAATAGAAATTGTCATTCTGCTGACTAAGCTAATTAGCTGAGGATTATTTAAATATATTCCAGGAATGGACCATGGAATATATGGTCCTACAGACTGTGATCCAAAAACAACAGCCATAATTAGAGCTACAAAAGAAATACTAACGGGCGCAAGTACACCACGTACCATGCTAGCAATGAATGGAAATAAGAAACTTAGCCCTATATTATATAGTGTTGCTATAACCAATCGTTTTACAATATTTCCAACCAAAGATACATTGAAATCCGCTAAATTAAAACAATGCCCTAGTATGAAAGTCACCATAATCGATATCACAGTTATACCTACAAAGCTCAATTCTAAAGCCAAAAACTTTGCAGTAACTAAAGTTGTACGAGGAATTGGCAAGGATAATAGATCTTTATAAGTTTGATCCTGATATTCCCTTCCAAATACCCAGGTGCTTAAAATACTGAATCCTATAAGACCAATTACAGTGGAATACATGAAAAAAGTACCCTTTAAAAATGCTTCCCAGGTTTTATCCTGCATATGAATAAATATTAAAAAAGTATAAAAGGCCAAAATATAGATTGGTATACGACCTCGCATTATTTTATAAAGCTCTATTTTAATCATTAGCCATAGCTGTTTCATAAGTATGCATCTCCTTAATTGTTCTAAGAAAGAATTCTTCTAAGCTTTCCTTTACAGGCTGAAAAATCATAGGATTTAATTTCTGTTGCTCTAATTGATGCAATAAAGCAGAATATTGGTTAATTGGTACACCTGAAACAAGTATTTCTGACTCACTTACTGAAGTACACTGTAAGTGTTTTGTAGCAAGGTAATCAGTAAGATTTTTAACAGACTCCTCAACTTTTATATATAGTTTGGATTGCCTGCATCCTTCAAATTCAGGAAAACTTAATTCCCGCAACAGGCGTCCACTAGCCAGTATTCCGATACGATTCACCAATTTTTCCATCTCATCGAGTAAATGACTTGAAATAAAAATAGTAGTACCATTTTTAGCCATTCTTAATAAAGATTGGCGTACAGCCACAAGACCCTCTGGATCTAGCCCGTTTGTCGGCTCGTCTAGCAAAAGAATCTTTGGTTTATGAATAAGCGCCTTTGCTAATCCAACTTTTTGATTGTTTCCTAAAGAAAGATCTTTTACCTTAACCTGTCGGTATGCATCTAACAAAAGCTGCTGTGATATGTTATCAATTCGTTTCTTAATTTCCGAATTTGGGATGAGTCTTTGCTTTGCATATAATATGAGATTTTCTTCAACAGTAAAGTTTGGATATGCATGTGGTGTTTCAATCAAGTACCCCACCTGATTCCAAAACTCAGAAGGAAGCTTTGAAATTGATTGTCCTGAATAATAAATTTCGCCTGATGTAGGTCGAATCATTTTTAGCAACATGCGCATCGTTGTTGTCTTTCCAGCACCGTTTAACCCTAAAAAGCCGTATATTTCACCTTCGTTAGCTGTCAGGTTAATATTAAAAGCACTGTTTTTCGAACCATAACACTTTGTTAAATCTTTAGTTTGAATCATTGACAAATGTAACCACCTCACTCTCATGCTTTTGATATAAGGTACTATAGTACCCTATATGAAGAGTATAGCACCGGAATTTCAAATATGCAACATGAATTTATTATTTTACGGTCCAAGGAAACATCTTTTTTATATTTATGCATCCCCTTAGAATGGCACAAAATAAAATATATTTCGGGATTTCGCCCTTTTTTATGCTTTTTTTAACTTACGTAAAAAGGAGTATCGCAAGCTACTTTAAAAGTAATTTTGCGACACCCTCTTCTATATTGTAATATATACTTTATGAAGTTATTTAATTTTAAATCACGTAATTTATTTCCATCCATAAGCTTCTAAAAATTTATCTGGTATTCTTAATTCTAATTGTTGTTTAAGTTCTTTAAAGAAAATATCAAAATCTGCTTTTTCATATGTTATCGTTACTTTTTACTACAGTTTTTTTAATGATGTATTTACAACATTTTATTCAGTAACACTCTTATCAATTATGAATTCACTTTTAAATAATAGTTATGGCATAGTCTTCTTTTAAAATATTATTTATTCTTTTAATTTCACCCCATATACCATTTGAGTAACATTCCCCCATCCACTTCTTATATTGACACATTTTATTTTGATTTTTCATTAATACACCACGCATACTAGTAATTATTTTGTCTCTATTAATTTTAAATGGTGCCATCCTATTTTCTTCGCTTATTATTTGAAAAAATAAAACTGATACAGCTGCATAAATCTCAAAAACTCCTTTATTTAATAAAAAATATAAGGTGTTTTGTAATTCTACTTTTACATTTAGTTCTGGATAGTCATTAAATATCTTATATATACCTCCACGCATTATATTAGGCCAATCTGTCGGTACATTTGCTCCAATAAACGAACTAAGTTCTACCTTATATTTATCTTCTCCTAATAGCACTTTATACAATTCGCCTCGCTTAATTGATTCAATAACCATTTGTTCAATATTCATGTTAACTATTACTTCCTCCCCCTGCGTTTTCGGGCTTGCTTTTTCTCCTGTAACTTTCTCAGTAATCCAATCAGCAAACTTATCAAATATGTCTTCTTTTGCAGGCTTATTTCTCCAGTCATTATCTTCTTCATTTACTTCTTTTAATAGCTCGTCGGTCTCTTCTAATATTTACTCTGTATCTTCATCCTTATCATCTCCAACTTTTTCGCCATCATAAAACATTTTAGAATATTCAATATAAGATTGGCTTGTCCTTAAAGTTACAAATCCACTCTTTAACTACATAAGAGTTCTAATTCTTAAATTGCATAATGATACTAATTCCTCTGATTCATTTCTATTTTTCCTTCAGCCTTTTTTATATCTATACACTGAATTGCAATAATATTTTTTCAAGTTTAATTTAACTTATTATTTAATTTTCGTTTTAATCCTAATAACTTTTATAAATTTCACTACTTACTTAATATCATAAGTATAAGCTTAATTATTCTATATCTTAATCATAAGCAAAATAAAAAAACTCCTATCCCTTTTATAAGATAAGAGTTTTTCATAACTAGAATATATATTTTTTAATCTTAGCTAATACTACTCTAATAATTTATCCAATAAAGAATGTCATTACAGACCACGGTCTAAGAATTACAACTCCAAAATTCACTGTATTTACACTATATAAAGTTAAACATAAAAGCATAATAGATAAAAATAACATGATAGATAATTTTTTGTGCTTTTTTAATTTCATTTTATATCACATCCTTATTTAATATATTTAAATGTAAATTATTAATCTGTTTAAGACTTTCAATATCACTAATATTCAAATAAAAATCTGTCAATTTGCACAGAAGCTTTTGACTGATTTTCTCCTTTTTAATTGATAATTTAAAGAAAGCTTCTTTAATATCATCAACCTTTTCTTTAACATTTAAATCTTTATAAATATCAATTAGCAATGATAATATGTCTTCTATTAGGAAATAGTTTTTATTTTCTTTAGCAAACTCCAAAGATTTTAAATAAAACTCTTCAGCTCTCTTTAAATTATTTAAATATTTAAACATTTTTCCTATTTCAATATATATATATCACTTACATAAGTAAAATTAACATTTATATTCTTAACTTGTTTAAGTATAATTTCCAAAATTTCATTTACCTTACTATTATCGTTGATTTCAATATACACATTAGACATATTTACTAATGTGATTAAATATTTTTCAATATCTTTTTCATTCACTAACTCTAAAATCTTATTAAATATTTTAAGTGCTTCATCATATTTTTTTAGTAAAAGCAGACAAGTTGCTTTTCCAATTAATATCTGAACGTATTTGCTTTCATCATTCTTGTCTATTATTTGTTCTACCTCATCAAAACTATCTAATGCTTTATTAAAATTTTTTAATTTTTCATAACAAAGAGCACTATTATAAAGGAAAACAGCTCTATTTTTATTATCTATATCCGAAAAATATATGGTTGCAAATTCAGAGCATTTTATACTCTCCTTATATTTTTCAGTATAAAAATAAACCATAGATAATTTTCTTAAAATATTAAGTAATTCTTTAGCAAATTGCCTTTTATTAATTAAAGCATTAGCTTTTTCATAATATATCGAACTTTTATAAAAATCATTTTGATTGCAAAAATAATCCCCAGCTAATTCATATATCCTTAGTTTTTTATCTTTAATATCCCAATCAATTAAAAAAACTTCTGCTTTTTTCAGTGTTTCAATAAAGCTTCCATCTCTAGATATTACTAATGCTTTCAATTCTTCTATGTAATCATCAAGAATCTTATTAGCTTGTTCAATTTGATTTTCCATTAAATACTCAACTGTTTCAGTAACTTTAAAACCTTTTTTCTTTGCTAATTCAGTTAAGTTTTTTATAATTACTTCTGCTGTTTTTTTAGTTATATTTGCTTTATTAGTTTCAATTTCGCTTATTAGATTCCTCGTTATATCATTTCCTGAAATCTCATCTTGCTTTAAATCATACTTTTCTCTAATTGTCTTTATCTTATCACCATCCGATATTACTGTACATTTTTCCATTGAAAACTCTCCTATCTTATACACCTTTTATCATTATTAACAATTATATCAAATATACTATTTTATGTAAATAGACTTGTTTACACTTTAAGCTTAAGATAATTATCAATCTAAAATATTGCCAATAAGCTTACCAAATTTAAAAATTGATTCAATGACATTATCTATGCTTGTTTCGCTAGTCTTTCCATCATCATATGTTTCTTTATAATCTCCCATCTTAAATTTTTTATCTATTTTATCACCTAAATTTATTAATGGATTAAATATATTACCTATACCTTTCATTTCTTCTGGTGTATACTTAGTTAGCCTTTGGCATAAAAAAGAGGGTCACCTCTATCATCTGGTGAGCCTCCATGCTAAATAATATATTTTATCATTTATGATACATTTCATTCCAAGCTAACGCCGTTATTGATGATACGGTTCTCCGTAACTATCTTATCGGCGTCACTTTCAAAAATAGGTGTTTTCTTATATTCTTTTTGATATAATTTCATACTTAAAAAATATTGATTTGTCATTGCATAAGAAAATCGTGTATTCTATTAGTTACTCGAACCCATGATATATTTATCTATTATGACTGAAGAAATAAATAAAATTGTAACATCTACCACACTACGAAAAAACATCTGAGGCATAAAACCTTTGATTATTAAACCAATGAAGCAATTAAAAATTATCCAATTTACACCAATAGTTGCTACAAACCTTAACGGAATACAATTATGCTTTTTTCCAAGCACTAATAAAGAATGTAAAATTACATAAATAAACCCCATAGATAATCCAAAGCAACCTGTCCATAAATAGCATGCAACTGGATATAAAGAAGCATAATTTGCTATAAGCCCACTTTCATATCCAATCGCTCTTTCAATAAAAATAGCTATTGCAATAATTAAGATTACCTTAATGTTTTTAGCTAGGCTTAATTTTTGAATTTGATTACCTATTCTATTATTAGTTAATGTAAGAAAAGCAATAGTGAAACATAGTAACATTGTAGGTATACCATCTCCTAAACCCATTATAAATTGATACTTTACAAACTCAATTCCCCATGCTGAAAAAGGAGAACCTTTAAGCATTACTTCTTGCATTCCAATTAAATAAGTTATTGCAAATGCTATGCCAAATCTGATACCAACTTGTAATTTAGGCATGTTGGATCTTCTTCCAATATACCCTACTGATATTGAGCACTGTGTAAATAGCACAATAAAATAAAACACCGCTACAGCAGTAAAACCAAACCATTTAACGAAAATACTATCAAATTTTGTAGCATCCGCTGTTGCTGGCATCAGAGCATGAACAACGATTGCAAGAATAGTGGAAACTATAATGGTAATAGCATTTATTACGATTAATTTCCATATGCTTATACATTTTTTATCCATTTAAAAACCTCCAAATACATTGAAATACTTATTAGCATATATTTTTACTCATAATTTGTTTATTAATCTTCTTTAAATCCACTCTCGTTTTTCTTATCTAATTCGTTAATGTTCAATAGTATCTTCTTCATGACCTTTCTAGTAACCTCTAATTCATCCTTATCTATATTATTAAATAATTTCCTAGTAAATGCTGTACCTTCTCTTTTAATCTTTATCCAAAAATCATGACCATTTTCGGTTAATTTAAGTCTAGTTACCCGCCCATCATCTTTGTCCTTTTCTAAAATTAATAATCCTTTTTGTTCTAATTTTAAAGCAATCTGTTTTACATTTTGATGAGAACTTCCCATTTCTTCGGCAGCTTCTTTTATAGTAGGCGGATTATCAAATAAATTATCTATAACAATCGATAAGAACCATTGTTTGGTTGTAATATCAAATTCATTAAATTCTCTTTGTAATAGTGAATCAACTCGATTAGAAATCACAAAAATTGACCCAAATAAATATTGCAAATTATCCATCATTTCAAGCTTATTCATAAGCACCTCCATAAAATAAATAAAGGTAATGTATTACCTTTATTTATTTTATATTACTATTTATCAATTTGTCAATATGTTTTAATAATGTAAGAGAAACTAAGAAGAAGGAGAGCATCTTTATTTGAGTACTCTCCTTCTTCACTATTTATAATAAATTTTATCTATTTCATTTCCAACTAACGCCATTATTTATGGTATGGTTCTCCGTAACCATATTATCACTAAATATGGTTAGCTACTATTTTTATTTTGCTATTTTTACTTATATTATATCAAATTTTTATAAAAGATAAACCTATATAATTTTTTCTATTTAAAAATTTTAATCTCAATAATATAAATTGTAATTTGAAGAGTATTAAAAGCATTAATCTCCCTCAGCTCTTTATTTATAAGTATTAAAAGGAAACTGGGATTTATCACTTCATAACTTTTTCAAATCTAAATAAATCTTCTCCGTCATTGTAAGTTTTCATTATCGGTGTATGTGGATCATGGTGATGTTTATTGAATTATTCTACAATCAGTTCAATTTAGCTTCTAAAAAATCTAGTGATTTTTCTAGCCATTCTGTGTGCAAAAAATAAATTAGCCAAAAATATAATCATACTTATTATGCTCCACATTATTCCAAATAATAGCTTCATATTACAGCTCTCATATACAAAGCGTATACTATAAATTGAATATATAACTGCTGGAATTACAGTTATTATAGCTGGTATATATTTTTTATATATTGCCCATTGAACTATATGAATTATCAAATGAATAAGAAAAGTTACTAAAGTACCAAACCATAAATAATACCATTGAAATACAATTGCTGTTAAAGCAATTACTAGTAATATAATAAATTCTTCACTTACAGCAAGTGCAAAACCTGCAGTACTAATGCCCTCATATTCCCCGGCAACTTTAGGATACTTTTTGAGTAATGCTGACCTTTCTTTATTAAACCACCATTCCTGAAATATAATTTCTTCAAAATCATGAACCATAAATATAAGTGGGAACAACCAAATTAAACTTATAAATTGCATATTTTCCATTTTATTCACTCTCCCTTATCTCTCTTAGCTAAGAAGTATTTTTTTAATCTCAATAGAAAACTTACTTGCAAGTATAATATAATATAAACATTACTTTACTTTCTATAGCTTTTTAGTAACTTATTAATATTTAAGCATTGGAGTGTTTTAATTGAAAAATGGAATAAAAGGCACAGAAACAAAAAATAAATTACTACATATTGCAATTCATGAATTTGCCAGTATGGGATTTGAGAATACCAAAGTAGATACAATTGTAAGGGAAGCTAATCTTACCAAGCCATCTTTATATATATATTTCAAAAGTAAACAAGCTATATTTGATGAAATAGTAAATATTTGCACTCTAAAGCTGGAAACTGAAGTTAAAAAGATAGGATTAACACAACTTAATAATACATTAAGCCAAGAAAGAATAAAGAATGTTTTGGAGAACTTTTATGAATTTGTTTTAGAAAACAAAGAACTTATGATCATCGGAATAATATTAAATAAAAATAATGATATGCTTATAAATAAATTAGCAGACATAGTTAAAAGCAATTTAAGAATTGAAGCAAATATAAATTATATTAAATCTACTTTCGCTAATAATGTTTTCGCTGACATCTTAGTGACAAACTCACTAATGCTATGTAAGAATTATTTACTGACTGGGAAGTCTTCGCCAAAAGAACTAGTCTCAATTTTATCTTCACTCTATAGTGAGAGTATATTTAAATAAAATATAGATATCCAGAAAATCTCCCATTCAAATTCTAGTTTATCGTTCAATTAAAATTTATTATAATATATCTTGTAAATATAATCTTACTTATGATACGATATTTGCACATGTAAAAACAGCCTCAGGTAATTCATATCAATACCTAAGGCTACAAGTCTCACTTACTTATGGTAAGGTTCTCTGTAACTAATTCTAATTGCTAACTATAGATAAAAATAAAGTGAATCAATAAGATACTTTACTTCTTGTTCCTTAGCACATTTTAAAACATGTTTTTTCAAGGTTTCAATTTTACCTTTGCCTTCTTCAAAATCCTTAAAAAGCTTCTGATACCTTCTTTTTTCCGCTTCTGAACATTTTTTGTTTACATATCCCCAAACATGCTGAAGGGCATTAATCTCTGCACCCCTATCTACTTTTAGCTCTATGGCTTTATCAATTAAGGAATAAAACTCTCTTACAGGAGGCAATTTTTTATTCTTTAAAAGTTCTCTTATTTCACTATATATTTTTTGAGACCTGCTTAAAACAAAATACTTATATCTTGCCCACTCTTCTTCTAAATTTTTAATTTCAAGCTTATTTTTAGTTATATTTATGCACTTAACTGCTGAAAGATTTTTGTCCTTAACTTCTAGCATTATATCAATGTCTTTATCTTTTAAGCTGTTATAAAATTCCAAAAATTCGTCAGCAAAAATAGTATCCGAATGTGCACCAAAAGTTCCTCCATTCTTATGCTGAGAATAATGAATTTTTTGTCTGCCATCTTCTTTTTTCCAGGTCTCTTTGCATATGCTTATCCATTCACCTTCAGACAATTTCTTAGGCGATGGATTCAGCTTATTATGAAGATTATCAAAAACTACAGGTATGGAAATTTCTTTTGATATATTTAACACTTCTTCAACATTATAATTTCTATCATCATTTTCAATAATCAATCTCTTTTTTATTTTTTCTGGCAGCTTAAAATAATTCTTTATAAAGTTTTCTGATGCTTTTTGCTTATCACCATAAACGCCGCCTATATGAAGTATAATTTTATTTTTGCTGTCAACCTCAAGTGCATCAAGAAAGGAAGTATGGTACTCTAAATCTCTAACTGCATTTTCTACAACTTCATCATTTATAGAATTTAAAACTGTGTACTGACCTGGATGCATAGATACTCTCATATTTGAGTTCTTTATCTTTTTTCCTATATCTAAAAGTTTATCTTTAAACTCTTCCCGCCAATTAAGAGTATTTACCTTATGAGATCCAAAAGGAATTATATCTGAGCTTATGCGAAATAACTTAATTTCATTTTCTATATTGTAATCAATTATATTAATAAGTGCCTCTAAATTTTTATTTATTATTTTTCTTATGTTATCCTCAGAAGCATTTTTAAGAGTACATGCTGAAAGCTGAGTATTTTCCACACCTAAGGTAATACATGCATAGCCTATAGACAAATTATCACTCCTATTCAAAGATTACTTTAAAATAATTCTTTTTGTCTCCCTTTAATATAACATAATTATCTTATAAATTATTCACTGTAACAGACTTTTTTATACTTTTACTTTTTTAACTAAATTATTATGTTTAGGGCGTAAGAAATAAAGAATTTAACAATCATCTTCTATATAATCCAGCTATATACCTTTATCTAATTAATTTCACACAATCATAAGAATAAGTAGGACTCGAGTAAGTGCTAAGAGCTGCTTTGCCACCACACGATGAAAATTTTTTTCAATTTACACTTCATCGCTATAACAATCTGTTGTCCATTTTTTGCTAAAATTTTATTCTATGAAAAAAAATAAGCTAAGCTAGGTTCATATTGAGTTTATTAGCTTTACATATATAACCGTTTCGTTAAATATAGGTTTTACACATTAAAAATCACATAAAGCCCATTAAATTCACGATATTTTATGGGTTAGCCATGATTTCAAAAAAAAATATAAAATGTACAAATTATTATTGTACACCTTATATTATGACATTATTTACAAAAAAATTTTATAGTATTGGATTGTCCTATAATAAGTAAAATTTATAAGTTTTATAATAAATTTTACTTATTATAACTCATAAATGTAATTTAGATAAAAACATTAACTACAAATATCATAAACAAACAATGATAAAAAGGCTAATATTATGCATCCTATTACAGAATTTAGTAAAATACTCTTATCACTTTTGACTCTCTTTAATATAATTAAATGATTAATATAGAATATCACGGTCATGATTGCTAGTATAAATACATAATCTGTTCTAATCATACTTTTTCTCCTTAACAATATTTTTATAAATATTATAACAGTAAAGAATATTCTTAACAATATTATGTTGATTTTTTGTAATTAAAGATGTATACTGTAAAAAAATACATTTAACTACATTGGGGGAATTTAAATGAAAAAACACATTTTATTACTATTTTCATCAGCTTTTTTGATTACTTGCTTTATGTCTCAAAATAATATTACACATGCCGAAACAGTAAACGATACCACACCAATAGATCGTATATCACAAATGCAAAATCAAGTTCACCAAAAAAATAAAGCTAAAGTAATATCAGTTAATGACAAATATATTAAAATTACTAACTATGATAATGGACAAACTAAAAGCGAGGCTTTTGATAAATCTGGATATATCTCAGAAAGAACAAAGGAATATTTAGAAAAATCAGATTTTTCAGCAAATCCTCTAAGTGCAAATCTAAGTGTTGCAAACCCAGTTCAAGGTCATAATACGTATAGTTGGATAAGAATAACTACAGAATTAGATTATGCAGGCCCTCAAAGCACCTATTATGTATACGGGTATTATTCTTGGCTTGTGGGTGCTAATAACAGAAAAACCGATGTCATTGGATTAAGTCATGATAGTAATGTTTCATTTTATGGAGATAATTATGCTGAATCACATAATTATTATTACTGGGATAATTCTGAGGATCACCTTGAAGATATATCCTTAAATCATAATTCAGACGGATTTAAAACAGACGTAAACGGAATAGCATTTCCATTTACACTTAATTATTATAGTACTGACATAAATCATCTACCTTATGGTATGATAAGTACTAGAGCCCAAAATACAAGTTATTCTGGTAGAAGTTGCAATATTTCTTGTTCTTATGCTCATCAAGAAACATATCTCACAATAAAACCTGATATAACTTTTCCTGGGGGACCTAAAATAGTAGTAGAACCAGAAACCAAATTCGATAATGCAGCATGTACAATTAATGCTAATTTAGATTAATATTATATTATAAAAATAAGCTGTATTACTTAAAATTAATACAGTTTATTTTTTTCTGAATTATTTGCATATTAAATTTAGATAGCAAAAGATTTAGATAATGTACCTAATGATATAGATATGAATATTTCTAATAAAAAGTTGAATGAGAAGGAATTGGCGGAGCTCAGAAAGATTATTGAGCATGCCAAATACCCATGCATAAATCATAAGAGTAAAGCTTAGGTTTATAGCACTCTAGGCTTTATTTTCATCCAAAACAAGTTTATTAAACTCCATTTGTTCTTCATCCTGCATACCAATAAAAAATATTTTGTCAATTTGGTCATGATTAAATACATATGTATGCTTTGCGTCAATATTTCCTTCTGGGAATAAGCAGCCTATATAATCCCAAACCTTGCCTGTAGTATCTTCTTTCTGATCTACACCATAAATCATCAATCTTTTTTTACCTTCTTTTAAAAGAATTACTGAACCTATTGGTAAATATTTATCCATTAAATATCACTCCCTCTAATAACCTGATTATTTTATAAAAGATAAAACTATCATCACTACTTGTGCTATTGAAAAAATAGTTATACATATTATAGATTCTATTTTTATTTTTTTTATTTGGCCTTTATATTTATTAGATTTAACAATTTGTTTATATGCAAGTATACAAGTTATAGCAAGTAGTCCAGGCACTGGTATGGCCAAATTATCATTATGATAATATTGTCCTAAAATAAATAAAATCAAACCAAACGCGATGCAAAACATGAATGCTCCACCAAGCTTATACCTTTTATAAACAAGATAAATACCCCCAAAAGTACAAATCATAAAACTTAAAACAGCTATTATAACTTGAAACTCTATTTTTCCTAATTTCATTATAATGGTTGTAGCCAATAAAACTAACATAGATATATCTCTTATCACTTTTTCGTGTTTATATTTCATTGAATTTTCTCCTTGTACACATTATTACCAAAGATGAATTGCTTTCTTTATTTTTTCTGTTGCCCAATTTGCAAGTGTTCCAATTCCAGCAGCAGCACCAATGCTTAAACCAACTATAGCCTCTTCTGGCAAAGCAAAAGTTCCAATAACCCCAACTGCAACACCACCTAACAAATAAGACGCACCTGTCATACTAATATCAATGCCAGAAGCTTCAGCCTTTTGTGCTATCGTTTTATTATTTTTAATATCGCCAATAACAGATGCTCCAGTTAACCCTACAGTTAGAATACCTGTTCCTTTCCCAAGATTTAGAATTTCAGGTATATCTACTTCAAGATCTCTTACATCTTTAGGTATATTTCTTAAAAAACCTCGCCTATATGCATGATTATAGCCTAATTTTTTAAGATTTGCGCTTATCTTATTAGGAGATACCTTTTTCCCTTTGCCTACCACTGCTTCAATATCAAGTCCTATTAGTTTATCAATTCCAGCAACTAAGGCGGATGTTATTTTTGAGCCTACAGCAACATCATAAGCGGTTTTACCGCCTTCAATGTAGTTGTTAGCATTGATTTTTATTGATGTAAACCAAGATTCATCGATCCCATCTGGTAAAGAATAACTTCCAGTTTTTGAATCGACAACTGTATCATTCAGCACCATCACACTCTGCACAACGAGCTTAAAATTATTCAAGTCATCATTAAATAGCCCATTCACTGCCGAGTTAAACTTGTAAAGTTTTCTCAGTTTATCCTCAATTTTATCCAAATCTTGTTGGAGGCTTTCAGAATAATTTTCAAGAGACTGCGCAGATTCGTTAAGCGATGATGCAACAGAGAACAAAGACGCCGCTTCAGCTGTTGAAGCCATTGCCCGCAAGGTACTAGCTGTGCTATCTGTTGCTGCTTTAATTTCTTCTGTTGAAACCTTCTTAGCATTGAGCTTGTCTTCATCCAGTACACCTTCACCACTGACCTCTTCATTTGCGCTCTCGTACTGACTAAGATGCTTTTTCGTGTCATCAAATACAGATGAAGCCCGATGAATCGTTGGAATAATTAATGCTGAAAATAAATCCTTTCCTGCATTAAACGCCGAACCATCCAAGGCCTTACCTGCGCCGATAGAACTTGTTAGCCTCTTACTTGCACTTACCAAGTCCTCTAGTGCTGCTTTTGCCGAGCCAATGTTTGCTCTTAAGCCACTTATCAAATTCTCAGAATCTGAACTTGAATAAATTAATCCCATGGTAGTCCATCCCTTTCTTTTTGAAGTGTGGGCACTAATTTCTATTTCAATGTTAGACTCGCATGAGCCTCCTTGATTATATTAAACAAAATTGTAATTTATATACTTTGTTTCTATAATTATATTACTTTCTAATTTAATATTCAAATTTCGTCAAACAAAGATTTTAAATGAATCAATAGACAAACTAGATGCAGAATTAGTAAAGTTACAAAAAAGTGCTGCAACTGAAACTGGTCTTGATAATATGAGAACTGCTTTAAAATAAATGAATTCAGAGTTAAATAACAAAGAAGAAGCTAAAGCTGTTAAAGCATCTGAAAAATTAGAAGAAAATTGGGAACCAATTGAAGATGGAATAAAAGATAGCTATAAAGACCTTTATGAAAAAATTGAAGTGCCTATGGGAGCAATACAATCATCTGCAAAAGCAAATCCAATAGATACAAATACAATAACATCAGCAATAAAAGAATTAGATAAATTGTTAACTGAAATGAAAAATTTAAAATAGATTTGAAGCTGACTGATAAGTGTATTGTTAACATTAATCACACAAAACTATCTAGAGCCTAATAAAAAAAGAAGAACTCTAATTATAAGAAGTTTCTTCTTTTTTTCATATTATCTATTTAATTTTTAGCAACTTCTTTCACGTAATTCCATGTTACTCCATCATCTTTTGATTCATATAAAGCTTTGCAGCCTCCATTATAATTTCCGTCAGAGCCTTGACCAACTAAAATATCAAGAGCTTTACCATTCTTATAGGGCATTCCAGGCAAATCAAAAGGATTGTAAGTTCCTTCACCACTTAATGACACTTTTACTTCCGGCAAATCAACTTTTTTATAAGATATTCCTCCATCTGCTGTACGATATAATTGTCCGTTTCTTCCTCCATTATAAGATAAGCATAGAAATCCAAGTTTATCATTTAAAAAGGTTATTCCTGCTGCTGATCCAAGCATTCCTGAAAACGGATCTTCATTTATAGTTTTCCAGGTAGTTCCTCCATCAGTAGTTTTATTTAGTGAGTATGATCTATTTCCCAGTGCTACTGCTGTTATCTCTAAACGATATCCAACTTTCTTTGATAAATGAAATTGATTTGAGGAATTATACTTTTCATCAGAAATCTTATCATTTTTGTTTTCCCTTGAAGGCTGTGCCTCTTTAATACTATATAAATCATCCGTCAAGTTATATCTAACAGGAGTATATATATTATCCTTACCTGGTACAGATACCGAAACAAAATATCCTACTATTTCAGAAAATGGATTAACCTCTGCATTGATTTTTCCCTTTGAATCAATATAAACAATACCTTGCGTATTATATCCAAAGCTTCGTTTTCCGTAATAAAGAATTTCATATTGTTTTTCTACCCATTTACTTACTGTTTTTTTGAGTGGGATTACCTTCATCGTTTTAATTAGCGGTTTTAAAAGTTTATCATTACTATAACTTGCATTCACATAACCGTTTAAATATATAGTTATGTTCTCTGACTTATTACTATCATAATTAATCAAATAACTCTGAAGCTTACCTTTATCATTTTTTCCATAAAGATAAGTATCAAAAGATATAATTTTTCCATTGTGATCAAATTTAAGATTAAAGTTATTTGCAATATATAATTTGCTCGGCATATTTACTTTTTGATTGACGTCTTTAAAAAGCCCCTCTATGCCATCATTATATATATTATCATGCTCAAGTTTCACAGTTCTTTTATTTTTTAAATCTTGTAGAAGCCATGACAGCTTCCCATTATATTTTATTCCACTATGGTATATTTTCACTCCATAAAAACCTGTTATAAGAACTATGCTCACTATAATTATACAAGTCCACTTAGCCTTACAGCTGGAATAAAACTCGCCTTTATCTGTATCCTGCTCCAATAAAACTTGTGATTTTTTTATATTTTCAACTATTAAAATTATAAGCCAAACTAAAAAGAATGTCATGCATAGCACTAATACTTTTACATTATTATTAACTCTTCCAAACCTGCATAAGGTATATAATTCATAAAAGGAAATCCAATATACTGTTATAAATATTAAGCTAGTTACTATATATGAAATCAACCCTCTTTTTGTAATTTGCTTATATTTTTTCATTTTTTCTTCTACCTCATTTTACTTTAAAATTTCACTACGTTCTGTGGTTCTCCATCCATCCATTTAGTTATGTTTTCAAAGGTAATGTGTGCTCTTCTTACCATAGCCTCTTTTGTCGCAAAACCAATATGTGGAGTTAATACTGCTTTGTTTTCCTTGAGCAGCGCATACTCTTTATCTAATGGTGGCTCTACATCAAACACATCAATTCCAGCTCCTGCAATTTCGCCTTTTCTTAAAGCCTCTGCCAAAGCATTGTTATCTACAATTGGTCCTCTTGCCACATTTATGAGTACAGCACTCTTTTTCATAAGTGCAATTTTTTCCTTGCTTATTAATCCTTTTGTATCGCTTGTTTGTGGCAGATGAATTGATACAACATCACTTTTAGAAAGAAGTTCATCCAAGGCTACATATTCTACACCTATATTTTTAAGTTCTTCTTTTTCACTTCTATTATAAGCAATAACCTTGCAGCCAAAAGCCTTTGCAATTTTACATACAGCTGCTCCTATAGCTCCTGTTCCAACAACTCCAAAAGTTTTTCCGCTCAAATCACTTTGAGAATATCCATCCTTAGTCTTTCCTTCTCTTGTAAGCTTATCAAGTGGCACAATATTCCTAAGAACAGATAAGGTTAATCCAAAAGTAAGCTCCGCAACAGAACTAGTACTGTAACCTGCTGCATTTGATACCATTACATCCTTACCTTTTAAAGCTGAAAGTTCAACATGATCTACTCCAGTAAAAGCTATAGACATCATTTTAAGCTTATCATCTGCATTTATTACTTCTGCCTTAAGTGGCATATTAGCGAGAACAATAACTTCAGAGTCTTTAACTCTTTTCTTTAACTCTTCCGTATCTGTAATTTTATTATTATAAATTACAAGCTCATTTCCCCTATCTGTAACTGGTTTTGCAATATTCCTAAGTTCTTCCTCTGAAAGTCCAAGTGGCTCAATAACTGAAATTTTCATATTTGCTATCCCTCCATCATTTTCTTTAAATAATTTTACAATAAGTTTAACTTAATATTTTGTCAATTAGAATTTTACGGCATTATCAAAGCTTCCTCATATTTCTTTATTTCCTCCATTTTAACTTTTCTATTGTCAAATGGAGTATCAACATGTACACTCTTTTTCAGCTTCAAGGGTGGGCCTTCAAAAACATATATGTTATCAGCCATATATACAGCTTCTAAAGTATCATGAGTCGTGTATATAAAAAGTTTATTATTTAATTTACAATAATCAGTTATATAATCCATCATATTTTTCTTAATTTCCATATCTAAGCCCTTAAATGGTTCATCCATAACAATAATGTCTCCGCCATATGCTAGTGCTCTTGCTATTGACACTCGCTGTTTCATTCCTCCACTTAATTCCTTTGGATAATTATTTTTAAAATTAGAAAGCTTAACTAAATCTAAATATTTTTCACAAGTTCTTTCTATTTCTGCTTTATTGTGATTACTTTCAAGAACAAACCTTATGTTTTCTTTAACACTTAGCCAGGGAATCAATCTATCTTCTTGAAAAACATACGAAAATCTTTTATCCTCCAAGCCTTCTATTTTACCGGAATATGAGTCTATAAGTCCTGTAAGTATATTTAATAATGTTGATTTGCCACATCCTGACGGTCCAAAAATACAATGAACTTCATTTGAAGAAAAATTCATACTAAAATCATCAATCACTTTTAAATCATTATATTTTTTTCCGATGCCTTCAAGCTTTATTTCCAATATACTCATTTCCTCTCCTTGCTGTAAATTAATATTTGAACTTATTTCTCCATAACCATTTAAATGAAGTTTCAAGCACAATGCTTATTACTATAACAACAAAGGTCCACCCAAAAAGCTCATTCGAATCCATATACAGTTTAGCATTATATAATTGTCCTCCTATACTGTACTTTGGATTACTTAAAACCTCTGCAGCAATGCTTGCCTTCCAGCCTAACCCTATGCTGCTAATGCATGCTGCTGAAAAATAAGGAAAAACACTGGGCATGTAAATTCTTTTTAAAATCATTATTTTTTTAACCTTGTACAGTTTAGCCATATCTAGAATATTTTTATCTACATTTTTTATTCCTTCTAATACGTTAGTCCAAATTAGTGGAAAACACATTAAAAAACATATAAATATATTGACATTGTTAGAAGAAAACCATACAAGCGCTATTATTATAAAAGACATTATGGGTGTTGTTTTTATTGTAATTATTAGCGGGTTCATTAATTCATATAAAAACTTATTAATACTGCATAAGGCTCCCAAAACCACACCAAATACAATAGACAATATAATACCAGCTACTGTTCTAGCAATTGAAGCTCCTACTGAACTCCAAAATTCAGCTTTAAAAATCAATATTTTCAAGGTTTTAAAAACATTTATTGGTGCTGGAACATATAGTTCATTGTTAATTAACAAATAAACAAGCTGCCATACACCAATCCAAAATAATAAAACTATAAATTTATTTAATAGTCTTTTATTATTTTTCGTAATAGAAGCCCTCATCTGGTAACTTTCCTCCTACAGACTTAGGGTTAAAATTAAATAGTACCTTATAAAATTGATTCATAAATGTCTTTGCTTCTTTAGCATCAATATAAACTATATTACAATTTGGTATTGCCTTTTTAGCAATTGGTGCCTTTGGAACAATATTATATTTTGCTATTAAGGTTGAAGCTTTATCCACATTACCATTTACAAAATCCACAGATTTCTTATATTCATCTAGAAACTTGTTGAAATCTTTTTTATTTTTTTCTATATAACTCTTCTGAGCTATTATGCAGCCCATAGCAAGTTTACTGTCACTTCCCATTACTTTATTCCATTCCTTAGTTAAATCAAGGGCAATTCTCAAATTTTTATTTTTCATCATGGCAGTAGTTACAAAAGGCTGTGGTAACATAGCTATATTGGTATTTCCAGCAGCAAGTGCTGTAGCTAAATCTGCATGTTCAGTTTTATATTCCACATTTATATCTTTTCCAATAGTTAAGTTATTCTTTTTAAGTATGTTCTGCAATATGTAATCTGCTGTAGTTCCCTGTCCACTTGCACCAATAGTCTTTCCTTTAAGGTCTGAAACACTTTTTATAGTATTTCCATTTTCAAGAACATATAGAACACCTAAAGTGTTTACTGCTGCAAATTGAACCTTGCCCTTTGTCTTGTTGTACAATGTAAGAGCTAAATTAGTTGGTACTGCTGCAACATCTATTTCACTGTTAACTATTTTTCCTACTAATTCATCTGGGCTATCAGAAAGAGTAAACTTATAATTTAAAGCAGATTTCTTTTCATCCTGATTTTCCATTAATTGAACCATTCCCATTCCAGTAGGTCCTTTTAACGCAGCAACATTCATAGTAGCCTTTTTAGTTGATTCCTTAGTTGGTGCGTTTTGTTTACTTTCTCCACAAGCTGTTAAAGCAAGTATAAATACTAAAGTAGTAAGTAACACAATTGATTTTTTAATAATTTTTTTCATCAAATCCCTCCAAAACTTTATGTATAGACAACTTAGAATCTTAAAATTACAAGTTCCAAGTGTTTTATCCATACTTACATGATATAACTTTGTTAACTATTTATCAAACAATCCACCTGTCTTTTTGTTGCTAAATCCTTTTTGTTTTCCGCCGATGCTTTTATGCACTTTTTGTTTCTTTCCCTGCTGTGAACCTTTATTCTTCTTTTCTTCAATTAACTTTTTCATAAATTCAATATCTTTTTCTTTCATAATTTATATTTAGTGAATAAACTTATTTTAAGTACACAAATTCACTAAAAGTATTCACTCCTTTATTCTTTAGTTTTACTTTTACTATTATAATATATTAATAGGTTTTCCGATATACGTTATAAAACATAAATTTATATTTATCAATTAAATAGTTAAATATTATTTTTAATAAAGTGTGCAAAAATAATTATAAAAATATGTTGACGTTTTCATTTTGTTATATTATAATTAACACATAAAAACGAATACAATGTATCAGGCATGTGACTGGTAATGCAGGCAGGACCTAGATAGACTAAATTCCTTAGTCTATCTGGGTCCTTTTTTAATTTCGGCCGAATAAAAAAAGACTGCCACAAATAATTAATGAGAGGAGATAAACAAAATGAATTATAAAGATTTAGCAGCAAAAATATTAAAAGCTGTAGGTGGAGATGAAAATGTTGAACATCTAGAACATTGCTCAACAAGATTAAGATTTTCCCTTATTGATAATAAGAAAGCAAATGAGGATGAACTTAAAAGTATGCCTGGAGTATTAGGCGTTAAGAAAAATGCACAATTTCAAGTAATAATTGGAAACGATGTTGTTGAGGTATATACTGAAATCAAAAAACTTATTTCTGATAAAGGAATAAATAAAGAAAGTAATAAAGAGAAAAGAAAAATAGGTGCAATAGCGTTAGACTTTATTATAAGTGTGTTTCAGCCATTGATTCCAGCAATAGCTGGAGGTGGTATTTTAAAGTCATTTTTAATGCTTTTTAACATGATGGGGATTTTATCAAGTACTACATCGACATATAAATTATTGATGATTGTGGCAAATGCACCAATATATTTCTTGCCAATTTTAGTTGCCATTACAACTGCTAATAAAATGAAAGCTAATCCATTAGTTGCTGTTTCCGCCGTTGCTGCACTTTTGACGCCTGATTTAACCCAGATGCTAGGACATGGAGCTAAATTTATTAATTTACCAGTGCAAAGTATAACATACGCAAGTCAGGTTTTTCCAGCAATATTATGCGTATTATGTTATTCACAGCTAGAAAAATTCTTTAATAAAATTAGTCCAAAGGTTATTCGTAGTTTTTTTGTTCCAATGATGTCTTTACTAATAGTTTTCCCAATAACTTTGCTAGTACTTGGACCAATAGGATTTACCTTCGGAATATATTTTGCTAAAGTAATTATGTTTATTTTTGCAAAGTTTGGTTGGATAGCAGTAGCAGTTCTAGCAGCATTCTTACCATTTATGGTTGTTACAGGTATGCATAAGGCAATGATACCGTATGTAGTAACTTCCTTAGGTCAAACAGGCAAAGAATTAATATATAATGCTGCATCACTAGCACACAATATCTCTGAAGGCGGTGCATGTTTTGCTGTAGCTATTCGCGCAAAGGATAAAAAACTAAAATCAACTGCAACTTCAGCAGGTATCTCAGCAATGTTTGGAATTACAGAACCTGCATTATATGGTGTTACAATTTTACACAAGCGTGTACTTTATGGAGTTATGATTGGTGCTTTCTCAGGTGGAGCATATTTAGGAATTAAAGCAGTTGAAGCATATGCAGCAGTTGGCCCTGGAATAGCAAGTTTATCAATGTTTATTTCCAAAACACTTCCTAATAATATTGTAAATGCAATAATTGGATTAATACTTTCCTTTGTAGTATCATTTATAGCAGTAGCACTTTTATGGAAAGAAACATCAATTGAAACTAAAGAAGCAGGAACAGTTAAAGAGCAATTTAATGCTCCAGTTGAAGGTCAGCTGATAAACTTAAGTGAAGTAAAAGATCAAGTATTTTCAAGCAAAGTTATGGGTGATGGTATAGCTATAGTTCCTAGTAAAGGTGAATTATATGCACCAGCAGATGGTACAATTACATTAGTTTATGAAACAAAACACTGTTTGGCTATGAAAACTGACAACGGTTCTGAACTTATGTTTCATATAGGATTAGATACTGTAAATTTAAAAGGTAAATATTTCGATCCAAAAGTTTCAGTAGGTCAGCATGTAAAGAAAGGTGAATTACTAATGAACTTTGAGTTAGATAACATCATTAAAGAAGGCTTTGACCCAACTACAATAGTAATTATTACAAATCGTCCAGATGCCAATTTAGATATTATGGAAAAGAAAAAGGTTAACAAAAAAGATTTTATATTTGCGATAAACTAGAATGGAGTTGATTTTTAGATGTCATTTAGAAAAGACTTCCTATGGGGCGGAGCTATATCTGCTAACCAAGTTGAAGGAGCCTGGAACTCTGATGGAAAGGGTATGTCGGTAGCAGATGTAGCTAGTTACAAACCAAACCTGAATGTGACGGATTATGCTGGTCACAATAAAATAACTTTGAGTATGATTAAAGAAGCAATTGACGATAAAAGCACAAAATTTTACCCTAAAAGAAGAGGTATTAACTTTTATAATCACTATAAGGAAGATATTGCTTTATTTGCTGAAATGGGATTTAAATCTCTTAGACTATCTATCGCTTGGACAAGAATTTTTCCTACAGGAGAGGAAAATGAACCTAACTATGATGGAATTAAGTATTATGAAAATATCTTTAAAGAGCTTAAAAAGTATAATATTGAACCAATAGTAACACTATCTCACTATGAAATGCCTTTGAATTTAAGTCTTAAGTATAATGGATGGGTTGATCGAAAATTAATTGGTTATTTTGTTAAGTTTTCAAAAGTATGCTTTGAGTCTTTTGGAAAGTATGTTAAGTACTGGCTAACCTTTAATGAAATTGATAGTGTGGGTAGGCATCCATTTATTACAGCTGGAATTATACCAGATCAATGTGAAGAAGGAAAGTTAAATAATGCTATCTATCAAGCTTTGCATCATCAATATGTTGCAGCAGCTTTAGCTACAAAAGAATGTCATGAAATTATTAAAGATAGTAAAATGGGATGCATGCTGACAAAGCTTACTACCTATCCTAACACTTGCAATCCCAATGATGTACTTCTCTCGTTAAGCAGCAACCTAGGGAACTACTCTCATGCTGATATTCAGATTTTTGGAGAGTATCCTAAATTACACAAAACTTTTTTAAAGAACCTAGGTGTTGAGATTAAAATGGAAGATAATGATGAAATAATTTTAAAAGAGAATACTGCTGACTATCTTGCTTTTAGTTATTATATGTCACGAACAGAATCTTCAGACTCCACTAAAGAAAAAACTGCTGGAAACACCATAATGGGAGTAAAAAATCCTTATTTGCCTTCAACAGAATGGGGATGGCAGATTGATCCTGTTGGACTTCATATTTCACTAATTGAGCTATATGATAGATATAGAATTCCGTTAATGATTGTAGAAAATGGAATGGGAGCAAAAGATGTAGTTCTAGAGGACGGAACGATTCATGACTCCTACAGGATAGAATATTTTAAAGAGCATATAATAGAAATGAAAAAAGCAGTAGATATGGGAGTTGACTTACTAGGTTATACTAGCTGGGCGCCTATTGATTGTATCAGTGTATCTACTTCTCAAATGAGCAAGCGATATGGATTTATTTATGTTGATCAAGATGATGATGGAAATGGCACTCTAAAACGATTAAAAAAAGATTCGTTCTTTTGGTATAAAAAAGTCATTTCAACGAATGGAGAAATTCTAGAATAGATATCGGAGGGGGAATACCTATGAGGATAAGAAAAGTTCTTAATTCAAGTGTTGTTTTAGCCATTGACGAACATGAAAAAGAATTTGTTTGCCTTGGTAAGGGTATTGGATACAATAAAAAAGTTGGAGATATTGTTGAGAAAAAAACAGTAGATCAAATTTTTAGGCCTATTGAAAACAATCAAATAAGAGAATATTTAGATTTACTAGAAGCCATTCCCCCTCTTTATCTTGAAATGGCTCAAAAAATTATTTTTGAAGCTGAAAAGGAATTGGGATGTAAACTCAATACAAATATCTATTTCACTTTAACTGACCATTTAAATTTTGCAGTTGAAAGAGCAAAAAAGGGAATCAATATAACAAATCGTATTTACTGGGAAATTAAAAATTATTATCCACAAGAATTTAAAATTGGCATGTATGCATTGGAGCTCCTAAATAAATCATTAAATATCACATTTCCAGAGGAAGAGGCCGCCAATATTGCCTTTCATATAATAAATGCTAAATCGGAAACTAATGATTCTAGTGATGGCATGAGATCTGCAAAACTTATTGGCGAAATTGTAAATTTAGTAAGATACTCTATAGGCACGAGCCTTGAAGAAAATGGAATTCACTATCAACGTTTCATCACACATGTGAAGTTTTTTGTTGAAAGATTCTTTAGTAATAAAATGCTAAAAGATGAAAATGAGGAAATGTTTTATCAGATAGCAACCTTGTATCCAGAGTCTATGGAAATTGCCTTTAAAATAAATAGTTACTTACTAAAAGTTTATAATGAAGCGATTCCAAAGGATGAATTAACCTACCTTGCTGTTCATATAAATAGATTGCAGCGTTATAACGAATTAAACGAGTAATCTATTTATATAGATAAAAAAGTTCAAAGTTTGGGACTGTTGCACTAAAAATTGTTAAATCATAATTTATAAATATTGCGAACTAACATGGGAAGTGAAGTTAAAACCCTTCACTTCTTAGTTAATTCACAATATTTATTTGCTACGGCATACACGAACCCCTTCATCAGAACCTCTACTATTTGCCTCATACTTACCTCTAAACGAGAGCTCACAGCAGGTTACATCACCAATCCATCCACCACCTTTGCAAAGCCTAAAATAACCACTTGGTATACTCAATTCTTCATACCATTCAAAGCACCATTCCCTCACATTACCTGACATATCGTAAAGTCCTAACTCATTAGACTTCTTAATACCAGCAGTTTTTGTTTTTCCATTGTTATTTTCTATAGCTGGCCAGCTCCATTGACCTGATAAGTAGGTATCTCCACAATTTTTCCAATACCATGCAACCTCATCTGCCTTATTACTTCCGCTATATGTGTAATTCTTGCTTTTTGCTCCTCCACCTGCAGCATATTCCCACTCTGCTTCTGTAGGCAATCTATAACCATTAGCTCCTTTATTAATAGTTACTGTCCACTTTATATTATCCCTATCATTTTTGTTATTAGGGTCCTTTTTATCTTTGTCTATTTTGTAATATTCCTTTAATCCTTCTTTTGTGCTCCTTTTATTACAGTATTCAATACAATCATACCAGCTTACCATTTCTACAGGCAAATTGTCACCTTTAAATTTTGAAGGATTAGTTCCCATAACACTTTCCCATTCTTTTTGAGTAACTTCATATTTTCCAATATAAAAGTCCAGCATTTTTATATTTGTCCCATAATAATTGGTCTTTGTATTTATAAATTTCCCGCCCTTAACTAATACAAGATTATTAGGCTTCTCCTTAGAACAAGCACTGACAGCGATCATCATTGTCATTAAAAGAAAAATCAATAATTTTCTCATATAAATATCTCCTTTAGGCATTATGTATATTAAATCGTTTTCACATAAGACCGCCTACTTTAATGTCCGGCGGCCTTATACCCATGTCTAAATATTATAAAAGTAGCTATTACTCCTTGCAGATAACCTGCTACCACACTGTTACATTAGCATATCCACTACTTTGATATCCTTCTGTAGCTATCATCTGGTAAGCCCAACTGCTGCCAGGATTCATTCCTTTACTTCTCCATGCATTAACATGGTTGCTAAAAGTTATTGCATTGTTTGTGCCTATTGATCTCTTTGATTGTCTAACGCTCCAAAACTGAGTAAATGTTGTATTACCATCAATTGAAGGTGCATTATATCTCGTAGCTGTATATATGTCATATGTTCCACCATCACTGTTTACAGTACCCCTGTATTGTCCAGTAGGTCTATAGCTTCCCCAATCATCAACAACATAATATTCTATAAGTGAATTCCTTGTCCACCCATAAAGAGATAAGTATCCATTTCCAGAAGGAGAAAAAGCTCCAGCATTGTAGTTTATCACTCTATTTGGAGACCCATAGGTCCAGCCTTTACCAACAACAAAGTTTCCGCAATTTGACCATGAAACACTATAATTTCCCCCTGAGCCATTAGTAGGTTGAACTGTTCCCCCACCATCACTCCAATTTTGCCAATAATCTGTTGTTGCTGCATGTGTAGTTAATGGAAGCATACTAAATAAACCTATTGAAAGAGCCATAGACAAAGATAAAAATTTCTTACTTAATTTAAACATAATTTATCCCCCTAAATTTTTATTTACTACTCATCAAATAGTATTTAAACATTAATTTTTGCAAATTATTTTTTTATTTTGATGGCTGTTTCTCTAAATTAATAACTTATTCTGTGTTATATTCCGTAAACATATAATTGTACCTCCATGAGAAAAAATTTTCTTTCAAAAACAGCTTTAAACTTTTTATTTTAAGCTATTTTATCAGCAAACTAAATAAACTTATTAATATAATAAAATTCTCCAAAAGGTGCTTAATTTTTAACTATAACCGATGCTTCCAAAACAACGTAACTATCAGTATTTATTGTAAACCTTATCATTATCATAATTACTTAGTACTACAAAACATTAACACATGAAAGTAAAACATATATCTTGCAACATATATTATTTATTTTTTTAATTTTATTATATGTATATTTTATACTTATAATACATTTATTTGCTGTTAATGTCAATATAATATTTTACTTTTTATATTAATAATTTACTAATACCAAATTTATTCTGACAAACAGGAACTTTAAGCAGAGTACAAAGTACAGAGTACAGTAAAGGATGTTTTTTCTCAGCTATGCTTCGAAAAATATTAAACTTAATGCTTACGCATGGCGTAAAACATAATGTTCAGCGCAGCTGAACCAATTAAGTTCTAATATTTACCTAAGTGAAACGAAAGGTAAATCCATCTTCACTGTACTCTGTACTTTGTCAATTTTACTATAAGTCAACTTCCAATTTAACAGTATTAATTTGATATTATCAATTTCAATATTTCATGTGCCCTAGCCATATCTAACAGTGCATGTATTCTTTTGCCTCATTTCCAGGAACCAAATATGACTGGCCTTTTGAGCAAAAAACTGAAGTTGATGTATATTCCATATCACTATTTTTATTATAACCAATTTCATTTATTACAGCTTCTGAATTATGACAGACATCGTATCCATCAAATTTAAAACTTATGCGCCCTTTTCCATTTGTAATTTCAGTAATTTCCATTGCATAATTCATAAACGTAGCTACTGGTCCTCTTCCAACTACAGTAATCTTATTGCCGAAAATTTTAGGAGGCTCAAAGCTTCCATTTAATTTTTGTATATCAGACAAAATCCTTCCCATGTAGTCTATATCTGCGTCAATTTTAAACTTATAATATGGTTCTAAGAGTATATTTTCTGTACTTTCAATTCCCTGTCTTAAAGCTCTGTAGGTAGCCTCTCTAAAATCCCCTCCACTTGTATGTTTAATGTGCGACCTTCCATTTATAAGCGTAATCTTTAAATCCGTAATAGCAGAACCTGTAAGTACTCCTCTATGTTCTCTCTCAAAAATATGCGTTTGTACTAGCCTTTGATAGTTAATTTCAAGGTTTTCCAGACTACATTCACTTAAAAATACAATTCCAGTATTCCTCTCCCCTGGCTCTAACCTTAAATGTACTTCTGCGTAATGCCTAAGCGGTTCAAAATGACCACATCCAATAGTTTCTTTTGCAATTGTCTCTTTATATAAAATCTCACAAGGCCCAAAATCTACATCTACGTTAAACCTTTCTTTAACTACTTCTTTTAAAACTTCAAGCTGAATTTTTCCCATAATATGAACTTCAATTTCCTTTAACTTTTCATGCCATACTACATTAAGTGCTGGATCTTCTTCCTCTAAAGTTTTAAAGTAATTTAACATATCCTTTGGATTTAATTTTTCATTAAATAAAACCTTTGATTTTAAAGTTGGAACTAAGTCATAATTAGCTTTTTCCTGAAGCTTCCCTACTCCAAATCCAACCTTTGAGCTTAAAAGTCCTGTGACACCAAAAATTTGCCCCGCAAATACTTCATTGACAGTTTCAAATTTATTTCCATTATAAACTCTTAATTCATTTACTTTTTCAATTTTGTCTTCGATTTGCAATTCTTCTTTAACTCTTAAACTTCCAGAAAGGGCCTTTATATACGTAATTTTATTTCTAGAATTATCATGTCTTATCTTATAAATAATGCCACTAAAAGTCTCATTTTTATCATAATTAGTATAAGATAACATATCAAAAACCTCTAAAAACTCTTCAATACCTTCATCTTGAAGTGCAGCTCCACTCATACATGGAAATATTTCATTCTTTTTAATTAGCTTTCTCATTGATGAAATCCATAAATCTTCCTGATATCCATCCTTAAAGTATACTTCTAAAAGCTTTTCATCTTTTTCAGCAATAAATTCTATAACTTCATCACTAAAGTTAGTGCTATCAATAAAGAAAACTTCTTTTGTTAAGTTCTCCTTTATCTCTTTAAGCACTCTATTGACATCTGCCCCAACTCTATCTATTTTATTAATAAAAAAGAAAGTTGGAATGTTGTGTTTTCTAAGAAGCTCCCATATTATCTCCGTTTGTCCCTGAATTCCTTCAACTGCACTTATTATAACAATAGCATAATCCATAATTTTTATGGCTCTTTCCATTTCAGCTGAAAAATCAGCGTGTCCTGGAGTGTCAACTAAATAATATGTAGACTCCTTGTAATTAAAAATAGCCTGCTCAGAAAATACAGTTATTCCTCTCTTTTTTTCTATATCGTTATTGTCCAAAAATGAATCTTTATGATCAACTCTTCCTCTACTTCTTATACTTTTAGTGTGATATAAAACCTGTTCAGAAAATGTAGTTTTACCAGCATCTACATGCGCCAGTATTCCAATTGTCTTATTCATTCTTAATACCTCTAAATTTATATAAACTATAGGTGCTAAATACTTAAAATATCTAGCACCTATAGTTTATTATATTATTAGTAGATATTCAATTATATTTAAGCATCTAAAAATATTTCTTTAATACCCTTCATAATTTCTTCATATAAAAGTTTTAAGATGTAAGCAAGTCAAAATTTCGGAGGGATAATTATGAATTGTCATAAAAATAGCAAAGAAAAACAAGGGACTCATAAACACAGCCCATTAAAACATATGCTGCATATGATCATTTGTTGTGGTTTACCCATAGCCATTTTTGCACTTTTACCAATTATAACAAAGTATAGTCCTAGTGCTGGCAATATACTCGGAAAAATAACACCTTTCTTATGTCCATTAATGATGATTTCGATGATGATATTAATGATGTGTGATAGTAACAAAAATAAAAATTGTTGTAATAATGATGAGAATAATAATGATTCTAATGGTAAAACATTAAAATTAAATGATAATACAAAATAGTAAAATCAGCCTATATCTCATTTTTATAAGTGATTTAAGATATAGGCTTAATTTTTTAGTGTATTCTTTTTATAATCTAGGCATTTTCCCTATTTTACTCTTCTTGCAGTAATATAATCTGATCTATCCATTGATGATATTTTTATCACATCCCCAGTTCTTGGAGCGTGAATATATGTATTATTTCCAACATACATTCCCATGTGAGTAGGATTTCCTCCTTGTCCAAAGAAAACTAAATCCCCTGGCTTAAGCTCATCTTTTGAAACTCCATATCCATTTTTTATTTGATCATATGTTGTTCTCCCAAGTCTAACCCCAAAATGACCATATACATATTGCGTAAAACCCGAACAATCAAAACCTGTAGAAGGGCTTGTTCCACCCCAAAGATAAGGAGTTCCTAGAAAGCTTGAAGCATATGCCATTACACTGCCATCAGAAACAGGTGCTGCCCCAGCTGAAGAATTATATTTAGGTGCTTCAATTCTCTCTTTTTCCCTTAAAACCATAGTTGAATTTATTTTAGCTTGAGACTCATCTACCTTTGATGCAAATAAATTTTCTTCAAGCTTAGCCTGCTCAATTAATTTTTTTTGAGAAGTTACGCTACTATTTAACCTTACTAATTTACTCTCATTTTCACTTTTTAATGCAAGTAGCCCCTTTTGTTTTTCTTGAATAACTTTTTTTTGATTTTCTACTTCTGCTCTTTTATCATCTAAATAGCCTATCATTTCTTTATCAAATTTTATTATTTTCCCAATTGACTCCATTCTTGCGATTAAATCACTAAAACTCTTTGATTGCAAAAGAATTTCCAGATAATCAGTTTGATTATTCATATACACAATTTTTATTCTCTTAGCCATTATATCCTTTTTAGTACTTACTTCTCCCTCTATCTCAGTTATATTTTTCTCTGTAGCACTAATGTCATTTTCTGTTGACCCTATGAGCTTTTTATTTTGTTCTATTTTAATCATATAGTCTTCAATTTGGCTATCTAATTTTTCAATACTCGCTTCAAGTTTTTCCCTCTTATCTTTTGCTTGCTTCAACGAATTCTTATTTTGCTGTAACTGTATCTCACTAGATATTGGTGCAGCATTCACTTTAACTTGACTTATCAAAACCATAGTAATAGCAATTGCAATCACCCTAGATGTCTTTTTCAATACATATCGCTCCTTTTTATAGAGTAACATTTAGTTCACATATTTATGAAATCATATTAAATGATAATATAAAAATATGTAGAAAATATGTAGAATCTGCATATGTACCTTAAAATACTCTATCTAAGCCTTACACCTCCTCTAAATATAGATAGACAAGTTAAAAGGTTGAAATTGCAAGTTGTTCATCTATAGTTATATGCTATAGTAAAATTTTTATAATTTTTTAATAATTACTTGAACATTTTTACATAAAAAACATATATAATTATATTATGGGGTTTTTACAAATATTCAAAAAAAAAAAAAAGGGGGGGGTTCAATGAATAAAGGCAAGGATATAAAAAACAGTTTATTTTATTTAAGTTTTATGCTTATACTTCCTTTACTCCACATAATATATAAATTTTTAAATGCCCCTCATGGAAAAATCCACAATCTTTCCACAATATTTGATGAATGTTTGCCATTTGTAAAGGTTTTTATTGTTCCTTATATAACTTGGTATGTGTTCACATATATAATACTAATATATATTTACTTTAAAAATAGAAAGATATACTTGCGAGCAGTAATAACTTATATAGTTTGCCTTATTATCTCATATTTTATATTCTACTTTTTCCAAACAACAGTGCCGCGTCCTGAGCTTATAGGAAACGATATATTTACAAATATAATACGTCTAATATACAAATTTGATAAGCCATTTAATTGTTTTCCAAGCATACATGTGATATCCTGCTATATAATAATAAAATCTATAAAAACATTAAAAATACACAAAAAATACACAAAACCATTGATATACTTTATAAGTATGCTTATAATACTATCAACGTTGCTAATAAAGCAACATGTGCTTTTAGATATATTATGTGCTATATTATTAGTTGAGACAGTTATACGACCTGTTTTTAAATTTGATTGGGAGAGATTTATCGCATGGAAAAAGAAACAATTCTTATTGTGGATGATGAAAAAGAAATTAGAGACTTAATTGATATATACTTAAAAAACGAGGGCTATAAAACTCTAAAAGCTGAAAATGGCATAGCTGCGCTTGAGCTTTTAAAGAATAATAATATTGATTTAATATTGCTTGATATTATGATGCCTAAAATGGACGGTATACAAACCTGTATGAAAATACGTGAAGAAAAAAATACACCTATAATAATGCTTTCTGCCAAAAGTGAAGACATAGATAAAATAATGGGCTTAACAACCGGAGCCGATGACTATATCACAAAACCATTTAATCCTCTAGAACTTGTAGCAAGGGTAAAATCACAATTAAGACGTTATTTAAAGCTTAATGAATTTAAAAAACCCGATAGTAAAAATGGTTTCATCGAGGTTGATGACCTAGTAATAAATGTCAATACTCATGAGGTTAAAATAGGTAACAAAGACATAAAGCTTACTCCTAGAGAATTTGATATTTTAAGGCTACTTGCCGAAAATAGAGGCATTGTATTCAGTATAGAAAAAATCTATGAAACGGTTTGGAAAGAATCCTTTATGGAATCTGAAAATACTGTTATGGTGCACATAAGAAAAATAAGAGAAAAAATAGAGCAGAATCCGAGAAAACCCATATATATAAAAACTGTTTGGGGGGTAGGATATAAAATTGAAAATTAAATTTCCATCTCTAAAACTCCTCTTAAACCCAATTAGAAAATTATGGGGCATCGCAAGAAAAAGTTTAAGATTAGAGCTTATTTTTGTATTTGTACTTTCATTTTTTCTATCTATAGGAATTGGAATAATATTTAATACAATTTTGAATTCAATTTCTGCTAAAAAAAATGCAAGTATAGAATACACTTATGGAATTAGAAAAATAGATGATGCTACCAGAAGAGCTGCCTCTAAGCTTAACGATATTTACAGCAAAAATAGCTCTCCTTCTGATATACAAGATGTTATGGATGAGCTATATGAAGATTCTCATTTAAATGCAGTAATAACAGATTTACAAGGAAATGTTATTATGGATTCTAAGCCTTACTCAATTTTAAAAAAAATAAACCTATATGATGTTATTAAAAACTCTACCAATAAGTTTTTAGAAGAATATGGTGTTTCTAATTATAAAGAAAAAAACTCTAGTTCCTACAATAAAGAATTTTATTCATTCTATCCTGTTAGTTTAAAGGATAAAAAAGGCTTTCTAATAGTGAATGGCATTCCTCAAGGAGTTATTGTATATAGCCACTCAGGTGACGGTTTACTATCCATAGTTACAGGAATAACGTCATTTATATTTTTGTTTCTTTTATTTACTAGAAAAAAGATGAGATACATAGAAGAAATATCCAATGGCTTAATTGAAATATCTAAAGGCAACCTACATTATAAGGTAAATACAAAAGGTCATGATGAGCTTTCTAAATTATCAACTAATATAAATTACATGGCTTGTGAAGTTAGCTCAAAAATTGAAAAAGAAAGAAAAGCTGAGAAGGCCAAAAATGAACTTATAACAAATGTGTCCCATGACCTTAGAACACCACTCACCTCAATTATGGGATACCTAGGGCTGCTAAAAAACAAAAAATATGAAAATCAAGCTCAAATGGAGGAATATCTAAATATAGCCTACAACAAATCCGAAAAATTAAAGATACTCATAGAGGATTTATTTGAGTATACTAAGCTTACAAACGAAAGCATAACACTAAATAAAGAATGTGTTGCTTTAAATGAATTTATCGAACAACTTATAGAAGAAATGATTCCTATATTTGATGAAAATAATCTTAAGGTAATAAAAGAAATTTGTAAGGAAAGACTAATTGTAGATGTAGATACTAATAAAATATTAAGGGTTTTTGAAAATCTTCTTGCTAATGCCATAAAATACAGCGTGAAACCAGGTCAAATAAATATAAAACTTTATAGAGAAAATGAAGAAGCTATATTTTGTGTAGAAAATGCAGGCAATCATATAGGCAATAGTGATCTTGAAAAAATATTTGAAAGATTTTATAGAATTGAAAAATCACGCTCAACCTCAACCGGTGGAAGTGGTCTCGGTCTTGCAATTGCAAAAAGCATAGTTGACCTTCATGGTGGAGAAATATATGCTGACTGCAAAAAAAATAAAATAAGCTTTTTTGTAAAATTAAAAACCATATAATAATTTAATATAAGTAAAAAAATGATTCCAAAATGTAATCATTGATTGCACTTTGGAATCATTTTTAATGGTATTATATGATATATAGTCTCCCAGCCTATGCCAGGTATGATAACATAATAAAAGAAATATGGGATATGATCTCCTAGACAAGACTAGGTATGTAAAACACTCACAAAATTATTATATTACTAATTTGAAGTTTTATCAACATTTTTTTATATAAATTTTCTATTATATGACTTAAACCAACAAATTAAACATCTATTGATAACTTTAATTTTAAATTCAATATTTTATTGACAAATTCATCATTTAATGTCGCAATATGTCTTCCAAGCCTTGCCTTTGACACAACTTTTATCTGTTCACATAAAACAGTACCTGTAATTTTATTTTCTTCACCTTTTACAAGTATATAATCACTTTCCCTTATCTCTATATGTGCCGCTATTTTTTTCCTTCTATTTGATATTGGAGCTATTATTGTTGTAGGTCCTTTTTCATTTCCTGTATTGTTTTGTATAATCACTACAGGTCTTATTTTATTTTCTTCAGAACCTATATTTTTTCCCAACTGACAGGTCCAAATTTCTCCGCGCTTTGGTATTGTTTTTATACTTGCGGCTATATTCTCATTAATTTGCATCTTACTATTAGCCCAATTTACGTATTCATATATCTCTTTAATATTATAAGCTCTTTTTCTTAAATTGTTTATCTGCTCATTATCCATTAGTTTCTCATTATTAAGTTTTATATATTCTTCTAATTGTTGTTCTATTAATTCTTTAGTATTTTTTATGTATTTTCTTAATTGAACACTATTCATATCTTTTATCATGACATTACCCACATTATCCCCCTCCCCAATAAGTATGCATAAATATATGATTATTATACCATATAAGAGCAAACTTTTATATTTTTTTTACAATCATCTATTTGAATTTAATATTTTTTGAAGTTTTACCTTATAATTCTAACAAGTTTTGCCTTTCCAACCTTTAATATACTTCCATTTTTTAAGCATATATTGAACTCTGTTATTTTGTCTCCGTTTACCTTCACTGCACCCTGTTTTATAAGTCTTCTTGCATCACTTTTAGAACTTGAAAACCCTGCCGCAACAATGCATGATATTATATCTTCATTCTCATCAATTTTAATTTCTTTAATATCCTCTGGTATACTGTTATTTTGAAATACCGTTTTAAAGTGTTCTTCTGCTTTAACTGCATTTTTCTCTCCATGATACAATTTTACAATCTCATTTGCAAGCCTCATTTTTATATCTCTTGGATTTTTATTTTTAAGATCGTTTTTTATATTATCAATTTCATCTGGATGTATATCCGTAGCAAGTTCAAAGTACTTTATTATTAAATTATCTGGTATTTTCATTATCTTTTCATACATTGTATTTTCATCTTCATTTATTCCAACATAATTTCCTAGACTTTTACTCATTTTTTCTACTCCATCTATTCCTTCAAGAATAGGCATAAAAAGTGCAATTTGTTTTTCTTCACCATATTCACTTTGTAAGTTTCTTCCCATAAGTACATTGAACTTTTGATCAGTTCCTCCCATCTCTATATCCGCTTTAATTGCAACAGAATCATATGCCTGCATTAAAGGGTAAAAAAATTCGTGAATTCCTATGCTTACATGATTATTAAAACGGTTTTTAAAATCTTCTCTCTCAAGCATTCTGGTAACACTGTATTTTGATGCTAGTTCTATTACATCCTTAAAATTTAATTTTGAGAGCCATTCACTGTTAAATCTTAATTCTGTTTTGTCCTTATCAAGCACCTTAAAAATTTGCTTTTCATAGGTTTTGGCATTTTGAACTACTTCTTCCCTTGTAAGCTGCTTTCTTGTCTTTGATTTTCCAGTTGGATCTCCTATCATTCCAGTAAAATCTCCTATGATTATCACCGCTTTGTGTCCTAAATCCTGCATTTGTTTTATTTTTCTAAGCACTACTGCATGCCCAAGGTGTATATCTGGTGCTGTGGGATCAAGTCCTAACTTTACAGTAAGGGGTCTTCCTTCTTCAATAGACTTTTTTAATTTTTCTTGAAGTTCCTCCTTATTTATTATCTCCTCTACTCCCTTATTTATAATCTTTATTTGTTCTTCTACACTTAACATTTTTATTACCACCCTTCCAATTTAACTTTTATTCAGAGTATACCCTCCAAATTCAGCATAATTTTATTAATAAAAAAACTCTCATCCTCATGAAAAATTCACAAGGACGAGAGTTGTATTCCCGCGGTACCACCTTAATTTACTAATACTTCGCAATATTAATCTTTTCAAGTACAGCAATGCATAACAAAATAATTTAAGATTCACTTTGCTTATACTCTATCATTTTAACGGTTGAAGCTTCCGTAGACACCTAATATCTTCAGTGTTAAGCTCAGAGACGTATTCAGAATATCCTATTTTCATTTTCCTCTCACCAAAATATAACTTACTAAAATTCATTAGTTATATATAACGGAAATTCTCTGTAGAAACTTTAGATAACTTACTCTTTCCCTTCAAAGCATTTAAATATTATTTTTTTACATATTACCAAATACATTCCTAGCTGTCAAGTTTGATTTTAAAAGTCTTTATTTCATAAGGCTTAACTGTAAAGTTAATTCTATTGTCTCCAAAATTAACATCATCTAAATATCTTTCCATTAGATTGCACTCATACGCACTTTTTATATTCCTAAAAAATTCTAAGGTTACACTGCTTCTCTTATTATGACATTCATAAAGCCTTACTATTATGTCACAATCATCCTCTGCCTTTTTAATAACTTCAATTATTACATTTTCTTTATTTATCTTTACAAAGGAAAGTTCTTTTGGCAAAATTCCATTATGCTCTTCCTCTAAAACAGTATAAAGAGGATTGTTAAGCATATATGCCATTTGAACAGTACTTCCCTCTCTCCAATTCCCACTATGAGGATAAATAGAATATGTGAAAAAGTGCTCTTCTTTATCTGCATTAGGATTTGGGTCTATTCCACTTTTAATAAGCGTAAGTCTCATCAGACCATCTTTTATATCATATCCATATTTACTGTCATTTAGTAAGCTTACACCAAAGCCACCTTCAGATAAATCCGCCCATTTGTGGCCACAAACCTCGAACTTAGCCATATCCCAGGAAGTGTTTTCGTGGGTTGGTCTTTCTACGTTTCCATACTGTATTTCATAGGTAGCTTTACTTGCATTGATATCTATTGGAAAAGCTGCCTTAAGAAGAACTTGAGATTGTTTCCAATCTACATAATTGTTAAAATCAATCCTTGCTAGCTCTCTATAAATATATATTTTTTGTACTATTATTGAATCAACAAATTTCTTTTTTATTTCTAAAGCTGCTCTGACAGGTCCATTTTCTACAATATCTATGCTAATTACATCATCTATTTTCCACATCTTTTCGGAATAATATATATCAATATCCCAATTATCAAAATTCATCGGCTTATCTTCAAAGGCTTGAAGTTCATTTCCAAGTAACCCTTGCTTTATAAGCTCTCTTTCATTAGCCTTATCATATAAAGCTTCTATTTCTCCATTTTCATTAAATATAACCTTAAAGAATTTATTTTCTGCTAGCTTAGCATTAATTATCATTTTAGGTAAAATATCAGCTTTTGAAGCTTCTACTACAGCATAAGTTCTATAGCCACTTGAAGGAATATCTTCTGCAAAGAAAATAGCCTCATTTTGAGAAATTCTCTGGCAAATTATCTCCTGCCCATTTTCATCTATAAGAGCTGGATTCTTTATATAAGGAGGTACTTCAAATTTACAAATATCACTCCTTGTAAATGACAGTGAATTAAATACTACAACTGATTTTTGGTTAAGTTCTATATTTGAAGTTATAAATTTAGCCGAAGCTTTTAAAACATTTTTACCTGAGCTTATTATTTCCTTGTATTCTTCTTTTGTAACCTCATACACCTCTTCTATTGATGAACCAGGTAGTATATCATGAAATTGATTAAGAAGAATTTTTTCCCATCCTTTATTTAAAGCTTCAAAAGGATAATCTTTATTTAAAATTGCAGCAATAGAGCTTAACTTTTCAGCCGCAAGATATATGTTCTCGCTAAGTCTATTATCCCTTTTATTTCTTGCCATTGAAGTGTACGTTCCTCTGTGATACTCTAGATACAATTCTCCAACCCACTTTGGAAGTCTTTTGTTATCCTTAACCTTATTCTCAACTCTTTTGAAGTAATCCTTTGAGGTCCCCATTTCAACCTTAGGACATCCTGGAATACCTTTATTTAGCCTTCTTGCAGCTTCAAGCATCTCATAGGTAGCTCCACCACCACCGTCTCCATAACCAAAGCATACAAGCACATTATTATTTATATCCTTCTCTTGATATCTATCCCATGCACCTATAATAGCTTCTGGATGTATGTTGCCATTATAAGTTGTAAAATGCTCACTTAAAGGACCAGATATGTCTTTAGTGGTTATAAAGTGTGTTAAAATTTCAGTTCCATCTATACCCTTCCACATAAATGTATCATAAGGCATCTTATTAAATTGATTCCAGGAGATTTTGGTAGTCATAAAATAATTAACATCAGACTTTTTTAATATTTGTGGAAGTGCCGCACTGTATCCAAATACATCCGGAAGCCAAAGCACTTCACTTTCGGCTTCAAATTCCCTTTTAAAAAATCTTTTACCAAACAATATTTGACGCACAAGAGATTCTCCTGAGGTAACATTGCAATCTGCTTCAAGCCACATAGCGCCTTCTGGCTCCCACTTTCCCTCTTTAACCTTTTCCTTTATTTTAGAGTATATTTCAGGATAGTCTTCTTTTACAAATTTATAAAGCTGAGGTTGGCTTGACATAAAAATATACTCTGGATACTCTTCCATAAGCTTTAAAACAGTTGAAAAGCTTCTACCTGCTTTTTCCCTGGTTTGAGCCACTGTCCATTGCCATGCAACATCTATATGTGTATGCCCTGTACATGTTGCAATAACATCCTCTTTTCCACAAAGTTTCTCATAAAATTCACTTTTTAAATATTCATTTGACGCGTTAATACTGTCATAATAATCTTTTGAAAATATTTTTCTAAAATCAAGTATGTTAACAGCAGCATTTAATACGCAAAGCATGTCTATTCTTCTTTTATCCTGAGGGTCTAAACTTTTGCAAACCCATGCAGGTACCTGCAAGTTAAAATATAGTTCTCTAGTTTCAATATCTATAACAGCTAATTCTCCATTAAGTGTAGCCTTTTTATCCTTAAGCATACCACCATAAGCATGCAAATCCACCTCATAAATTTCTCCAGCCTTTGCCTCATGAGATAGCATTACCTCCCTATGATTAATGTCCAAGGCTTGCACTTGCTTACCGTTTATATAAATTATAAATTGTGGATTAACTGCATCCCAGCCTTCTTCAAAGGTATAAAAATTTAATGCAATGGTCTTGCCATCAAATTCTTTTGGAACTTCAACTTTAGTTTTAAACCAGGAATGCTTATCCCTTCCACCCCATAAATCTCCTGTTTTAAAATCGTTCCAGCCTTCTTTGACTTTATCTATTTCCTCCATTCCAAGAAAATTACCATCATGAATTTTATAATTAGTTATAGGTATTCCTTGTGAATAAACATATTTTTTCAATTCATCACATATTTTTTGTACTCTTTCTAAAATATACTTCATTATTAATCCTCCCCGCAAAACGTTTTCAGAGCATATGTCAACCGGTTACCTGTTTCTTAAATCTTATTATATATTATATTTTTAATTATTTCTACAGATTTAACTATTAAAATTTAATACTTTAATCTGTCTGAGCATCTTTTCAGTGAGTAAGCATGCACGAGGCTTGGGCGAAGCCCATTATTCTTCTATACACTAAGCAGGTACTCGTTTAGAATCACCACTTAGATTTATAAAATTTATTATCAAGAGTGGTTTTATATTGTTCTAGAAGGATAATGGGCTTAAGCCCAAACCCCGCATATGTGTATGCGACGAAGCATTGTTACTTCGCTCTTTTTTAGATTATTGTCTTTAAAAATGTTATCTTAAATTCTGTTTCTACTCCAACCTTACTACTTACCATTATACTTCCACCTTGACTTTCAACAATTTGCTTAGTAAGTGCAAGTCCTATTCCTATACTTTCAGGGTTAGTAGAATTTTCTCCTTTATAAAAGCGTTTAAATATTTTGTTTATATTTTTCTCGCTTATACCTTCTCCATTATCCTTTATACTTATCTGAACGGAAAGTGGAGTTTCTTCTGCACTTATTTCTATTGTTCCAGCCTCTCCTGTATGTTCGATTGAATTTTTAACAATATTGGAAATCGATTCTGCCATCCACTTAGAATCATGTTTAATTTTTATACTATCATCTACATTTAATATTAAATTCTGCTTCTTTTCTTTTAATTTATATATAAGTGGTTTTAATGCATTTTTCACAGTGGTAAGCAGTTTTTCATTCTTAATATGAAATTCTACTGCACCAGCTTCAAGCCTTGCCATTTTAAGCAAATTTATGACAAGCCATTCCATCCTATTTAACTGTTCCGTAGATCTTTGAAGAAAGTTTTTTCTATCTTCCCACTTCATTTCGTTATCATTAAGCATTATGTCATTATACATAATCAAAGCAGCAAGCGGTGTCTTTAGCTGATGAGATATATCTGATATTATGTTTTTAAGCTGAGTTTTATCATTTTTCAAATTTGATAAGCTTTCCTTAAGTCTTTTAGCCATTACATTAAATTCATGTCCTAATATATAAAAATCTCCCTCTCCATTCTCCGGAAAGTTAACATTAAAATTTCCCTCTACTAAAGCCTCAGAAGCCTTGTATACCTCTCTTATTTTTTTAAACATACCTTTCAAAGCATTAAATGCCAAAAAATACAAAATAAAAACTGTCAAGCTTAAAAACAAAATTCCCATAAGCACAGTCTTATTTTTAAATTCAATAATGAGCGGGTTTTTATAGGCTTCAAGTTCATAGGTATATCCGTAATCATTCAAAATATCATTACTTTCTTTTATTTCTGTACTGCTTGGTCCTTGAGTAAAAACTTTTACTATTTGCTCTTTTTCTTCTGGGTGATTTTTTAAAATTCTTGCACAAATAACCTTATTTGAAGAAATATATTTTTTATTTAATCCTGATATACCAGCATTTAACAATACATACCAACCTAAAAGTACAACTATTTGAATAATTAAAAATTTTATAGTAATGCTTTTTACTTCTTCATTTTTAAAAATATTACTCAAGCTTTATCACCTCTTTATTCCATCTATAGCCAAGACCTCTTACGGTTTGAATGTATTCTGGCTCCTTTAAATTCTCTTCTATTTTCTCTCTTAACCGCTTTATATAAACATTAAGTGTATTCTCATCTACAAAATTGCCATCTATATCCCAAAGCTTTTCAATTATTGTACTTCTAGAGAGCACATTCCCCTTATTCTCTATAAATAATAAAATAAGTTTGTATTCCATAGACGTCAAATTTATTTCCTTACCATCTTTAAATATTTTAAACTTAAGAGGTTCTATAACTATATTACCCGTTTGCATTCTTCTTGGAGGTTCATTACTAATTACTTTATTTCTCCTTAAAACTGCGTTTATTCTTGAAACAAGCTCTTTAATCCTAACAGGCTTGGTTATATAATCATCCCCACCTAAATCAAGGCCCAAAACTACGTTTACCTCTTCGTCACAAGCAGTCATAAAAATTATAGGTAAATTACTGTCAGAAGTTCTTAACTCTTTACATAAATCATACCCACTTCCATCTGGCAAAAGTACATCCAAAAGCATCAAATTAAATGCTTCATTATTAAGCTTTTCCTTAGCTTCCTTTATATTTTTTGCCGAACTTACAGAAAAGCCTTCTTTTTTAAGGGCATATTCAACTCCAACAGTAATTGCCATGTCATCCTCAACTAATAATATTTTAATCATGCTTATCTCCTTCACCGATTTATATATCTATAAATAAAAAAACTCAATTCGATATATTTAAAAGCTTAAGTGTTTTACCTTTTATTCTATTATAACAATATTTTATAAAATATATAATAAACCAAATAGCATATTTTCAAAAATGAAAATATGCTATTTGGTTTCAAACTATATTGGAGGTAAAACTATACAAAATTCCTTTTAAAACTTTACTTTATTTAAGTAATAAAGTAGAGTTCAAAAGTAATCAAAAATTCAATTTCATATAAAATTCAATATTTCGCTAACATCTTTAATAATATAATCAGCAAAAGATTGATCTTGCATAAAATCTTTACAGGCTATTGCCGCTACATCCGCACCAGCATTCTTTCCAGCCATAATTCCAAAATAAGAATCTTCAACTATTAATACACTCTCTGAGTTTACAGAAAGTTTTTTCATTAAATCAATGTATATCTGAGGATTGGGCTTAGTTTCTATTACATCATCACTAGTAAGGTAATTACAAAGATACTTAGCTAGACCTGTTTGATTAAGCATACTTTCTACGTCTTTCGATGGTGATGAAGATGCCAATCCAAGTATAAAATTATTATCTGCTAAGGATTTTATGGTGCTCAAAACATTAGGAAATAGTATTTTTTTGTAATCTATTTCACCATACAATTTATAAAATTCTCTTTGTGCTTTTAAATATTCCTTAATATCTCTACTCCTTGCCCAAGTAGACTTAACAAAATCATCATAATTCTTTGGTGTATTGCCTACAATATAATTAAATTCATCATCTTTATAAGCAATATTATTTAAATTAAAGAATTGTTTCAACCTATTAATATAGACGGGTTCTGAATTTATTAGAACCCCATCCATATCAAACAACACTGTTGTATACTTTTTCATTTTAATATTCGAATTGACGATAGTAACGTCTAAATTCTAAACTATGTCCTGTATTAAGTTCATAATGGGCAGCAAGTCTTTCTGTGAGGATGGCTGTAGCAATCATTGGTGAAACAATCACTCTAAATTCATCATCAATATCAGTCAATTGAAAATCCTTAGTATCAAATACTTCTAGCTTATCAGTAAACTTTTTAGCAAAACGTTCTACACGTTCATCTAGTTGACGATATTCATCTTCACCCATTACTAAAAATACTGGCAAGTCTTTTTCAACTAATTCTAATGGTCCATGAAAGAAATCAGAAGATTTAACTGCTTTGGTTCTTACCCACTGCATCTCTTCCAAAATACACATAGAAAATAAATAAGTTTCACCCCATAGAACACCGGAACCTACAAACATTGTATATGGCTCTTTACTATATTTCCTAGCAATTTCAGCAGCTCTTGGTTCAAATTCTTCACGTATTCTTATCAAATTAGTGTGTAAATTTTTCATTTGATCTGCCCATCTATCATATTGAGAAAAATAACCTAAGTTCTTATATAAACGCAATGCTAACATAAAATACATTAGATATGAATCTTCGCAATCACCACAAGGGTTATATATAGCTTTAGTCAATAGTTTTGCTAAAGGTGTAGTTTCATCTTTTGTAAATCCAAACACAGGAATTCCTTTACTTATACATAATTTAGAAGCTTCTAAAATTTCTTTTGTATTTCCAGATGCAGAAGCTGTTAAAACTAAAGATTTTTTTGTTAAATAACTCATATTCTGTTTAACTAAAAATTCTCCAGCATTCTCAAGATAAATTGGGAAGTCACTTAAATGCTTGCAATATTCAACTACTGGATACCACTCAGCCCAAGTTCCACCAATACCTAAAACAACGATATTTTCGAAACCTTCTTTAGTTAATTCATCAGCTAATTTTTCAATGTTTTCTCTTTGTGCATAAGTTGTTTTACCATTCTTTAAATATTTTTCTAAATTAAAATTTCTTAAACTCATCTGTATCTTTCCTCTCTTTTCTAATTTTTATATTTATGCTCCTAGAATTCCAAAGTACGCTCCTGCAATTCCAACTACCAATAAAATAAGCATAATCATTAATGGATTAATCTTCTTTTTTAACATCCAATAAACAATGCCAAATAATGCCAGTATGGTTGATCCAGGAAAAATACCATCTAATAATGATTGAACTGTAGAAGCAGATTTACCAATTCCTATCTTAGTTGCAAAATTTATTGAGACCATATTCTTAGTCATTGCACCAACAACCATTATTCCTATGATGGAAGCACATTGCATAACTTTTTGCATTAAACCAGATTCTTCAATTTTTGAAATAACATCTGATCCAAATCTATATCCTAAAAATGTACATAAGTATCTTATAATATAATGTGGTATATTAAATACTAAGAAAAATAGTATTGGTCCTAAAATTTTACCTTGAAGTGCCAATGCCCCACCTATGCCAGTTGCTAAAATTCTAAGTGTCCCCCAGTAAAAGGCATCACCAATTCCTGATAACGGTCCCATAAGTGCCAATTTTACACTTGAAATTGAACTTGTATCAAAGTTTGGATTTTCAACGTTAGCTTCTTCCATCGCCGAAGCAATTCCTAGAGGTAACGTAGAAATATAAGGTGTTACGTTATATAATTCTAGATGTCTTTTCATTGCTTTTGAAAGCTCTTCTTTATTAGGATATAGTTTTTTCAATATAGGAAGCATAGCAAATGTAAATCCTACATTTCCCATACGTTCATAATTCCACGAATGTTCATATGGAATACTTCTAAAAAACACCTTCATTAAATCTTGTTTCTTTAGTTTTTTATCATATTCAGCATGAATCTTAAAACTCATCAAAACCATCTCCTTCCGTAGTATCCACTTCCTTTACTGCTTTTGATTTCGATGTATTTTGATAAATTAACATAATAGATACCAATATTACTGCAAATATTGCAACACCTGTTGTTGAAATACCTCCGTAAGCTACAACAAAGAAACCAAAGAAGAAAAACGGAACAACTTTTTTATTCATAATCATTTGGGCTAACATTGCAAAGCCTAAGGCTGGTAATAAACCTGCTGCTACTTGCATGCCAGCTTGGATAAACGATGGAATACTTCCAAGTAAGTGTGTAACAGTGCTGGAACCAAAGTAAAAAGCTAATGGCACAATAAGGATTCCACACCAATTTTGAAGATAACCGGCAATAAACATATCAATTGTAAACCTTTTAACATCAGCGTTCTTTGCATGCTTGTCACATCTATGAATAAGCATTAGCATCAATGGTTGTCCAAAACCAATATTCATAGCTAACATGATGGTAGCCACAGGAATACCCAAAGTTAATGCCGCAGAAGCCTTTGCACCAGACTGAATTGCAAGCGATACTCCTAAGATAGTTCCAGAAACCAAATCAGGTGGATTATAAGCCCCAACAGAAACTGCTCCAACCATTGCCATTTCAAGCGTAGCACCCATTATAATTCCTGCAGGTAGATTTCCCATTACAAGACCTACTAGAGATCCTAAAATAATAGGCCTTTGCAAAAAACTAGTTCCAAGTAACCATTCTGAATAGCCTAGAAGTGTAATTAGAAAAATAAATATTGTTTTAACTAACACTTATTTCCGCCCCCTAATTTAAAATACTTTGACAACTTATTTTCTTTTCAGTAGGTACCATTTGAATAAATAAATCATAATCATTATTTAAGAGTTCCTTTAACATACTTTCTTCATTCTCATTTAGGAAAACACTTTTGCTAACCTGCCTCTTTCCCTCAGCAAAAGGAACATTTCCTAAATTTATTGTTTTCATACCAATAGCTTTAGATATCTTAGCAGCTAAATCAATCGTTTCACAAATTATGAATAGATGATATTTATCTGTTATATTGCTTTGTAAGGCCTGAATGGCTTCTTCTAGATTTTTTGCAACTACTTTTACACCTTCTGGCTTTGCTAGTTTAATCGTTTGCATTCGTAATGCATCTTTTTTTAATGTATCACTAACCAGTAACAAACAATCTGCACCTAACATAGATGTCCATGACACTGCAACCTGACCATGAAGCAAACGGTAATCTACACGAATCATTTTAATCATAATTTTTTCCTCCTAAAATTCATCTAATTGTGCTTCTTCATCACAATCAATCAAATTATTACAAAAGATAATTCCTTTCCTTGCCTCTTTCACACCTTTTTCAATAACATCTCTTATATTAGTATCATCATTAGCTGCTAATAGTTGAATAACTAAAGACAAATTAGCTCCTGCTATTAAGAAAACATTTTTATATTTATTTAATAAATTCATTACTTCTGTATTAACACTTCCACCGAATAAATCTGTTAATATTATGACTTCCCCTTCTTCTATGTACTTTTCAATCAGTTCATGTAGCTTGTTTTTAAAATCTGGGCACTCGGACGTATATGCTGGAATCACATGTAGTGTTTTTTGTTCTCCCATTATAAACTCCGTTGAAAATCTTAAACCTTTCGCTAATTCCCCATGTGTTGCAATTATTATATTTCGCATTTACATTTTTCCTTCTTTCCACTAACGATCATTTAATTTATCTTTTAATCCATTCATAACATCTAAGTAATCATCCGTTTTACAAGAAACTAACTTTTCAAACTCATTAAAATACGGATGTGTCTTCCATGCATCTAATTCATCAGTCATTTTAGCGGCAATATATTGAAATACCACAACACTCAAAATAGGCATCATATTTGCATCTTCAATCTTAGGAATTATAATACATCCATCATCATTTACATCATCTCTTGTTGTTATAAAATAGACTTTATCGGTAATTTTTTTAGTTGCCATGTATATACAGTAAATGCGATTATTCGGAACAGGGTCATCAATTAAGTATACGGAATAATTAGGAGTTAACTGCATATTAGGTCCATGAATAAATTCTTCCGTTTCATATGCCATAGTAGGAACTTTTAAAGTTTCCTGAAATTTTAATGAGCCTTCTAAGGCTACTCCATAATTGGGACCATTTCCACAAACAAATGATGGCAGCAATTGTGATAATTTCATCTTGTTTTCCTTTACAAATCCTTCTACTAATTCAACCATCTTTGAATGGCTTTTAATAACGTTTTCAAACTGCTTTAAATAAATTTCTCTTTTTTCTTTAGTTATTCTTCCCTTTAATACTACTGCCTGAAGAGCAAATAACATTAAAAACTCAATTAAAGTTACAACTCCCATTGTTACATAATCAACTGTTTCAATTCCTACTCCATAATCTATCAATACATCTGCATAATCTTTTACGTCACTGTCAAGATTTCCTGTTAGGACTACTCTTTTAGTCCCATTCTTCTGCATAAATTTTAAAGCTTCAATAATATTAGTTGAGCAGCCACTTTGTGATACCACAATATTAAACATATTATCTGCTGGTTGATTCTTAAAATTAATAAATACTTCAGGAGTTACTACTTGCACTAACTCGTTTAACTTATCCTGCATATAGATCCTAGCTGCCATAGAACTATTGTAGGAAGATCCAGATGCAATTATTCTTATACCACTTTTACCACTTTTAATGTATTCATTACATATATCCTTACATAAATCATTAGAATGCAAAAAGTTATGTTTTAATCTTTCTGATGATAATTTTACATAATCAGTCATCTTCATAGTTTTTCATCGCCCCCAAATTGGTTCTATTAATAATCCTCTTTTCATTTTTACTATACCACTTGTATTGTGCTTATGCAAGTCCTTTTTATAAAAAATCAAAAGTTTTTTAATTCATACTTTTAATTTTCATAACAACTTAATTCATAAACCTCGTAAGTAATAATAAAAACTTGTTTATCTAAAAGATAAGCTTTCTATGTCATGTAAATAATTGTATAATATCACTAAAATACAATTGTTATTTACAGAATAAATGGCATAAAAATATCCCCAACCATATTACATGGCTGGAGATATAACTTACTTTATTCAATAAAAAAAATGATTTTAAATTCTTATGACTGAAGCCTTTATAGCTAATATATCTAGGATTATTTATTTGCTAATTGTATCATATCGAAAATCAACATTATCTGGATCCATATAACTTTCAGTAAACTCAACAATATTATAGTCATTATCGGCTCCAATATACTCCATTTTAAAAATCGCCTTACCCTTTTCAAGTTCTAGCAGTTCAGCTTCTTTTTCTGTTGCATCTATAATAGTTAAATTTTGAATAAAATGTTGAGGTAAATGATTGCGAATACTCATATAATCATAAAGAGCTACATTCTTAAAATCAATGCTTTCCATATCTTCAAAAAAGCATTTAGGTACATACGTATACTCAACCGCAATTGGCCTTTTTCCTGCATAACGTACACGATGCAATCCAAACACTTCTTCTCCAGCTTTCATTCCTAACTTAGCATTAATAAAATTACTTGAATCTATCTTTCCCAATCCTAGTACCCTATTGCTTACTGCCACACCAACATTTTTTAGCATTGTAGTAATACCAGTATTAACTATTTCATTAACAAATCCTAAATTAAATTTTTGTCTTTCGCTTTTATTAATATATGTACCACTTCCTTTAATACGATACACATATCCTTTTTTCACCAACTCATTAATAGCCTTTTTTACTGTCATACGGTTAACACCATACTTTTCTGCCATTTTCCTCTCACTTGGGATCAACTCTCCTGGCAAATACTCATGTTCTTCTATTTTTTTAACAATTATATCTTGAATCTGAATATACAAAGGCATTCTATAGTCAATCAACAAAACCACCTATCTTTCTATAAATAATCATATTGGTTTGCTTAAAAGATGTCCATTCTTTATTTTTTATTGAATATAAATACTGTACTAGCCTTCCATCCTTATCATATATCATTCCTTGCTTTTTTACTAAAGGTGTCAATTGTGAAATATTTAGTAATTTTGACTCTCTTTCATTGGCATAAACAATAGTAATTCGCTGTGAGTCTTTATACGGTATTACATTATACTCCTTCTTTAATATTTCAAACAAAGAACGATTTTCAAGATCATATTCAAACAATTTAGGAGCTATATTTTCTGGTATATAGGCATCATCCAAAGATATAGGTGTGTGACTTTTATCATCGACTATATATCTAAGTCTAGTGATTCTTAAAAGCTTTGTCCCTATGGGCAATTTTACTTCTTGTGACAATTTCTTATCTACTTCTATTCTTTCAAATCCTAGTAATTTATTCTGAATATTTTTACCTAAACCTTTAATCTTCTCGGATAATGACAATACTTCCCGAAGATCCTCATCAACCCGTTTTGGTCTAATATAATACCCACTACGCTGCCTTACTTCAATAATGCCTTCTCTTTCAAGTCTTTGCAGCGCCAAACGAATAGTAGCTCGTTGCACTCCATATTTTTCTGATAGTTTTCGTTCTGAAGGTAACTTATCACCTTCTTTTGCATGACTAAAAAATATATCATATCTTATTTCTTTAGCAATAAGTTCATCCTTATTTATTAATTTCATTTTAAATTCCCTCTCCATTTTTCTTATACGGTCATAGTTATAACTATATTTTAACATATTATTAAAATTATCTTGTATTTTTATACTCAAATAATTTATTTTTCTTATAAACCAATATATCAAATAATTCTACCAGATGTTTTTTAATGTTTCTATTACACAAACGATATACTTAACTGCAGTTTTACAGTCAACAAATATTACATATCAATAATTGTCTATTCAATTTCCTCGCATTTTGATGTATAAAATATACTTTACTTAACCAATAAATATCTATATTTCAATAAGCAGATATTATAAATTCAATACAATAAATATTAAAGAGAAGGAACTAAAATGTCAAGTAAGCTGTCATATTTCAAGTAAAATTATATAGTGTTTATTTAAAGCTTTTATTAATCTACATATAACGTAAAAAAATGTACCAGATTTGTATAAGTAAATCTAAGTACATTACAATCAAAATATATACGAACCACTTTCAATATTAAATAAAGCTAATAAATCAAGTGGTGATTTAAAACGAGTGCTTGCTTAAAATCACCACTTAGATTTATAGGATTTTTTTAACACGATGAAGCATTGTTACTTCACAACTTCCAGTTTTCACATGCTTTATCTTTATTTTTATTATGCCATGTCTACGCTCTTTACTCCTCTCTCAAGTTTTCTATTACATCCATGTTTTTTAGTTTTCTAAGTGGAATTAAAGAGGCTATAAGAGTTATTAGTATTGCAGCTAAAATCCCACAAATTATAGTTCCTATAGGAAACTTAAGTTCAAAGTCTTTAAGTTCACTGCCTGTAATTATTTTTATCAAAATAAAGTCTAAACCTGCACCTATAAAGGTTCCGAGTGCAGCTGCAATAATTCCATGAAGCGTTCCTTCAAGAAGTACCATTTTTGTAAGCTGCTCTTTTGTCATTCCAATTGCCATAAGCATAGCAAATTCTGCTTTTCTTAAAATAAGATTTATACTTACGGTATTTATTATATTTACAGCAGATATAAGTGTTATAAGTACAATAAAACCATAAACAAATACTTGCATTTCAAAATCCCTTTTTTTATTGTCCTGCACAACTTTATAATAATCTGTATAATAACCACCAATTTCAGAAGCTTTATTTTCAAAATAACTATATAATTTGTCTCTTGAAGCTCCATCCTTAAATACAATACCAAATCCCCCATAATTAAGAGTTCCATTTAGCTTTTTATACATATTCTCGGAAAATATAAAATTCATTCCTTCATAGGGATATCCGTCATTGTGGCTATCCAACGGATCTTTATTAAGTATTCCAACCACCGTTAATGTAATAAACTTCTTATTATCTATAGCTTTCTTTGCCTCTTTTTTTGCATTATCAAATCCATGGTCTTCATCATTAATTATATAACTTTTCATTTTAGGAATTGTTATTTTGTCTCCTACCTTATAATTTGAATAATCTTTATACACATTTCTATGACCATTTTTATCTGAAACACTAACTTTATTTTTATTAACAATTAAAACTCCATTGTCATTTAATTTTTCTTTATCAATTTCTCCAGAAGAAATATACTTTTCAGCTAAATTAAGAGCGGTATCATCATATGAACTAATATTTGAATCATTTAAACTTATAAAATTGTTATAAGTTTCTGCTACTCCACCTCGTAAATCAGTTGCATTATAAAATTTCTTATTAAACTTATCACTTGGAATATAAATTACCCCACCAGAACTAGACATTTTGTATACTTTTTTTACTCCAGATAATTTTTTAATTTGTTCATAATCTTGTAACCTTAAACCTTCATTGTTACCTTTAAATATTACACTATCATATGGTACTATTTTTTGTGTTTCATTATTAGCTTGCTTTGTAAAGCTAGCAAAAGTGGTAAATACAATAAACATAACTACTGAAATTACAAGTGAAAAAACAGTAACCCAGAATCTTCCTGGAAGCCTTTTTATATTTTTATAAGCAAGCTCTCCCTCATTTCCAAACAAAAGCTTTATTATTTTATTACTTCTCTTTTTTAATTTTTTATTTTTTATTCCAACTGTATTTTTTAATGCATCCATAGGGCTTATTTTTCCAGCTCTTCTTACTGGACTAAACGCTGATAAAAATATTGTAAACACAGAAAGGATTGCGCTAATAATAAATACCTCTGGATACAAACCTATTTTAAAATTTGAAGAACCTATAAGTGCTAGATTTCCCATAAGCTTTACTGTAATATATATTCCAAAATATCCTGCCAAAAATCCAACCGGTATACCTATAAGACACATATAAAAAGCTTCCTTAATAATCAGCTTTTTTATTTGCACTGGAGTTGCACCTATAGATCTCAAAATTCCAAAATGCTTTATTCTCTCCATAACAGATATATTAAAAGAATTGTATATAAGTGCAGCACTAGATACCACTATTATACTTATTAAAAACACTATAATCTTAATCATAAAATCATTTCTAAGCTCATTTGGACTTTCAAAATAAGACCTTAAAATAACATCATTATATTCTATTGTATATTTTTCGGTTTTTAAATCACTTTGCTTCGTTATTCTACTGATTACCCCTTGTTTGTTTCTTTTTTGTTTCAAATTTAGGAAAACATTAAATTTAGAATTATCATTAGCACTAAATTTTAAAAAAGTAATTGCTTTACCTTGGTTGAAAATATTATATTCATAGGCTCCAACTATTTTATAAGTTTTTGCTTCATTATCCTTAAGATTTATAGTTATACTATCTCCTATTTTTTTATTTTTTAGCTGATAAAAAGTTCCCATATCAATCATAACTTCATCTTCATTTTTAGGTAATCTGCCTTTTCTTATCTCAAAACATTTATTTACTATCTTTTCAAAACCACTTTTATCATAGGCTCTTACCATCAAACTTAAATTTTCATTTTGTAATTTTACTTTTGCACTATCCCACTTTTCTTCAATTCCAGAATTAAGCACCTCTGCATTATTTATTATCTTTTCTGCCTTACTGCTTGATATATTATCATACTTAAATTCATAATTTCCAAGTGAACTTTTAGCATCTTCTATTTGAGAAGTTCTATAGCTAAACAAAATAGTCCCTATGCCAGTAAATAAAGCTACAGATAAGATTACACCTAGGATCGTAAGTGCCGTTCTTTTCTTATTCACTTTTAGATATTTAAGAGTTATTTCAGAGTAGCTCTTCATTTTGAGACCACCTCATTCGATGTTATTTCTCCATCCTCTATGCTTATTACTCTATCTGCAAGCTTAGCAATTCTAAGATCGTGAGTTATAACTATAAGCGTTTGGTTATACTTTTTAGCAGAGTATCTTAAGAGCTCAATTATTTCTCTACTGTTTTTAGAATCAAGATTTCCTGTTGGTTCGTCAGCTAATATCAAAGATGGCTTGTTTGCAAGTGCTCTTCCAATTGATACTCTCTGCTGCTGTCCACCCGATAGCTGTGATGGAAGATGATCTCTTCTATCTTTTATCCCCAAAATATCCATTATTTCTTCAAGGTAATTTTCATCTACCTTTTTTCCATCTAATAGAAGCGGCATAACCATATTTTCCTCTGCCGTCAAAACTGGCAGCAAATTATAAAACTGAAATACAAATCCTATTTTTCTTCTTCTCATTATTGAAAGTTCTTTTTCATTTAAATTATTTATAGCTGTATTTTCTATAATCACCTCACCAGAAGTCGCCTTTTCAACCCCTCCAATAATATGAAGAAAAGTACTTTTACCAGAGCCACTTGGTCCTACAACTACTGTAAACTCCCCTTCATTTATAGTTAAATTTATATTCTTTAAAGCTTCTACTTTTGTATTTCCCTTTCCATAAGTTTTACATAAATTTTTAATTTTGAGTATTTCCATTTTTTAAACCCTCCTATATTCCAAATAAAAATTCGTTATAAAATAAGAACACACTTGCAAAAGAAAGTATAAGGTAAAATGCAGCTTCATGACGAGCCAAAAAAGATAATTTTGTTTCATCTAATTCTTCCACTTCTTTTTTATTTTTAAATAACTTCTTAAATAAACAAAAAATCAGAAGTCCTAAAAAAGCTCCAATAGTGTTCATTAAAAGATCATCTATATCTGTATCACGTATATTTAAAAGCTGACTTAGCTCAATTACTATTGAAAATAAAAAACCTGCTGTAACCACTTTTTTAACTGACTTAAATTCCTTCCAAATAAGCGGCAGTAAAAAACCTAAAGGCATAAACATTATAATATTTTCTATGTGTTCAAAAATCCCTCCAGAAGCAGCATCAAAAGGCACTAAATTTATTGTAGCAAAACTGATAAGTTCATTTTCTTTAATAGCAAAGAAAAGATCATGAAGAGTTCCCGCACCAGTACACATAAATACAAGCATTAAATATACAAAGAAAACGTAAACCCATATAAAATGTTTCAGGTTATATTTATGTCCACTTTTATGTTCTTTTTTTACCATGATTATCTGAAATATAACACACAAAAATATTACACATATATACTCATAAAGTATTCCTCCAAAAATTCCACTCACAAACACTTCAACTCCAATCATTAATAATTTCAATTACTATAATAATTCTTTTTTATTACTGTGGTATAAATTGTTTATTACAAAAAAGTAATAAAAAAGTTCTTACCCATACAAAATTATTAGGATAAGAACTTTTTTATTTTTTAATTTTAAATTAGGTAACAGCATTTAACATTTCAAAACACTGTTATTTCGCGACGTCCCAATTATAAACATCAATAAATGTTCCGTAATCTTTAGGTTTTCCATTAGTTACCCTTTTGTTTACGGCTGTTAATTGACTTGCTGCATAAACTACAGGGCAAGGTACATCCTCTGCTAAAATCCCCTGCAATTTATTATAATCTTCTTTAACCTTTTCTTCGTTTGCTTCTGACTTAACAGATAAAATTAAGTTGTCTACCTCTTTATTACTATATCCATTATAATTACCTGTAAGTATGAAGAATGGAAGATCATAAGTTGGATTTATAGGAATGATGGTATCTCCCATTATTGTTAAATCAAATTGACCATTCTTTGCCTTAGCTTGAGTAGTAGCAAAATCAAATTTTTGAACTTGCACATTAATACCTATATCCTTAAGATCTGCTGCTATAATATCCGCCGCCTGCTCTCTAGTTGTGTTTCCTGTAGGAACATTAAATATAAGAGTTTTATTTGAATCAAAGCCAGCTTCTTTTAAAAGTGCCTTAGCTTTGCTTACATCATAAGTTACTTGTGGTATATTTTTATTGTAATATGGATTACCTTCTGAGAAGAAACCATCTATAGCTTTTCCTTCACCCTTTAAAAGGTTTTGAACAATTTGCTTTCTATTTATGGCATAAGAAATTGCTTTTCTAACTTTAGCATTAGGTACTGCCTTTTCATTTATAAACAAAAATTGAAGATTATTAGGCTCGCCTGCAAAAGTTTTTACATTATTTAAACTTTTTACTTTACTATAATCATCTACAGGAATAGCACCTATATTCATATCAATTTCACCTTTTTGCAATTCAACTGCTAGATTAGTGCCCTGCATAACTTTAAAATTTAATTGATCCAGCTTTGGAACACCCTTATAATAGTTGTTGTTCGCTTTTAATTGTATGTATTGATCTCTTTCATATTTAACAAATGAAAATGCTCCATCCGTAACAGTTGGATTTTGAATAAAAGGACTCTTAGAAATTTCAGTTGGCTTTATGTTTGAAAGCTCATGCTTAGGCACAGTTCTTAGATTTTTACAAATTGAATCCTCAAACAATATTAATGAAACTGTAGCTTTAGTTGTAAACTGTACTGTATGATTATCAATTTTTTTAGCCCCAGCAAAATCACTTCCTTCAGAAGGTGTAAAGCCTTTATCATCTAGTCCTTCTAATATATTAAAATTTGATGCCGCCATAGATGATATTTTAGAGTTTGTAAGAAGTTTTAATGTAAAAATTACATCATCGGCAGTTACAGGCTTTCCATCTGTCCATTTTGCTTTCTTGTTTAAGTTAACAGTAAATACTTTATTATCATTAGTTTTAACCGAATCAGCTAGCATTGGTTTATATTTCATATCACTATCAAGATCCATAAGTGGCTCAAACAAGATTGAAGCAACAATTCCAGAAGATGTATCTGCTGGATCTATAGGATTAAGATTTCCTGGCGAATTAGTTATTCCAATATTAATTACCCTTTTAGCAGTTTTACTAGTACCTTCCTTACCACATGCTGATAATACTAATAAAGTTGAAATGCAAATTAGTACAATAAAATTTTTCAATATATTTTTCTTTTTCATCAATTTTCCCCCTTGTACATTACTCTTATAGAAATAATATAGTTATACTTTTTGTTTCAAATTTTGTCAATTGCATATAAATCATATTTTTTTGCTATGATTTTTTAAACACTATTTTGAAAGTTTTATCGTAATCCTCTTCACTTTCAATTTTAAACCCAGCCTTTTTCCCTAATTTCTTAAAATACTTTATATCCTGCTCATTATTTTTCTTCATTACAGCATAGGAGGTTTCGATTAATCCATTAGGTGTAGCTATTTCAAGTTCAATAAGAAATATATCTTTTTTGCTATCATCCTCTTTTGGAATAACAGCATCCCACAAAACAAAATTAGAGCCATTTTTTAAAACTCTGTATACTTCATCAAATACTTTTTTATGATCGTCCTTGTCAATAAACATCATTGTAAAAAATGAAGTAGCTGCATCAAAATTTTTATCTTTAAAAGTTAAATTTGAAGCATCCATAACCATCTTTATTGGTCCTTCTGCTGCAGCGTCAAGTTCATCCTGCCTTTTATCTACGGCAATTACTTTTCTTCCATATATTCCTCCAATGACTCCTTCGCCACCTCCACCAATATCTAAAATTTTTTCTCCTTGTATATTATTTTCTAAAGCCAATTTCTGTTTTTTTACAGTATCTATCCTATCTTTTCCACTCAAAATATCACCCCTAAAAATAAAAAAACTGTTTCCTCAAAAAGAAAACAGCTTAATAACAAATTTTATCACCATTTTCTTATCTCCCAAATTGCTTTGCAGGAATTAACACCGTACATCTAATGGTAATGCCGGTTGTCGGGTTTCACAGGGCCAGTCCCTCCACCACTCTTGATAAGATTTTATATAGTATTCTTATATGTTTAGTTAATTATACAATTAATTATATATCATGTCAATTAATATTTGAAAATTCTATTCTTTTGTTGCATTATTAAACCAATCTAAGCTATCCATGTAAAAAAAGCTTAATCCCAATAAGTTAACAGCTGATACAATTAAAGAAATTATAAAATATATTATGCAGCCTAATGTGCTTCCACGAAGTACCATATATAAAATCCCCGGTATAATTCCAAGTATTATATTATAGCCAAAAATTTTAAGTTTGTAACCTTTTGTAAGCTTTGCAGTTAAACTAATAATCTCTAGTATACCAAGGTCAGTATTATCTATCATAACAAAAAATGCAAAAATAAACATGTACGTAAGTATTATGCCAGGTATTATAAATAATATATAACCTACAACTAATATTAATCCTAAAAGAAATGTTAATCCTATTGACTTTAACATAATGTTTTCTTTAAAGCATACAAATATATCTGAGAATATAATTTCATGTTTATCTTGATAATTTCGTGATATACAATATATTCCTATACTTAATGGTATACAAACTCCAAAAGTTACTACTAGGGTAATAATCGCACACAATAAAATCTCACCAGCAGAGTGTTCTGACATTATGGCCGCACTGCCGATTATTAATCCAGAACAAAAGCTCATAAGCAAAAATGCCAAAGCTGGTATAACCATAGCTACAACAAATTTTATTATATTAGCTGCCCCCATAGAAAAAACATTTGAAAGAACTTTAAATACTGATATTCTTTCTTTGTACATAAATTTCCTCCTTGTATATATCGTCACCTTATATATATACTATGTTTTTTCTATATAATTACTATATTTTAAAAAGTTTATTCTATAATATCAATTCCAATCATTTTCATGAGATATTTAGCATTAGTTGTATCTGAACGTCCTTTTTTTAGCTTATAATCAAATTTTATCTTATTTCCCTCATAACTTTCAGAAAAATGATAATTTTTAATTCTCTTTTTATCATCGTATTCAAGACTACATAATTCAAAATCATGCGTTGAAATAAGTCCAAATACCCATTTCTCATTGAGACTTTTAAGTACACTCTTTGCTCCGACTATTCTATCATTTGAGTTGGTTCCACGGAATATTTCATCTATTAAAAAAATCATAGGGCGCTTTGTTTTTATATTTTCTATCATTTTTTTCATTCTAACAAGCTCAACATAGAAAGTGGACATTCCCCTATTTAAATCATCTGTTATTCTCATAGAAGTATATATATCAACAATAGAGCATTTAAGCGTGCTACCGCACACAGGTGCTCCTGCATATGCAAGAACAAGATTTATTCCAATAGTTCTTAAAAAAGTAGTTTTTCCAGACATATTTGAACCAGTAATTATAAATATACTGTCTGTCATATCAACATCATTATATACTCTTGTTTTTTCATCAATTAAAGGATGCCCTATTTCTTCCCCTGAAAATACCAAATTTCCTTCTGAAAGTTCTGGAAAAGTAAGTTTTGAATTCAAATGAAACATAACAGCAAAACTAGCTAGACTTTCAAATTCGCCTATTACATCAAGCCACTGTCTTATGCATTTTCCATACTTAGCTTTCCAATTTTCAAATTCAAAAAGCCTGTGGTACTCCCAAAAAAACACAATACCTAATACTACATATCCAACTATATTGTTTATATACTCAATTTTTTCAACTATAGTTGTAAGCTCTTTAAGAATTGCATTTGCACTTTTTCCGTTGAAGGTAAGTTTTCCTTTAAGTTCCTTTAAATATGGGCTTTTGAATTCTTCATCCTCTATCAATTTCAAAATATTAAAATAAGACTCCAAGTCATTTTTCTTTTTATATATAGGTCCCAACACTGGGGACATCTTTGCATAGCCAATTCCGCTTATAAGAAGATGTATTGTAAAAAATAATCCTATATAGCCATAGTACTTATCTAGCTTATAATAAATAATAAGAATAGAGGCTACTATAGTTATAACAGGAAGTACCCAAGATATTATTTTAGCAATTGGACTAGCAAAAACCTTTTTTGTACTTTCAACATAATCGAATAGCTGCTCTGGATTTTCAACGGTATTTTTATTTATAATCCCTTCGCCTTCAATTCTTTGAGTAAAATCAAGCTTTTCTCCAAGTTCTCTTATAGCTTCTTGTCTTTCCTTTATTTTATTAATATCCTTATTAGGATTTTTTAAAAGTTCTATTAGCTTTTCCCTACCCAAAAAAGTTTTTGTAATATTTATAAGCTGAAAAAGAGACTTTTCCCCCAATATATCAAGGTCAGTAAGATATGGCTTTTCCTCATCAATCTTATCAACTCCGCAGTCTTCAAAAGAAGTCCATGTACCATCAATTCTCTTCAAATACTTTTCATTAACTTCAAGCATATTTTTTATTCTTAAAAGTTCATAAGATATCCTGCTGTGAATACTTAACAAATATACGAACAATATATAAGATATCAATGTGCCCAAAATCATAAATACAGACAGATTTTTATAAGTAAGATATGTAAGACATGCTGCAAGTATAAAAGCTGCAAATCTAAGCAAACTTATTAAGCCATAGCTTTTTTTATTTTTAGCTTCCTCCGCCTTAAAATGATCTATACGCCTTAAAAATTCATCTTTCACTTCCATAAAAACATTATCCTTTCTCAATCCCATAATCATATAAAACATTATAGCATATAAGATAAGCAATATTAGAAGTATTCACAAATATTTCAAAAAAATTAACACCAGTAATATTACTGATGTTTGGGATTTATTATAACAAAAAAGTCTGACTTTTTAATTGTCAAACTCCTTATTTATTTTCAGCATGAGGAAGCTTACTTATATCAAGATTATGGCTAAGCCAACCCAAAAACTTTTTTATTTCATTTCCATTTGCACTAAAGTACTTAACATTCTTTATTCTTTCTTCACTTATTATCCCTACACTTCTGAGCTGCTCAAGATGATGGGATATTGTTGGAGTTGTTAAATTTATTATTTCAGAAATTTGCTTGCCATACATAGGTTCCTTCATTAAAAGCTTCAATATTTCAAAACGCGTACTATCAGAAATAACCTTAAGTACTTGAAACATTTTATCTACTTTAACTTCTGTACTTTCTATCATCTTATATGCTAAAACTTGAATATCGCTCATATACCTAACATATTTTCCGATTAAAAAATATGATGGTATAAATATATATTCTTCGTATGGATCTTTCCTTCTAAAATTCCTGCCCATTATATTTTGTGATATTTCAATAGGTTCATGTGACTTTAATTCATTTTCTAACTTTATGAATTCACTTTTATAGCTTTCATACAAATTATCCATAAGTTTATGAAACTCATCTGTATAAAATTCCAGAGAGCACTTTAAAATCATATCCAAAAATTCCTGCCAACTGTTCACTATGAACTTAAAACACTCAAGATCATCACATAAATATTTGTACCCATAAAAAAATTCCTCTAAACTTCTGTCACTTCTTAAAGCTTTTTTGATTTTTTCTTCATTTATTTCAAGTCCCCAAAAATTATAAAAGAACCTTTCTTTTGTGGTACTTTTTACGCTTTCTATATACTTTTCAACGTCATCAAATTCTCTATTTAGATATAAAAATTCAAAAATTCCATATCCTCCATCCTTGAGGGATTTTATCAAAACACCTAAATTTTTATGCTTGTTTACAACTTCATCCACGAAGGACTTTCCATAGACCTTTTTAACTAAACCTCTACATTCTTCATCCTTGCTAAAAATACTTAAAGTTATACTTATAAGTTCTATGACCATAGATTTTTTTAAATATACTTTAGGTGCCTTTTTTTCAAAACTGTTCATACTACCATCCTTTTAATATTAAATATTTAATACACCTTATATTATATAAAGATAAACCATTTCAAGTTTCAGAATGGTTTATCTTTAATTCTTTACTATTATTCTATAATTATAACATAGTTTTTTAATAATATTGCATGTAATTTAGCTATTACTTAATAAATACGCTGTTAAATTCAACTTTATATATAAACCTTATGTTCACATAAACTTCCTAAAATAAAATATGTTAGAATTAATTTTAAGGAGTGATTTTGATGAAAACTACAAAAATACTTATAGTTGAAGATGATGAAGCCATAAATACTATGATTAGTAAAGCTCTTTCAAAAGAAGGCTTTGATATAGAAGAAGCCTTTGATGGTGAAGAAGCTTTGAATATTTGGACTAATAACAGTGATTTTAAACTTATAATTCTCGACTTAATGCTTCCAAAAATCGATGGCATGGAAGTCATGCGAAGAATACGTGAAAAAAGTACAATCCCAATATTAATTTTATCTGCAAAAACTGAAGAAAGTGATAGAATTATAGGGCTTGGTCTTGGTGCTGATGATTATCTCGTAAAACCTTTTTCTGTAGCTGAACTTACTGCAAGAGTAAAGGCTCAACTTAGAAGATTTATGTATTATGATTCAAATGATAATAATGAGAAAGCCTCTATTCTTGAACACGGTAATTTAAAATTAAATTTAGAAAATTACACTTTAATTAAAAATGATGAAGTAATAAATCTACGACCAAAGGAATTTGAAATATTAAAATTGCTTTTTAAAAATCCAAGCAAAGTATTCACAAAAGCTCAGATATTTAACTCCGTATGGGGACAAGAATATATGGGTGATGATAACACAGTAATGGTACATATAAAGCGGCTCAGAAATAAAATAGAAGACGATAACGCTACCCCAAAATATATTGAAACCGTATGGGGAATAGGTTATAGGCTAGGTAAACTGCAATGATGTACGCTTTTTTAATTATTGTTATTTTCATTCTAATTGCAATAATTATGTTCCAAAATATTAAAATAAACAAAATTTCAAATTCTTTAACAGAAATAATAACTGGAAACTTTAACGCAAGAATAAAATTTCACGACTACAATAAGTCGGTGAGAAATCTAATCATAAACTTAAATCGTCTCATTGATAAATTTCAAGAAGTTGCAGCTGTAAACAAGCAGTACGAGGATGATAGAAAAAAGATGGTGTCAAATATATCCCATGATTTAAGAACCCCTCTTACTGCAATGCTTGGTTATGTTGAAATGCTACAAACTGATGCCTCTCTAAGCTTAAATGAGAAAAAAGAATATCTTAACGTTATTGAAACCAAAGGTGAAGTTTTGCGAAATCTAATTGACGAATTTTTTAGCCTTTCCAAAATAGACTCTGACGACATAAATTTCGAGTTCAAAAAAATAGACATCACAGAGGTTACAAGGCAGTGCATTCTTTCTTTTTTAAAAGATTTTGAAGCTAAAGAAATCACCCCTATAATTAAAATTCCAGAAAAAGAAGTGTACATTACTGCTGATGAAAAATCAATAAATAGAATACTTCAAAACATAATAGGTAACAGCTTAAAATATGGCATCAGTGGAAAAGTAATTGGAATAAGTTTAAAGGAAAACAAAGATAGTGTAACCATAGATATATGGGATAAAGGAAAAGGAATAAAAAAAGAAGACCTACCTTATATTTTTGAAAGGCTTTATACAGGTGAAAAATCTAGAAACAGTAATTTAAAAGGCAGCGGCATAGGCTTAACTATAGTAAAAAAGCTTGTTGAAAAACATAATGGAAAAATAGAAGTAGAAAGTCTTCCCTACGAAAAAACAACTTTTAAAATCACATTTTTTAAAAAGTTAAGAAACATGTAAGAAAGGTGTTATGTATCTGTAAATATTATGATGTATTATATTATTGAAATTACAGATAAGCTTTCAGTAATTCCAAAAACAAGTACTGGGGTGAATTTTATGGAATCAATAATACAAACGTACAATCTTACAAAAACTTATAAAAATACAAACGTAGTTGATGACCTAGATTTAAACATAAAAAGAGGACAAATTTACGGATTTTTAGGACAAAATGGTGCTGGTAAAACAACAACGCTTCGTATGATTTTAAATCTTATAAAACCATCAAATGGAGAAGTTAAATTATTTGGAGAAATTAATCCTTCTAGAGAAGTGTTCAAAAAAATAGGGGCAATAATAGAATATCCTGGTTTTTATCCAAATCTTACTGGAGAAGAAAATCTTGAAATCCACAGAAGAATGATGCAAATAGAAAATAAGGAATACATTAAGGATGCCTTGGAAACTGCTGGATTGGATCTTAGTGCAATAAAAAATAAGAAAGTGAAAAATTACTCACTTGGAATGAAACAAAGATTAGGTCTTGCAAGAGCCCTTCTTCACAAGCCAGAACTCCTTATTCTTGATGAACCTACTAACGGCTTAGACCCAATTGGAATCAAAACTATGAGGGATACCCTTATTGATTTATGCAATAAAAAGGGCATAACTATACTAATATCAAGTCATTTATTAAGCGAAATAGAGCATCTTGCAACTGAAATAGCAATTATACACAAAGGTCGTCTACTTGAGGAAATAGATTATAAAGAGCTTCAAAGAAAAAACCGAAAATACTTAAAAATAAAAGTAAGTGACGATAAAAAAGCCTGCTTTCTTCTTGAAAATAAGCTTAATTTTAAAGATTATGAAGTCACTGAAAAAAATATAATAAGAGTTTACGGAATGCTAGATAAAAGTGCTGCTATTTCTAAAATACTAGCTGAAAATAATATAGAATTATATGAAATGTCTGTTAGTCTTGATAACCTTGAAGATTATTTTGTCAAACTAACAGGGGGTGCTGTAAATGCTTAATGCCGTTTATTGTGAATTTCTCAAACTAAAAAAATCAAAATTTTATTTATTTTTGCTAATAGCTGCATGCTTTTTTCCAATAGTTTCATGCAATAATTTTTTAGGAACTAATCGTACTGTGCACTGGACCAGCTATATTTTTCAAGCTTGGCAATTCACTCCTGGATTTTTGAGTATTCCAGTATCCACCTTAATTGTTTCTTATATATTTACAAAAGAATTTCATTTTAAAACAATGTCCACTTTATTTTGCTATCCACTTAGTAAAACAAAAGTATTTCTTTCAAAATTAATAGCTTCGGGTATTTTAATAGCTTTCTATATACTCTTTCAATTTTTGTTAGTCATTTTAATTGGGCTTTTATTAAAACATGACGAACTTACAAGTCAAATTTTCTTTGGCTACTTAAAAATAAATTTATATGAATTATTTTCCATGTATGCAATTTTACCAATTGGCTTACTAATCTCACTAATTTGCAAAAATTTTATAGTACCTGTAGGCTATAGTTTTATAATTTCCTTAGCTAATATGTATATTTCCATTTATATATTAAAATTAAAAACAGACTCTACTGGAAGTTTTTTGTATAGCAATCAAGATTACTTTGTAACCTATTATCCAATGCTAGTATTTCAAAATTGTGTTAAATCTATAAAAACAGTTATGAATATAAGCTTAAACTCCGTACCGATGCAAATTTCAAGTATACTTATAGCTTTGATAGTTTTTGCTATAGGAATTATTTTATGTTTACTATATTACTCCAAATGCGAAATAAAATAACAGGAGATGTTTCAAATGTATAATGTCATCTATTGTGAATTCTTAAAAATAAAAAAATCTCATTTTTATTTATCTTTAATTTTCATAGTATCAATTTTGCCAATAGGCATAACTCTTTTAGCAAGCAAAGGAAATTCCTTAAGAAATGGTATTAATTATATTTTTCTAATAGAGCAAGCATCCTTTAATTTTCTAACTATTCCACTATCCACACTAATTGCTGCTTATATATTTACAAGAGAATTTTCTTTTAAGACAATGTCTAATTTATTTTGCTATCCAGCTAGTAAACTAAAGATATTTTTTTCAAAATTAGTATTCATAACCTTTTTAATAGCTGGCTTAATATTCTTTCAGCTTTTTCTTGCACTTTTACTTGGAAACCTATTTAATCATGTCGAACTTACAAGTAGCCTTCTGCTTGTATACTTAAAATTGAACTTATATCATATATTATGCCTATATGCAATTTTACCTATTGCGATTTTAATAGCTCTACTTTGTAAAAACTCAATAGTACCATTTATCTACAGTGCTGTAGTTTGTATATGCAATTCATACATGTCATTTTTTATACCAATGGCAAACAAAAATACTCTAGGGTATGCATTTAAAAACAATTGTGATTATATTCCAACATACTTTCCTATTAAAATACTTTCTAATTGCTTTAATTTTTCAGAAGGTAAAGTCTCATCAATTATACCAAATGCTGTTTTATTAAATACTACAAACGTAGTTGCTTCTTTTACAGTTTTTGCTGCTGGTACTACTTTGTGCTGCTTATATTATTGTAAATGTGAAGTAAAATAATGCAAAAACCATTATATAATTTCCTTTATTGACTATTGTGTCCAATGATGTTTTAATATATATTATAATTATATTAAATTTAATATTAAATATATTATAGTACATAAAGGAGATTATTTTAATGAAAAAACTAATTTCAGCTGCAGTCGTATTTTCAATTATTACAAGCAGCTTATTTACAGGTTGCAGCAATAGTAACCTTACTAGCAAAAATACTGATTCCTCGCAATCATACTATTCCGATACTAATTCTGTATCAATTCAAAGCATTAAAAAAAAGTATAAAGAAGAAAATAAAAATTCTATAATGCCAATGTACAACGTACCAAATAATCAAGAATTTGATTTTACCTTCAAATCTAATTTAGAAAATATAAAAGTCCAAGACATAGTTTCTGTTCACACAGATTCAAAATGCTTAGAGCAAAGCAAAGTTCTAGCATTTGAATGGCCAAAAAATAACAGCAATGATGAAACTCACGTATCTATAAAGCCCCTAAGTGCTGTATTAAGTTCTCAAAAAAATATGACTTCAAATGGTGCTGTTTGGGGAAATGCTCCTATATATTACATAAGAATAAATTATAGTATGAACTCAAAGAATGCAGAAAAATTGGACAACCCTATAATTATACCTTTCACAATAAAATCAGATTTACCAGTTCCAAATCTAAGGAAGGAAATAAGTACTGATGGTAGACTTAAATTAGTTTGGGATAAAGTAAACGGTGCGGAAAAATACAATGTATATCACGTTATCACACCGACTATAGGTGGAGACAAAAATGCCCCTACTAGCAGTGCAGAAGATGGTTATAAAGGTTACCCATTACTTGAAGCAACAACTACTAAAACAGCTTGGCAAGATTTCATGACTGATGGTAAAGATGGTCTCGAAACCATTGGCGACAAAATTGTAAGTGAAGAGAATAGCAGTTTAAATGGAGATTATTATGTTACTGCTGTAGCTGGTGATAAGGAATCAAATTTTAGTATTCCTGTATGTACATCTACTTTAAATTCAAAACTTCCAGTAGCATTAAATGATGGACAAACCTTTATTCATAAATTCCAAAATGCTGCTGAACTTCCTCATTCTGTGCCAGTAAAATTCATCGGTGGCACTGTTCAAAATAGAGAAGTCATATATGACACAAAAAATATAAGCACAGAAGATAACACCACGCTTATAAACTACAAAATAAAGGGCACTGCTCTTAAAGGTTATACTTATTTACTCAGCTTCAATGATTCTGATAAATCATTACTAAATAGCTTTAATTCTACTAACAAAGATACCTCCGGTGGATATGTTGAGCCAACTGATACAAGTGACAACGTACCAGATCCAAATGTTCCAACAATAATAAACGATAAAAATAAATCAGATAGTAAAAATTCAAATATTGATACGCAAAAGAAAAACACTGAAAATCACATAACTAAAGCAGATAAAGAAAAGATAACTACTTCTGATATAGTAAAAGAAGCCAAAATTTCTGCTTCATCACCGCTTGAGGAGTACTTGGCTTTGAAGCTTATAAATGTTGATTCAAGTATTTCATTAGAAGCTTTTCCTGAAGCTCAAAATATGAACACATTATCAGATACTATAAAAAAAGTAATATATCAAAATCCTCTTATATTAGGAGTAAAAAGTTATTATTATGACTATTCTACTTTAACTTTAAAAATAAAATATGATGATACAGTAAATGTCACAAAAGAAAAGCAAAAGCAAATACTTACTGAAGCAAAAAAGATAGTTTCTTCAACTATAAAACCAGAAATGTCAGATGAAGAAAAGCGTAAGGCTCTATATGATTATTTGGATAAAAACACCAGATATAATAATGCTGCTCTAAAGGATGCCGAAAAAAACAATTATAAACATGTAGATTCTAAATTTAACGATTCCTTTACTACTTACGGAATAATGGTAAAAAAATCTGGAGTATGTATGAGTTATGCTTATTCATACAAATTACTTTGCGACCTAGCCAAAGTTGATTGCATGGTAGTTACTGGCACAATAGAAAATTGCCCTCATGCATGGAATAAAGTAAAAATAAATAATGAATGGCTAAATGTAGATAATACAAACAATGGTACAAACTCAGGAATACCATATATGCTATATGAAAGCAATGATGAAACTGCATCAAATTTAACATATGTTGAAGATAAGGATTTCTGCCTCAACGACGACTTTTTAAAGTTTGCAGGAAAAAGCAACAAAAATGACTATTATGTTTCTAACGGACTTGAAGTTAATGACTTATCCCAATACTCAACTAAAATAAACGATTTTCTAAAAACAAATAAACCATATATAATATTAAGGTTTTCAAATAAATTTGATAAAACCGAAGTTGCTAAAGCTACAGTGGAAGTATTCAAAAATGTTGGTACAGACAAGCTGTCTACAGCACGTATTAAATCCTTAGAAAATTATATAGAAATAACAACACACTAAACATATAGCAACTTGAAAGTTTGAAATGATGGTATCAAATTCATCATGATAAACTAAAATTTAGCGAGGTGATATTGATTTGGGATATTAAATAAAGCTAATAAATCAAGTGGTGATTTAAAACGAGTGCTTACTTACGGTATAGAAGGATAATGGGCAAAGCCCATGCCCCGTGTATGTTTACTCGCTGTCGCTCAAACAGATTAAATTCTCTAAGACTTTTACGATTTATCATCTAGGATTTATAAAGCTTTATTTAAACCATCCCAAATCAACATTACTTCGCTTAGACCTAAATGCAAGGAATATACACATATACGAAGTTTGGGCTAATATATAGATGACTAATATAAGTTAAAGAAGGATAATGGGATTACATCCCAAACCCCGTATATGATCGTTATCCTTCTTGAATAAAATATTATGTACATTATATAATTCGATTCTCTACGAAAAATACTATAATAACGATATTTTAGGCCAAAATAGTGATAAAATGTTCAAATAATGTACTATAAGGATTTATGCCAAAATTCCGTATATGATCGTTATCCTTCTATAACTCAAGCAAGCACTTTCTTAAAATCACCACTTAGATTTATAGGATTTTTTTAACGCGACGAAGCATTGTTATTTCTTATTGTTTTTATAAACCTTACTGACTCGTCTTTTAAACTCATTACAACAGTATGTGTGACGACCTGATTTTTAGTAAAAACTACACCATCTAAAAATTCACATTTGGTAATACCTGAAGCCGAAAAATATATCTCATCACCCTTAGCAAGATCATCTAATGTAAATACCTTATCAATGTCCTTAATTCCCATTTTGGAGCATCTATTTATTTCTTCAATAGTGTGCGGTTTCAATTTACATTGCATGTCCCCACCTAGGCATTTTATTCCCGCTGCTGCTATTACTCCTTCTGGTGCTCCTCCAGTTCCCATAAATATATCAACATCCAAACTTTCGATTCCACAGGTTAAAATAGCTTCTACATCACCCTCACCGAATACCTTTACTTTTGCACCTATTTTTCTGGCAGCCTCAATTATATAACTGTGTCTTTCTCTGTCTTGAAGTAAAACTGTAAGTTCTCTTACATCTTTTCCTAAAGCCTTTGCAGCACTTATCATATTTTCTATCGGAGATTTTTCTATGTCTATTGCGCCTTTTGCACCTTTACCTACAGCTATTTTCTGCATGTACATATCTGGAGCATGAAGAAGAGAATCCTTTGTGCCCATAGCAACAACAGCTATTCCATGAGATAGTCCTTTGGCTATTAAGGTAGTCCCATCTACTGGATCTACAGCTATATCCATCTCTGGCATATTACTTTCCCATTTTCCGACCTTTTGACCTATATAAAGCATTGGTGCTTCATCAAGTTCTCCTTCTCCAATTACTACCGTTCCTCTTATAGGCATAGAAGCAAATGCATCATTCATGCCATCTACTGCTGCTCCATCTGCCTCATTTTTATTGCCTCTACCAATAAGCCTTGCCGATCTAATTGCTGCTGCTTCAGTAACCTTGGCAAGACCAATAATCATATCACCGTCTGACATATTCTCACCTCCAATTCTTTATCACACAAATAAAAAATAATGCGAACTAAATCAGTTCACAGTTCACAATGCACAGTTCACAGTTTAGGATGATTTTCTTCCGCTTTGCTACAGGAAATCTAAAACTTATTGCTGGCGCCATTTCTAGATAATGCTTTATTATCTTCGTTCAGCCAGATGAACATCATACCAGTTTTTTATATAATTTTAGATTTATCTGACGAGAGGAAGATAAATCATCCTTCATTGTGAATTGTGAACTGTGCACTGTGAACTAGTTAAGTTATTTCGCATTCTTCATAGACTGAAAATATTAAATTACTTGCTGTTATCCTATTTTCTTCATTAAAAGCTTTGAAAAATTCCTTTAAATATAAACATAACTGCAACTGCTCCTGAATCTGGTCTTCCTAGAGATTTTTCTCCATAGTATGCAGCTCTTCCATGAACTGATTTTATTTGTTTTGTATTTTCCACTCCTTGTTTAGCAGCTTCATAAGCTTTTTCAAAAGCTGTTTTCACCTCTTCATTTTCCTCTGCTGCCTTTTCAAGTGCTTTTACTGCTGGATCTAGTGAATCAAGCATTGTCTTCTCTCCAACCTTAGCCTTTCCTCTCTCCATAACTCCACTTACAGCTGCCCTTCCCATTTTTGAAGCGGTTAAAAGATCTATTTCTGTCTTTCCCTTTGCTTCTTTAGCTGCTTTTAGAAAACATATAGATATTAAAGTTCCCATAGTTGATGGTACAGTAGAATTCATTTTCATCCCAAGCTTCATCATTACAGCACCTATATCCTCTGAAGTTATATTATCAACTTCATCGTACATAGTTTTAAAGCCTGTTGACATTGTGAGACCAAGATCACCATCCCCCATAGATCCATCAAGCTCTATGAGATAATTTTTTTCTTCGTTCATGACCTTAGTTATCTCTCCAAGTACTTTCTTCAAAAACTCCTTATTCATTTTTACCCCTCCAATTAACTACGATATATAGACGACTTAGAATTTCAAAATTACAAATTGTAAGTTCATCCTAATAAGTTATATTTGCTCTAAGAGTACAATTGACAGAAGACAGTGGACAGTGAAGGTGGATTTACCTTTCGTTTCACTTAGGTAAATCTCACAACTTAATAGTATCAGCTGCGCTGAATACTAGATTTCATGTGATGCGCAATCATTAAGTTTTAGATTTTTTGCAGCAATAGCGGAGAAAAATCATCCTTCACTGTACTCCGTACTCTGTGCTCTGTACTCTTCTATTTTTGATCTTGCTTAAAAAATGGTGAATATGCTTTAAAATCAAGCATTTCTTTGAGTTCATCATCAAGCTTTAATAAAGTTAAAGACATACCTGCCATTTCCATCGAAGTAGCAAATTCCCCGATATAATTTCTATATATTTTTATACCTTTTCCATCTAATATTTCATAAACCTTTCTGTATGCTATATATAATTCTTCAAGCGGTGTAGCTCCAAGACCATTAACAAGAACCGAAACCTCAGCTCCTTCTTCAAAAGGTAAATCTTCAATTATTTTATTTAACATTATCTCTACAACTTCATCATTAGTTTTAAGCTTTGTTCTTTCAATTCCTGGCTCTCCATGTATTCCCATACCTATTTCCATTTCATCATCAGAAATTGTAAAGGTAGGCTTTCCTGCTTCTGGAACTGTACATGAACTTAATGCAACTCCCATAGTCCTTGTATTATCTACAGTTTTTTGAGCAATTCTTTTAACTTCATCCAGCGAATACATCTTTTCTGCTGCTGCTCCAGCTGTCTTATATGCATAGAAAAGTCCAGCAACTCCTCTTCTTTTATCCTCCTCACCCTTTGGTGCTGATGCCACATCATCTGTAACTAAAACTTCTTCAACTCTTATATCATCCATTGAAGCAAGATCTGCTGCCATTCCAAAATTCATTAAATCTCCACCATATCTTCCATACAGATGAAGAACTCCCGCTCCATTATCTATAGCCTTGTCTACTTCATACATAGCTTCAGCGCTTGGTGATGCAAAAACATTTCCAACAGTTACTCCATCTGCAAGACCATAACCAACATATCCAAGGAAGGTTGGAAGGTGACCTGAGCCACCTCCTGTAGCAATCGCAACTTTACCAGGTTTCCTTTCATCAGCCCTAACTACACATCTAAAATTATTATCAACCATTTTTAAACATTCGGGATGTGCCAAGATAATTCCCTCTATGGTTTCTCTTGAAAAATCCTCTGGTTTATTCATTAATTTCTTCATATTAATCCACCTTTCTAAAACAATACTATCCATTCTATAACCTTCACTAAAAGTTATTATTACGCCATACCATTTTTTAATCTTTTAATTTAATTTCAGAAGGATATTGCCATTTTTGAAGCTCTTCTGGTTTAAATACATCTGGTTCCTTTCCACCATTTATTGCTAGTGATCTATAATAAACCTCTGCTAATTCCTCTACATAATGAGCCTTTAATAATGCTTCTTCAGGATCTTTATCTACAGCTACTACTCCATGCTTTTCAAGAAGTATTGTATCTGCTCTTTTTATAGGTTCTATAACACTATCCGAAAGATCCCTTGTTCCAGGTCTTCCATATGGAGCTACAGGTATTACAGCATCTTTAAGCCCAAGATTTGCACATTCATATATTATTGCTGGTATTGGTTTATTAAGAACTGCAAAAGCTGTTGCGAAACGTGAATGTGTATGTGCCACTGCAAATATATCATCTCTTGTTTTATAAAGTTCAAGATGCATTAAAACTTCACTTGTTGGTCTTAAACCTGTAACATTTTCTATTACATTTGCATCTAAATCCATAACACATATATCATGATAAGTTAATATTTCTCTATCTACACCTGTAGGAGTTACAACAACATAACCTGTCTCTTTATCTCTTATACTGAAGTTACCTGACCTATGTTTGCATAATCCAGATCTGTCAGCTTCCTTAGCTATCTTAACTACCTCTTTTTTTAATTCTTCTAACATTAATATCACTCCATTCATATATTTCAATCTTCCAAATAAATTGTTATGCAAGTTCATATCAAAATTCCGTAGGAACGAAGGAATTTTTTCCTTGCCTTACCGCTCATACGAGGCAATAGTATTTAATGTTCCAAAATATCGCCATTTTCCAACTTTTGTTTTTGCCTGTTGCTTGGACAGTGCTTGATTTAGGTTATAGAAGGAT
>NZ_JBJIAA010000002.1:273496-339225 GCF_045310695.1 Clostridium neuense
ATAATGGGCTCTGCCCAAACCCCGTGATTTTCATTTCTATCTACTTTTGGTTTTTGCCTGTTGCTTGGACAGTGCTTAGTTTAGGTTATAGAAGGATAATGGGCTCTGCCCAAACCCCGTGATTTTCATTTCTATCTACTTTTGGTTTTTGCCTGTTGCTTGGACAGTGCTTGGTTTAGGTTATAGAAGGATAATGGGCTCCGCCCAAACCCCGTGTTCTCGATTTCTGCCTGTCTTTGGTTTTTGCCTGTTGCTTGGACAGTGCTTGATTTAGGTTATAGAAGGATAATGGGCTCCGCCCAAACCCCGTGATTTTCATTTCTAGCTACTTTTGGTTTTTGCCTGTTGCTTGGACAGTGCTTGGTTTAGGTTATAGAAGGATAATGGGCTCCGCCCAAACCCCGTGTAGGATTACTTTCCAGCTTTTGCTTCTGCGGCTTCGTCTCTCTTTTTCATGTATCTGCTGTACCAGTAGAATAAGCCAAAATATCCTACTAATAAAACTGCTGCAATTACTTCACCATTTAATACATTAAATCCATGTGCAAGTAACCATCTTAGTTCTGGCATTTCTACACCAAAGTAAGTTATATATTGTCCTGCTGGTACTTTTATAGTTCCAACTGATTTTGCGAGGTTAGTTACTATAGGTGAGAAGCTTGTTGCAACTAATAAATATATAGGAGTAGCAATTAATCCTAAGATCAACATTCTTATTAAGTTTCCACCTGTTACTATTAAAGCTGGAACGAATACTACTACGTTTATTACTCCAGCAAGAGGAATAACATTATTTAAACCCATTTTTGACATTATAACTGCAAGAGCAAGCTCAACTGGAACTAAAAGTATTGCGCCAACCCATATTTCTGATTGTCCAGCAAGGAAAGGCCAATCAAGTCCAATATAAATCTCTCTTCCTTTGAACTTTTTCTTCATAACTGCACTTGTAGCATCAGCTATTGGTGCAAGAGCCTGCATAAATAATTTAGCTACCATTGGGAATAAAACAAGAGCTGTAGAAACCTGAACTGCTGTAGTTAAGATTCCTTTTAAGTCGTATCCTGCAAATGCTGCTATAAGTGCTCCAACTATAAATCCCATAACACTGTTTTCACCAAAAACACCTATCTTAGCCTTTAACTGTTCAGCATTGACGTTTACTTTATTTATTCCAGGTATAAAATCTAAAATTCTATTTATAGGTGCAAGAAGTGCGGCCTGTATAGTCATGTAGTGAGAACATGCAACTCCAGGTATTTTAGTAATTCTATATAATTCCTTTTGAGATATATCTGCACTTTTAAGCTCTAAAACTACTTGAATTGCTGCTGCAACAAAACCTAATGGAACACTATGTGTTACTGCTGCAACCATTGTTGCTGTAAAGATTTTACCCCAAACATTCCATAAATCCACATTCAAACAATCTGTCCATTTAAATGCAAGCATAACTATGTTAATTCCTATTTGAAGCGGGAAAACAAGCAATGCATATGGCCAAGCCCATGCTATGGCTGACATTGGTGACCAACCAACATCTATAGACGTCAATTTTATTCCTGTATTATTAACAAAAGCTGTAGCAGCTGGACTTATGGCGTTAAACATAAAGCTAAGTACTACGTTCATGCCTGTAAATGCTATACCAAGTGTAAGGCCTGCTATTATTGCTTTCTTAGGTTTCATTCTCATAGCCAAACCTAAGAGTATCATGATTATAGGTAAAAATACTGCGGCACCTAACCCCAAAATATAATTGATAACAGCCATTTTTAATTCCCCCTATTTCTTTAATTTTTATATTAATTCTCTTTAATTTGTGATAAACTTAATTTGTATTGTAATAACTTATTTCAACATCTTCCCAATAGAATTTTTAGGTATTCTATTGGGAAACTTTTTTATGAATTGACATATTCTTTTAACTTTTCAAATTCTTCATCAATACCAACACCTGTTAAAAATGCAATTCCATTTATTGTAGGTTTTCCAAAATCGTGTCCTGCTGAAACTATTGATACATATATGTCGCACTGGTCTATTATATTTTCAAGAGATTTAATATCAACTGCTTCAACATTTACATTAAGTCCTTCATCCTCACACATACTTGCAATTTTTGATGCTACGGTTTGTGATGTTGCAACACCTGATCCACAAGCTACAAAAATATTTTTCTTAACACTACTCATAATAAATTCCTCCTTAAATAATTTTATATTTTATTATTTTTAATTACTGTACAAAACACCTGTTAATATATTTATTACTTCTGAATTAGTAGTACAATTATATAAGTTTATAAGTGTTTCTTTATCAGATAGAATTGACATAAGCCTGCTTAAAGTTGTAACCTGTTCCGCTGGATTTTTTACAGCCATCATAAAAATCAGTTTTGCTTCTACATCTTTTTCGCCAAAACCCATTTCTTTAAATATAACGGGCTTTTTTAACTTTGCTATTACTATTGCTGCTTTATTTACATGTACAGCATCAGTGTGTGGAAGTGCTACCTTTACTCCTTCTGTATTGAGACCTGTTGGAAAAATTTTTTCTCTATCTAAAATTCCTTTTACATACGATTCCTTTACATACCCCCTTTCCTCAAGTTCTGCTGACAAACTTCTAAGTAATTCTTCCCTGCTTTCTGCTTCATAATTCAAAAAGATTAGCTCTTCATGCAATAAATTATCTTCCAACCTTCTCCCCTCCTAGTAATTATGTCCCTTATTTTTACTGCCGTGTGCTTTTTATCATTTAAAACCTTTACACTGTTTTATATAGCAATTACCGTGCCAAACTAGTGCATAACTAAAAATATGCTAATAAGCTTGACTTTTAAAATAAAAATTATGCACTATACTTTTCACTTTTTATTAGTGCATAACTTTTATATGCAAATGCAGATAAATTTTCAAACCTTTATAAAAAACACTGCATTCCTCTTAATTTCATATATATCAACAATTACCATATAAATAACTCCAAAAATTATATTGATTTTTTATATACTTTATAATAAAGTAATATTATAGATTAGCTTCTTACAATAATTATTTCCTTTAATTCTAATTTTCAAGCCTACTAATATAATTAATCTATTTACCATCTTAACTTTCAACCTAATAATACTTTCACAAAGTTTAGTAGAATACGTTAATAAGACCATATTTTGAGAATTAGGAGGATAATTTATGAAAAAATTATATTTAAATCTACTTATATTAATAAGTTTTGTTCTTTTTGCCTTATCTTTAATTTACAGAAATATTTATTTTATATTATTTATATTTGCCGCAGTATTAATCCTTAATAAGCTAAGCCGTGCTTCAAAAAATTAACTAAAACCTTTACGAATAAATATACACTAATCTTAAGTAGGTGATTTTCTTGAAAAAAGCTGAGGTTGTTTACAATTATATATGTGACAAGGTAAATACGGATTATGTATTAAAACGTTTACTGGAAGGCACCAATTTTGGAATAGACGCATTTGAGATACAGGAAAAGCTTAATATTGTACGAAATAACGCAAGTACAATATTAAATGATCTTTTAAAAGAAGGAAAACTTATTAAAATAAACAGTAGGCCCGTAACTTTTATACCAAAAACCATATTAGATAGCTTAAACATAAAAAATACAGATAAACGAAACAGCAGCGTATTTTCTCCAGAAGAATTTAAAAATCTTGTTGACGAAAATAATAAAGAAATAGATGGTGATGATCCCTTTAAAGTTTTAATAGGTTTCAATAACAGCCTGATACATCAAATAGAACAGGCAAAAGCAGCTGTAATGTATCCACCACATGGGCTTCACACACTAATTTTAGGGGAAAGTGGTGTAGGTAAAACTACCTTTGCCTCGGCAATATATAAGTACGTTTTAACAAACAAATGTATAAGTTCAAATGACTTTCCCTTTATCTCCTTTAATTGCTCTGACTATTATAACGCTCCACAGCTTTTACTTTCTCAATTATTTGGTCATGCAAAAGGCGCCTTTACCGGTGCCGATAGTGATAAAATCGGAATAGTTGAAAAAGCTCATAATGGTATTTTATTTCTAGATGAGGTTCATAGACTTCCTCCTGATGGACAAGAAATGCTTTTTTACCTTATGGATAAAGGTGAATTTTCAAGACTGGGTGAAACTTCAAAACCTAGAAAAAGCAATGTACTTATAATCGCTGCAACCACAGAAGATCCAGGTGACACCTTTTTAAATACTTTTTTAAGAAGAATCCCTGTCACAATAACTCTTCCAGCCTTTAGAGAAAAGACCATAGACGAAAAACTTGAGGTTATTGAAAAGCTTTTTTATTATGAAACCTTAAAGCTGAATATACCAATAAATATTTCCCCAGAGGTTCTTAAAGCTCTAGCTTTATATGACTTTAGGGATGGAAATATAGGTCAGCTTAGTTCAGAAGTAAAACTCGTTTGTGCAAAAGCTTTTTTTCAGCATCTTCAAAATAATAAAGCTCTTAATGTAGAATTTAAAATGCTCAATGAAGAAATTAAAGGTAATCTTTTTAATCTCACTATTCCAAAAGATATAAAAACCTTTTTAAGCATGTTCACTGAAAACTTAACAATACATCCTTTTTCCTCCTTTGATAAAAATGACATTCTAAATCCTAATATAGAGGATGGAATGGATTTATATGATTCTATCAACAAAAAGATGGAGGAATTAAAAAGCAAAGGACTTGATAGCAGTGAAATTGAGCGTAATATAAACAACGAACTTGACAATCACTTTAATACAGTTATAGATAAATTTAACCCCGATAATTTAAATATACGTAAGCTATATAATATTATCCCAAAGGAGTTAGTAGATGCATCAGCAGGTTTAATACAGCTTGCTCAAAACGAACTTAATACAAGATTTAACAGTAAATTCTTTTTTGGCTTCACTTTTCACCTTTACTCTTTAATGAAAAGATTAGAAGAAAATAAGCCTATAAAAAATCCCAACATGGCTATCATTAAGAGACAGTATAAAGAAGAATTTAAAGTAGCCTCAGAACTTGTTAAAATGCTAAGCGATAAATTTAGTATTTCTATCCCTGAAGGTGAGAAGGGATTCCTATCAATCCTGCTTGCAAACAATAAGTCTGGAGATAGCCCTGATAATAACAATATAGGTATTGTTTTAATCTGTCATGGCGATAGTACTGCAACGAGTATGGCAAATGTAGCAAACAAACTTCTTAATGTAGAGCATATAAAAGCAATAGATATGCCTTTAAACGTTAAAATACCAGAAATTTATGAAAAAGCTAAGCTTGCTGTTTTAAATTCAAATACCGGAAAAGGCGTTTTACTTCTTGTGGATATGGGCTCCTTATCTGAATTTGGAGAAAAAATAATGAACGAAACCGGTATAAAGGTTCGAACTATAGTTAATGTTTCTACGCTTATTACTCTTGATATTCTTAGAAGTGTACTCTATCAAAAATCTGATATAGATACTATATACAATTCTATAATGAATACGGATATACCTAATGTAGAAGAAAACAAAAAGAAAAAGGCTATAATAACTGTGTGTGTTACTGGACAAGGAGCAGGACTTCTATCTAAAGACATTATTATAAAATTACTAGATGATTCTCATAAAGCCGATATTGAAATAATAACAATAAATTATTTTGATATGGAAAACAACTTGGAAGCTTTAGAGGAAAAATATGATGTTATAGCCTGCGTTGGAAGCTTGAAACCTCAATCGGATATTCCTTATTTTCCTATAAATAAACTTTTAAATACAAACTTTCAAGAGGAATTTAGAAAATTTATAGACGCAAAATTAACCTCATCGTCCCAAAAGCTTAACGCTGAAATTACTTTGCCAAAGAATGCTTATGAAATTTCAAGAGATATGCTTGAAGAATACGTAAAATACGTCAACCCTAAAATTGCTGTAATTATTATAAAAAAGTTTATTGAAAAACTGAATCTTAACAGTGAAAAAAGTTCAGAGGATAATCTCGTTGATTTAATAGTTCATATGGGTTGTATGATTGATAGATGCATTCATGGTGATTTTGCAAAATTTGAAAATATGGAAAATTTTAAATCAAAGAATTTAGAACAGTTTATGGAGTTAAAGGAAGCTGCAGCTATTATTGAAAACGAATATGACATATCAATAACAGATGATGAAATATGCTATATAATTAAAGTTATAAATAGGTAATTAGAATACTTATGAATAAACAGGTAGGTTGTACAAAGCTTAATTTTTTGTACAACCTACTTTACTATTAATAGCAGATTCTAGATCATTTAAAGTTCTAATCACCTCATAATTTGTATTAACTAATTTATTATAGATATACATTTTAAAATTTCTACACAAAATAATAGATTTAATTCCTAACCTTCTAGCTCCATCACAGTTTTTTATATGGTCATCAACAAAAGCTGCTTCCTCTGGTAAAACATTAAGTTCAGAAAGTGCGGTTTTATACATAAGTTCATCTGGCTTTGTAACCCCTTTTATTGATGATATAACAAACGATGAAAAATATTTTCTAAGACCTACCTTTTTGAAAACATTTTCTAGTGATGGCCAAGCATCTGATACAACCGCCAATTTATATTTTTCACTTAATTCTGGTATTAATTTAACAGCATCCTCATAAAAATCGTACTTGCTATAATTATATACTAAATCATGAGCAATCGCCTTAGCATCATCATCCTTTAATTTAAGCCTCGGAAGTTCCTCTGACAATATCCTATAGTACTCAACGAAACAATTATATTCATCATCTTCAGTAACAATTAACATTTTCTTGCTAATATAATTTCCAGCTCTGTAAAAGGCAGCTTTTCTATTTGAGATTGGTATACCTTCAAAAGTCTCCTTATCTACATATTTAAAAAAGTTTGGTGGTATAAACCAATGTCCTGAGACAGGCTTATTCAAAACCTTTCCTGAATCAAACAAAATAGCTTTAATCATACGGCATCCTCCTAATTAATTTAAAGACTCGAAATAAAATTTATGCCCTTTGCAGCAAATACTATAGCATAGGCTCCAGGCACCAATAAAAATACTGCAGCAAAGGTTCCAAGCATCTTACTTCCAACCATTGCTATAACACAGCTTTTGAAATCTTCTCGAGTGCATTTTCCATCCATCACATCCTCTGTCATAATTGACATTTGTGGATCTATAAAAATTGTACTTAGTATCGTTGCAGCTCCATTCACAACTGACGATAGTGTAACACAAGTAGCTCTAAGATTAGGTGCCATTCTAAATGCATATATTGGAGCAAGTGCTCCTACCGTTACAAGCGCAACTGCAACAAAATTGTACGTAACTACTCTCCTAGGTATTTTTTTATAATTTATTTTAACTACACTTTCCTTGCTGGGCTTTGTTATGCAGTATTTCATAGACGTTCTTCCTCTCCTAGACATAGCATTTATGACTAATTTAGGAATAGACCTTTCTATAGAAAAAAGTATAACACCCTTTGAAAATATCTTTTGAAAAGTTGGTATTAAAAATGCCCCAAAAATTGCAGCTGCACCTGAAACTACTATTATTAAATTAAATATATGCAACAAATCATTTGAATATAAGTTTTTTTCAACATAATTAGTTAAAAGTGGTGTCTGAAAAGTCACCGCTATTCTAGATATCAAAGTTAATATATTAAATACGCTAAATGAAATTGCTATTTTTCCCGTTCTTACCCCAACAAGTCTAACTGAGTATGCAAGCGTTCCTATTAGTGAAATAATAAAATTAAATATTAACACAAGTAAAATTTGAAAACTCAAAAGCCAGACTCCTTTCCAATCCATAGGAGGATTTAAAAAATGTATTTTAGCCTTAATTGTTTTTATTTTAATTTTAATAATTTTAAAAGTTATCCCCCAATCAATTTATTGTTATTAGCCTTCATAAATATCTTCACTATATTTAACCTTCATAAAGTAATTTTCATTAAAATATCTTATTACATATTTAATAAATTTTTTTGTTTCCTTTACTCTCTTAAATCTTGAAGAGTATTTGGACTTTGAGGAACTCATCTCCCGGATCCTTAAGGCCTCTTTTACAATAGTTTTAAAATCCTCTGGTAAATCGGGCATTATGCTTTCTGCTGCATTTACCTTAGATGTTACCTCTCCATATTTAATTGTATACATTATTCTACACATAGTTAAAACTGAAAATTCAACCCACTTATCTGAAAAGAAATTAAGCTTTGAATTAAGTTTACTTTTCCAGTAACAATTTAAATTGTAATCCATATTTTCTATAACATTATCAAAATATGTTTCTAACGAAAGCTTACTTATTTCAGGACTTTCAACTCCAATTCCGCATTTACTTAATGTCCACCAGGTAACATAATTTGCATCGTAATGACCACTGTAAAGCTTTCCTCCTGCAAAATATACATATGGCTCTAGCTCAAAATCGCATTTTCCAACCTCGTCCATTGTTATGTACATGCCTTCCATTCTCTTTGCAAATTTAAAGGTCTTTGAAAGCTTTCTGTGCATCTCTCTTAAAGCCTGTATTTCTCTATCAGTGAATTTTTCATTTAAAATAGTAATAAAATCAATATCACTTTTATTTTCATCAAATGCTCCAAGTGCTATTGAATTATATAAATAAACGCCAAATACCTTACTTCCAAAATATATTCTTAAGTTAAACACATACTCATCAAGCATTGCTCGCACAACTTCAGGGATTTTATTTTCCTTCATAATATCTCTCCTAAAATATAAACTATTTGTTAAATTTCATGGTTTATTTGACTTTGCCTAAATACAAGTCATAAAATATTATTAAAATAATAATTCATTTAATTTGTAACCTCAATATATATATCAAAATTGAAAACTATCTTGAAATATTAGATATTTAAAATATAATATTTTTATACATACTTGAAAAATATTCAACTCATAGAAAGAGGATATTAAATAATGAAGAATGATAATCTGCAAATAAAAATAATAAAAAACAATATATATGAAAAGGTATCAAAAGTTTTTGTACATAATCTAAAAAAACTAATACAATTTGAAGGGACTCAAAAAAATTTAGCAAAAAAAATAGGTGTTTCAGAGGATTTACTGTCAAAATACAAATCCTCTGAGGCTTTTCCATCAATAGAAACTATTATCTATATTTGTTCACTTTATCACATAAATATGGATACATTTTTAAATGTTCCTCTAACCTCCTCCTATTTTGAAAAATTTATAAAATACGAGGATGCTTCTCGTACCATATTTACTCAAAATTACTATTGCTACTTTCTAGTTACAAATTCATCGAAAAAAGAAAACATACATGAAGGTATTCTGAAAATCTCAGAAAGCAATGTTAATTTTACAATATTAGGTTCTTCAACCGTAATTAAAGAATTCAAAGGAAACTACACAGTTTCAGACAACCTTATATTTTTTAATCTTTACAACTCTCAAGATGGTTGTGCTTATATAACAATGATTAAACCAAGTTTAAATAAAAGTAAATACGTTGGAGGAATAGCTCTTTTATGCCTACCATCAGATGCCAACAGTAAACCTTGTTGTCAGAAAATAATAATAAGCAATATTAAGATTGACAGAGAAGAAAATTATGATACTCTAAAAGAATATCTTGACTTTACTTCGGAAATCAAAGACTTTGGCAATGTCAAAATAGCAAGATATGAGGACGAAAAGGTTTATGATTTTATTGAAACGCTACAATAAAGAAATGGAGATGCTTAAATGCCAATAATTATAGCTCTTATATCTAAAAATGAAACTCTGTCCAATTTATTTCCTATATTAGCTAAGGAGAAAGGATTTAAAGAAGTAATAAAACCTGCCTCCTTTACAAAAGCCCGTAAAATTGCACTAAAATTAGAAAATGAAGTAGATGCAATTATAAGTAGAGGTACAACGGGCGAACTAATAAAAAAGGTTGCAAACATTCCTGTAGTCTCCATTCCAATAACCTCCATGGATATCTTTAGAGCTATTTATAAGGCAAAGACAATCAGCGATAATGTTGCTATATTATCCTACAAAGAAAGTAGAATAAATAAACTTGATGCGCAAAATATGCTTAAGGTTAAGTTAACTGAATTTCACTTTGATTCTGAGTACGAAATCGAAGATGTAATTCTTAAAGTAAAAGAAATGGGCTTTAAAGTTGTTGTTGGCGGAATGGCTGTTACTGACGTGGCGATAACACATGGTCTTGTAGGCATGACTGTAGAAACTGGTGAAGAATCTCTAAGACAAGCTGTGGATGAAGCCTTAAATCTAATAAAGGTACGAAGATCAGAGCTTAGTCGTTCTGCGCGTTTCAAAGCAATTCTTGATTCAATAGGTGAAGGAATCATCGTTACAGATCAGCACAAAAAAATAATAACAAGTAATCCCTCTTCAAATAAAATGTTTAATAAAACCTATGAAAAAATGCTTGGTAAAACCATACAATCTGTAATTCCAAATTACAATGTAGATAGTGTATTAAAAAGCGGGAAACCAGAAACAAAGGTAATAAAGGATTTACACGGTTTAACTATTGCTGCAAGTAGACTTCCAATTAAAGTAGAGGACAAAATAATAGGTGTTGTAAATACTTTTGAAGATGTAACAAAAATTCAAACCTTAGAGCAAATGATAAGAAAAAAAATACACGAAAAAGGATTTATTGCAAAATACCATTTTGATGATATTTTAACTTCAGATAAACACATGAATGATTTAAAAAATTTGGCTCTTTTGTATTCTAAAACTGATTCTTCAATACTAATTCAAGGTGAATCTGGTACCGGTAAAGAGCTATTCGCTCAAAGCATACATAACAGCAGCAATAGAAAATCTGGTCCCTTTGTGGCCATAAACTGCGCAGCCCTGCCAGAGCAACTGCTTGAAAGTGAGCTATTTGGTTATGAAGGAGGATCTTTCACTGGTGCTAAAAAAGAAGGAAAACAGGGGCTATTTGAACTTGCCCATAATGGCACAATATTTTTAGACGAAATTGGAGAGCTTTCTAAACCACTACAGGCTCGTCTTTTAAGAGTTCTTGAAGAAAAAGAGATTATGCACATAGGTGGAGATAAAATAATACCTGTAAATATAAGAATAATAAGTGCTACAAACGAAAATTTAACTAATCACATAGAAAATGGAACCTTTAGAAAAGACCTTTACTATAGACTAAATGTTTTTAATATCAAACTTCCATCTCTAAGAGACAGAGGAGAAGATGTAGGCTTACTTGCTGTTCATTTTTTAAAAACATTAAATACCTTAAATGTAGATTATGAAGCTATCTTTAAAAATTTAACGCCTCTTTTAATGACATATAATTGGCCCGGAAATGTAAGAGAGCTCAGTAATATAATGGAGAGAATTGCTCTTTTTATTAAAAACAATGAATCTATAAAGTGGGGCAAAATACTGCAAATGGTTATGAACAAATCTGAAGACAGAGATGTAATAAATTTAAAAGTACCGCTCTCTGGAAACATAAAAGATATAATAAAAAATGTTGAAAAACAAATAATAGCCACAACAATCATAAGATGTGATAATGATCATGGTAAGGCAGCCGAAAAATTAGGAATAGGTAGAACAACCTTGTGGAGGAAACTTGTGAATTAACACTGCTTCGTCGCATTAAAAAAATCCTATAAATCTAATTGATGATTCTAAGCAAGTGCTTGCTTGAAGTATAGAAGGATAACGATCATATACGGGGTTTGGGATGCAATCCCATTATCCTTCTTTAATTTGTATTAGTCATCTATATATTAGCCCAAACCCCGTGCATGTTTACTCGCTGAAAAAATGCTCAAACAATTGAAATATCTAAGTATTTTACAATTTTTGAGCCAAGATTTATTAGGACTTTTTTAAACTGTTCCTTCAGCATTGTTAATTCACTCCCACAGTAGTGCAAGGAAAAAATTACTCCGCCCACCGGTAAGTAGTAAATTTTTAGATGCCTACATTTTAATACAATTTTAAAATTAGAGTTATTATAGATGACACAACTACTGAAATAGCTCCTATAAGCATCAAATGTGTACCAATATACCCACCTTTAATTCCACCCGTTAAAATACATATTACTGCAATTAATAAAGTAACTATTCTTAAGACCTTTAATAATCTATTATGCCTTCTCATTATAATTCCCCCAATAGTTATTAAGTTATTATACCATTTTCAAGTCAAATACTGTATAATAACACCAAATATTGCGTTACTAATAAATACAAAGTTGCACTATGTAGTAAAAGAAAGTTTCATAATATAAAAATCAGTTATATATGCAATAGTAATCAAACCATATACCATAAAAGTTCAATTATACTTAGTTCCACTTTGTCCCTCATTATTTTTGATATTTATAAAGCTTTGGAACTTATCCCTCTTAACGATAATGCTAAAAGAAAAGATACTACGCCTATAATTCCAAGAATAATATAAATAGCCCCAAAATCTACTTTAAAGTCAAGTAAACGTCCAATTAAAGCTGGACCAAATGCTCCGCCTAATAGATAAAACAAAGTATATAACCCCATTCCTATGCCTAATTCTGAATGATTTACTGTTAAAGAAATTGATTTTCCACTTGCAGTGAGTACTCCATTAAATCCAACAACCGGAATAATGATCAAAAGTGCAATTACTAAGGGTAACCATCTAATCGAAATACTCAAAAGAAAGAATCCAAAGATAACTATTCCTTGTGAAATTATAAGAATACGAAAGCTACCATATTTATCACTCCACTTCCCAATTGCAGGTCCCAATAATGCTGCAAAAAGTGCACCAGGAATCATCAACATTCCAACTGTCCCCATAGACATGTTAAAAACATTTTCCATAACTGTTGGTAATAAAAATGTCAAACCTGTGTTGCATAAAAAGGTTATGAGCGCAATCCCAAGTAATTTGCAATAGCTTGTATTTTTTAATAGATTTACAGATATAAATGGATGCTTTGCTTTATGATCATGTATCCAAAATCCCCAAATTAATATAAGCCCTATGAACCCAAGCAAAAAATTCACAGTAACTCCAACCATTATTAACGCCATTCCTCCTGAAAAGAATAACATACCTTTCACATCAAAATATTCTTGATGATGCTCTGTATCAGGCATATATTTTAAAATAAATGGAAGTAAAAATAAACATAAGCTTGAAACTAAAAACAATGTATGCCAACCAGTATATTCTTCAATGAATCCTCCAAACACTGGACCAAGACCTGATGCAAAAGCAATTGTAGCAGATAATATCCCCAGAACTCGTCCTCTTATATTGTAATCAAAAAAACTGGTTGCAATTCCATATGAAAGTGGAGAGATTGAAGAGGCTCCTGCTGCTTGAATGATACGTCCTATTATAAGTTGCGTAAAAGATGATGCGAAAAAACCAATAATAGAACCAGCAGCAAATATAAGCAAACCAATAACATACAAACGCCTGAACGAAAAACTATCTGTAAGCTTGCTATAAGTTCCCGCTCCAATTGCCATCATAATACTGTAGCCTACCATTATCCAGCTTGCCTCTGAAGAAGAAAGTGAAAAAGATAATGAAATAGCTGGAATCGCTAAGTTAAACATTGTAATATTTATGTTACCAAAAATGATCAGTAGACAAAGAGTTAAAATTAATTTACAATCATTTTCAGATAATGAAATTGATTTATTTTTCATATCTGATTCTCTCCTATAAAAAATTTGGATATAAAGTATGCCAGTTTTTCGCCTGTTCAGCATCATGTCCAAAGAATATAACCTCTGGTTTAATATCTTGAACAAGTTTTTTCATATTGCTAATTGATTTCGAGGCCAGCTCTGTATCTGATGACAAAAATGGAATATCATTATAAAAAATTTCTCTATTGTATGCCACATCAACAGTCAAGAGTACATATCCTGTTTGTTCAGTTCTTACAAGTACTGATTGATGACCTGGTGAATGACCTGGCGTATGAAGAATCTGTATACCCGGTGCCAATTCATAATCTCCTTCAATCAACTTGTAATTTAAATCTGGTATTCTGCATTCAAAAGGTGAATATTCATCATTGCCAATAGCAAATTCAAATTCTGTCTTCTGGATAATAATAGGTGCTTTCTTAAAATGTCCATTTCCTCCAGCATGATCTAAGTGCAGATGAGAACTTATAACTATCTGAATATCGTTGATATCATATCCAATTACTTTTAAGATATTCTCAATTCTATCATTTTCAGTCATATTAGGAACTAGTCTGCCTTCCCTTCGAGTGCCTTTATAATAATCTGGATTATTCACAAAACAATCTGGCATTCCACTATCAACCAAAACAGGGCCATCCTTTGTTTCTAATAGAAAACACCATACTGGCATTTCAACTAATTTACCTGATGGAAGATTTTTATTAACCGCTGACTGATCAAGAAAACAAGAACCAGCAGGCAAAAAATATAATTTTTTTACCATAAATAACATCACCTTTCATTTTCTTTTAATATCCTTGATTGCAAGTAAAAGAACTATCTTTTTAATTCATAATTTGTATAAAACAATATGCTTTATACTTTCTTATTTAAATTAATGCAAATCCCTCCTCCGGATTCTTGTATTTTAAATGTTAACTATGTTATAATAATTTACGGACAATTTGTTCGCTTCTGTATTTGTATTATATCGGACATTTTGTCCGCTTGTCAAGTATAAAAATTTTTTAAGGAGGTACTTTAAGTGAGTAAAGAAACAGAAGCTTCTACTACGAAGCTTTCTAGAGAAGAAAAAAATAGAAAACGAATTTTATTTGAAGCGAAAAAACTATTTATTGATAATGAAGGTACTGATGGTGTAAACATGCATCAAATTGCAAAAGCCGCAGAAGTTGGGCAGGCGACCCTCTATCGCAGATATAAAGAAATAGGTGATATTTGTATTGAAATTGTTAACGAAGAGTGCCAGCCTTTATTCAATGAACTCAACAAATATTTAGATAAAAGCTTAGAATCTGAACCTCTAGATAAACTGTATCATGTTATAGATAGATTTGTTATGTTTTTATATGAAAAAAATCCATGGCTTTGTGCTGTCAGCCGCGCTACATTAGGATATCGTCCAATGCAGACTCCTCTATATCAATGGATGCGCCATACATGCACAATGTTACTAAGTGAAGCCGAGCAACATGGAGATATCTCTGACATTGATATTACATATACTGTTGAAATTATGTTATCAGCACTTCATGATCTTGATTTTCATCTAAAGAATTCTGGACTTACCATAGAGCGAATCATGCAAGGCTTAGAACGGATTTTTATTAAAGGCTTAAAAAAGTAAAAATAATGGAGGATGGTAAGCGGTTTTGTATAATTATATGGTAGTTTGGAATAGCATACCATAAAAATATAGTAGGAATATTCATCTCTAATGCTTTCTTCAAATTTGTATACTAATAATCCTATGCATATTTACCTAAGCCATCTTCAAAATGCAAATCAATTCCTAAAGTTTGTATTTAAATCATACGTAAAATTCTCTGTTCCACAGCATTGAAATAATCTTGGAAGTTAGCCCCTACTTTCTTTTGCAACTTCAGCTATATGCAACAAATTTCACTCTCCTCCAACCATAATAATCAACAAAAGTATCATCAAATTGAAGCTGTGCATAATTTTACTTAACGAGTTAGCCCTATGTAAAACTCCAGAAAAAACCAGATGCTGCGGATAGTCAAACTCCTGCTCAATTATAATTCTATAAGCACTTTTAAAATTTTTTCGCTGATAGGCCACAGTGGAAATGGGGAATTGAGCACAAAGCTATAAATTGCAGTAAATATATATTTACTGCAATTTATAGCTTTCATCTAATATCCAAGTGTTTTTCTCCCACTTATATAAAGTTATATTATCAAAGCTTGATTTAAAATTACATTCATGTTTATTTACGTAGTCCCATATTTCTTTAAAATTTTCCCTTACCCTCTTACTTACAATCGTGCAGTGAAAAATCTTATCCTTTCCTTCATTCCTTTTCCACTCAAGCCATGGCAGCTTTTTAAGTTCATCAATTAATTTGTCATGCACCTCCTTAGCTTCCTTGGATGGCTTAACTGCCATATATATAACATCTTCTCTAAACTTATCAAATCCATTTATACTCATTTCATAGCTCTTAAAGTTATTTTGAAACTTTTCTAAAATGTTTTTTAGCTCAATTATATTTTTCTCATCTGTTTCAAATGGTGCTTTTATAGTAAAATGCGCTCCTAGCTTAGAACGTCCAGCATTAAACTTATACTTTAAATCAACTGCAAGCTTTGAATTTAATTTTGCAGCTTCTCCATTTATGTTACAAACTAAAACGTATCTCATTTAAAACGCTCCTTTAATAAAAATTTTATAATATGTTTATTATAACCTAAAAACTTTTTGTAAATAAATTTTTATATGATGTAACCTATATGAATTTATTTTCTTTCCATATAAATATTTTAGTTTCATTTTCGAAATGCATATAATATTCTTTATTAAAAGCTTTTACTACATTTACCTTCAAAGTAGTGTTCCATTTTTGCAACATTTAATTGTTAGTTTAAATTTTCCAAACTTATTTTAGTTTCTTATGCAGCTTTATTTTACTTATGTTTAACATTAGCAATAGTATTTTCAGGCTTATTTGGCACAATTTTTGCTTAATAAAACAACGTTAAGTTATTAAAACATCTATAAGACGGAGGAATGCGAATGCTTTTACTGAATAAAAATACCTTTACATCTTTACGACATAGGGATTTTAGATGTTTCATTATTGGTCAAGCAATATCGGTTATAGGGACATGGCTTCAAAAAACTGCTCAAACTTGGCTTTTATACACACTTACAAAATCCCCATTACTTTTAGGCTTGCTTGGAGTTTTTCAATTTGGACCAACTCTTCTCTTTTCCGCATTTTCTGGAGCAATAGTTGATAGATTTCCAAAGAAAAAATTGCTTTATTGTACGCAAATCACTTTTATGATTCAAGCTTTTATACTATTTATATTAGTTTATACTAATCACATAAACTACTGGTCAATTTTCATTTTAGCTGTCATTTCTGGTTTTGCAACAACGCTGGATATGCCAACAAGACAATCCTATTTTATAGAACTTGTTGGAAAAGAAGATTTACCAAATGCGGTTTCTCTTAATTCATCAATTTTTAACATTGCAAAGATAATTGGGCCTTCTATAGCTGGAATTATAATGATTAAATTTGGAACAAGTTTTTGTTTCTTTTTAAATTTTCTAAGCTTTACAGCCGTACTCATTGGATTATTTCTTATATCTGCAAAAGACAAAGTATCAGATAAGCCGCATAAAAACTTACTAAAGGAAGTTAAGGACGGTTTAGTATATATTCGCAATAATATAAAATTAGTTAAAGTATTTATAATGATGGGAATAGTTTGTACCTTCTGTATGAACATAGACGTTATTTCTCCTGTATTTTCTAAAACAATTTTAAATAGAGGAGCTAATGGGTATACATTTTTACTATCGGCTATGGGCTTTGGTTCTCTTTTAGGGACCTTCAAAATGGCCACTACACGCAAAAAGAACTTAAATTTGAAGCTTTTAATAACAGCTGCATTTTCCACAGCAATCTTTCAGCTTTTAGCCTCATTTTCAAGCAACTATTATTTATGTGCAGCTTTTATACTTGGCGCTGGTTTCGCAAATTTAGCTTTTTTAAATGGCAGTAACTCAATTCTTCAACTTAACACAGAAGATGAATATCGTGGTAGGGTAATGAGCATATATAGTCTCTTTAATGCTGGTTCAGTACCCGTAGGGAATTTCTTTGTAGGCAGTGTTATGAATGCTTTTGGAGGCAGAGCTGGATTTTCATCTGTTGGAATTATAACTATAATTTTAACAGCAGCATTTATTTTGCTTACACAGCATCACAAAAAAGTTCATCAAGCATATGCTTCAAAATAAAATACAATGTATAATTTCTAAGATTTGCCTAAGTAATACGAAAGGCAAATCTAACCTAATTGTCCTCTACTTCATAAATTCCAACTAACTGAATAAATTTGTCACCCACAACTTCTAGTTTTTAACTGGTTTATTCACGCATTATTGTTACCAATTCATCATTTTTCTTATTTTGCTTTGAAGTTTTTCAGCCATAATTTTGTGAGTTTTTATACTTGGATGTCCGCCTACTCCACATCCATTTTGCTCCTTATTTTGAGGTTCAAATTCAAGAAATGACACAAAATCCAATTCTTTATCATAAAAATGCTGTAAAATTACGTTGTTTATACATTTCTTTATAACTATTAGTGCTTCACCATCCATTAATGGTCCAACAGTACATATTACTTTTGAATTTTTGTAATATGAGTGAATTTCTTCTATGAATCTTATGTATGCCTTGTTAAACTTGTCTACATCAGGTATATGTCCAAAACTAAAATCGTTTGTACCTAAATTAATAACAACTACCTGAGGAATCCATTTTGTAAAATCCCATCTTACATCTTTTTCTGGTACAATCATAGAATATCTTGATGGTACCGTTTGAGAAATATCTCCAACATAACTCTGCATAATTCCAAATCCTGAACATCCAATTATAATTGTCTCTGCACCTAAACTTCTTCCTGCTATTGCACCATAAGATAAATATCCATTATCCAAGCTTGGCGCATAATCAACACTTTCATTTTGTCCCTCATTACCATATCCGCATGTTATCGAATCTCCTATTATCTCTATTCTTCTTTCTAAACGCTTTGGTGCTGATAATAATTCACCATCACCAAAATCAAAACCTAAAAATTTTACATATCCAACATTAAACTCATTTCTTTTTATCATCTTTATCTCATGAATTCCTTTAATCAAATTAACTGCTAAAACAAATACCCCATCTTTACTTACGTCAAGCGAATTCATTATAATTTTATCATCTAATATAACAGTAAAGTAATTGGGCCCAAAGGACTGAAACTTTGCCGAAACTTCTGTTCCATCAAACATCGCAACTATAGTAGAACATGACCACCCAAATACAATACCATCTGGATCTGAAAAATCAAATCTTCCAATATAGCTTATTCCAGATTCACCATCATGCAGCATTTGTTTCTTTATAAAATTTCCCATGCTTGCACACACTCCTTCATTCAATATCATAATATAATCTTTATACATAATTCATTATTAAATTTTCCACAGTTATATATACATAAACATTCCAACTGTTTAAATTTCCATTTTGGGCTTTAAAAAAAATAAAATATTAACCAAACTTAATAAATCTTAGCTGTAATTTTAAGCTTATAAATTTTATTTAATGCTTAAAGAAAGTATTACTTTATTACTCCTGCAAAAATGAGTCTAAAATTTGTTCCTTTGCATTCCTCTCTATTTCCATGAACAACTTCAAGTTCAAAGTTATGCTCTTTATTTTCAAGGTCATCATAAAGATTTTCTATTTTAAACCATCCATTATCTCCTACCCAAAAGGGTCTTTCACGTTCAGTTTGAATCCATTCTCCTCCATCTAATCTATATTTAAATTCAGCCGATGTCTTACCAAAATCGCAGGCAAGAGAAAGTCCTCTTCCATTAAAATTAAAGGAAAGCTTAGCTCCAACAGCAGCCGTTGCAAGTACTTGATCAATCATATTTTGGCTTCTCCATCTTCTTACTGCCCACGGTCCACTAAGGCTAAAATGCGAAAATGGTATCATAAAAGTACTTTCCCAGTTATCTTTATTAATAGCCTGTGGAAGCTTATGTCCATAAGGAACACAATTTAAATTTGGCTCATCTATCAATTCTTTTTGAAGAAAGTTACTTACACTTTGTGCATAAACTGAGCTTCCTCTTTCATCTGGGTGAAGTCCATCTGGAAGCCATTCCTCCCATCTCATCATCCCGCTTCTAAGCTCATTTAAAGCATAAAGTCCCATAAATACTGAACCAATTTTATAATACTCACCAAGCTCTTCAAATTGTCTAACTGTTTCAGGAAGCTCATCCTTCATAAGCCTCTCGTACATATCCTGACAGTAAGTGTAAGTTAACACTAAATCAACTTGATTCTTTAAAAATTTTCTTACAAGCCCTTCTCTTGTCCTCATTCTTTTTTCAACAGATGGTTCATCAGTATCATTAACTGCATATTCTATAAATACAACATCACAATTTCTATTAATTATCTCTCTTTCTGCTCTAAATACTGCAAGATCACTTCCCGTTGCCCCTATTGCAGCATTTTCAACATAAAATCTAACATTAGGAAAAGTCTTTTCAAACCATCCTATTACATATTCCGGCCATCTTTTATAAGAATCTGCATCAGTTATAGAACCTCCTATAAACCCCAATGTAACTTTTCCTTTTTTTAATGCACTAATTAATTTAGGAAACCCACTTCTATATTTATATACCTCTAGTCCCAATTTTAACATCTCCTCGATTGTATATATATACTTTATACTATAAAATAAGAACGATTTCATTTAAACAACCTTTCTTCAGTTTTATTAACAATAATTCAGAACTATAATAGCAAAAAAAGAAGGCACATAAAACATGCCTTCTTATATACATAACATACAGTTAATTTTTACACTTAACCTAAAACTGTCACTTCTAAAATTCCAACTTTTTTAATAATTCTATATCTATATCCGCATCATAATCTACTCCGTCAACTTCAAAACCATTTATCTGCATAAATTCTTTTTTATATCCCTCATAATCAGATAATTTTTGAAAGTTTTGCGGAGTAATTTTACTCCATATATTGTCCACTTCTCTTTGTACATCTTCTCTAAGTTCAAAATCATCCATTCTTAATCTTCCTGAATCGTCAAATTTTATTTCATTGTTTGAATATATTTTTTCTGAAAACATCCTTTGCATTTGCATAATACAATTTTCATGAATGCCTTTTTCTTTCATAACCTTATATAAAACCGCCGCATACAAAGGGAAAGTGGGAATATATGCACTTGCCTTAGTAACTAGAGCTTTATTTACAGAAATGAATGCTTTTCCACCAATTTCCTCTTTTAGTTTTTCATTAATTTCGTGTGCTGTCTTTTCAAGATCCTTTTTAGCTACCCCTATGGTTCCTTCTCTATATATTTTATAAGTTCTTGGCGAACCAATATAAGAATATGATATAGTAAGTGCACCCTTTGAAAAACATTTTTCTTCAAGAAGCATGTCGCACCAATTCTTCCAATCTTCTCCGCCCATAACCTTTCTAGTATCTTCAATTTCATCCAAAGCAGCACTATTAACCTTTTTTGATATCATTTCATCTTTTTCAATATCAATAGTTGGTCCTTCAAATTCTCCCGAAGTGGTTTTTATCTTCGAATTATATACTACTCCAGTTTTATAGTCCTTCCTTCTTGGTGCAGCAACACTATAAACAAATAAATCTATCTTTCCAAATTGTTCTTTTATATATTTAATTACCTTTTCCTTAGCCTCATCTGAAAAAGCATCATCAATAAAGTTTTTTGCTATTAAACCTTCTTTTTCTGCAAATTCCTTAAAAAATATATTATTATACCAGCCTGGTGTTCCAAGCCTTCTATCTGTAACTCCTGTTTCATATGATAACCCAATTGTATCAGCCTTTGCACCTCCAAACGCTAATGAAATTCTAGTGGCAAGACCAAACCCAGAGGATGCCCCTACAATTAAAACTTTTTTAGGTCCCGTGAACTTTTTAGAATTCTTGCAATAATTTATTTGATTTAAAACCTCTTGCCTGCAACCATATGGATGAGTATTCTTCACAAATCCCTTTATAAGTTCTTCTTTTATTATCATTTTCTCACCTTCCAAGCTTGTCCTTGTTAATTCTAAAGGACTTATTATCAATAGCTCTCTGAACAGCTAGTATTCCATCTAAATGATCGTACTCATGCTGCAGAAGTTCAGATAAATCTCCTGTACATCCAAGCTTACAGTCCTTCCAATCTAAATTCTTATAATAAACAGTACATTTCTTTTGTCTTAGTACCTTTACTTCTAATCCCGGAAAACTCATACAGTCATCCCACATCTCAAATTTATCATCCTTTTCAAACTCAAGTCTTGGATTTATAAATGCTATAGATTCATTATTGTAATACATGTATATTATTCTAAAGGGTTCATCAATTTGTGGTGCTGCTATAGCTCTTCCAAAACCATGCTCTTTTCTAAACTCCATTATGGTATCGTGTAAATCCTCTACTACTTGCTTTGCTTTATCCATTTCACTTTTAGAAATTTCACTGCAAACCTTGTACAGGCTTTCATTTCCTAATAATAGTATTTCCCTATTCGCCATAATCGCCCTCCAATATTATCATTTATAGATATACCACTATATAAAAACAAAGACTGAAATCTATTGAGTAAGTCTCAATATTATATTTCAGCCGCGAAACCTTCCATATTCAGTCTTAATTAATATTTTATTTTTCTATGCAAACTTTAACCTTCTCTATTCTTTTTTCTTTAACTTCTTCTATCTTAAATTTAATATTTTCATATTCAATAACATTTTCTTCTTCATTCTCTGGTATATGTCCCATAAGTTTAAATAAGAGACCACCTAAGGTATCATAATCCTCCGAGTCCTCATCTAACTCTAAATTAAGTTTTTCATTTAATTCCCTTATAGTAACTATACCTCGAACTATATATACATTATTATCAAGCTCTTTTATATTAGGTTCATCTTCATCATATTCGTCATTAATATTTCCCATTACTTCTTCTATCAAATCCTCTATGGTTACTATTCCAGAAAAACCTCCATATTCATCTATTAATATAGCCATGTGATTTTTAGAACTTTGAAGTTCCTTAAATAGCTCATCTATATTTTTTCTTTCTGGTACAAAATAAGCTTGATGGAGAATATTTTTTATATCAACATTTTCAAAGCCAACTTTACGGGCCTCAATCATAAAATCCTTCATATATAAAATACCTATTATATTATCACTATCACCTTGAAAAACCGGTATCCTGGAATACTTTTCTTCAAGAAGTTCATCTAAATATTTAACAAGTGGCTTGTCAATATTAATTAAATATACCTCTGTTCTTGGTGTCATAACCTCTTCTGCAGTTCTATCATCAAATTCAAAAATGCTATTAATCATAGCTTTTTCAATTTCATTTATAACACCGTATTCTTGACCAGCTTCAACAACAGATCTTATTTCTTCTATTGATACCTTTTCTTCTAAATTACTAATATTCATTCCAACAATTCTTATAAGAATATTGGTAGAAGCTGAAAGCAATTTAACAAAAGGCAATGTAAGCTTGGAAACAAAAAGTATGGGCCTTACAGATACCATAGCAATTCTTTCTGATTTTTGAAGTGCAACCCTTTTGGGGAATAACTCACCAAATACAAGTGTAAAATAAGACAAAACAATTGTTACAATAATTAAAGAAATTTGCTTTGCATAAGGAACATTTACTTTTTCTAAATAACTACCAAAAGTATTTGAAAGTCCTGTAGCTGCAGATGCACTAGAAAAAAATCCTGCCAAGGTAATTCCTACTTGAACAGTTGATAAAAACTTAGTTGGCTCCTCAGTTAATCTTTCTAGTAATTGTGCTTTTTTATTTCCTTCTTCAACTAAAAGCTTTAACCTCGTTTTATTTAAAGATACAATTGCCATTTCTGCCGAAGAGAAAAAAGCATTTATTAAGGTTAATATTAAAATTAAAATCAATTGTGGAATTATAGTAGCAGGATCCGGGTCAGATTCCATTTATTTCTTTCCTCCTAAAAATTAAAAATTATTGTTTAATTTTATCATAATTAAGTATCAATATCAAATGTAGTAAAATATTTGACATTTTAGTTCATTAGTCGTACGATTAGTATATCAATTATATTTTAGCTAACTATATGTATATCATATAGTTCTTAATGGAGGTACATGCTTATGAAATACCTTGATAAATCTATTGGAATGTATATGAACTATATCAACAGAAAAGTATTAAGATTTTTATCCTTAAATCTAAAAAAATATAACATTACCACAGAACAATGGTCCGTACTACTGCACTTAGTGGAGGAAGACGGTATTAATCAAAAACAATTGGCTAAAAAAGTAGATAAAGATCAAGCTACATTAGTTCGAATACTTGATATCCTCGAACAAAAAGAATTGATAGTAAGAAAAAAAAGCCCTGACGACAGGCGTTCATTTTTGGTTCATTCTACATTAAAAGGTAAACAATTAAAAAACGAAGTATACCCTTTTATAGAGAGTATATTTGAACGTATTACAAATGGTATACCTGATGAGCAATTGAATTTATTTATAGACACACTAAATAAAATGGAAAAAAATATACTTACTGAGGAGGCAAAAAATTAGTGGAAGAATTAAAAGAATTAAATTACGAACAAAAAAGTTATAATGTAACACCAATAAGTGTTGCTTTAATACTAGCAGGCTTTTGCTGCATGCTAAGCGAAACATTATTAAATATGGCATTAAAGAACTTAATGATTCAATTTTCTGTATCTGCAACCACTGTTCAGTGGCTCAGCACTGGTTATATGCTTATCATGGGAATATCAATTCCTGTTTCTGCGCTGCTTATTCAAACTTTTACAACAAGGCAATTATTTTTAACTTCTGTAGTTATATTTTTAGCAGGAACTATTGTGAGCAGCCTTTCAATAGCCTTCCCTATGCTGCTTATAGGAAGACTTATTCAAGCTGTTGGAACTGGAGTGTTAATACCTAATATAGTAAATACTTTATTAATTATTAACCCAATCGAAAAACGTGGAAAAGCTCTTGGAACCTTTAATCTTGTAATGTTTTGTGCTCCAGCTATCGGCCCAACCGTTTCCGGATTAATAATTCAATCTCTTAACTGGAGATGGCTATTCTTTGTAATACTACCGCTTTCAGTTATATCTTTAATTTTAGGTTATAAGTATATTGAAAATGTAACCGAACTTACAAAACCATCTATAGATATTTCCTCTATCATACTTTCTACAATAGGCTTTGGCGGCTTTATATACGGAGTTAGTAATATAGGGACTTCAAATACAGCCTTAGTAGCAGCTCCTATAGTTGTTGGCTGCATATCACTCGCTGCCTTTGTTCTACGACAATTACGTATGGATACTCCAATGCTGGACATGCACCCATTTAAAGAATCTATGTTTAGTCTTGGCTGCATACTCATGATAATTATGCATATGATTAACTTTGCAACAATGCTTATACTTCCAATGTTTCTTGAAGGAGCTTTAGGTTTAACAGCCTTCGCCGCTGGTCTACTTATGTTACCTGGTGGCTTTCTTAATGGGCTTATATCACCAATTGCCGGGCATTTATATGACAAATTTGGTCCTAAAGCATTGATTTTACCTGGATACATAATTTCCGCTGTTTCATTCTTATTTCTTTCACGTTTAGTATCCACTGTTATAAGTACATCTACTATAGTTGTTTTACACTGTTTATCTTTAATAGCTGTAGGATTTATAAATACTCCTGTACAAACTAATAGTTTAAACCAGCTGTCACCAAAATACTACCCTCACGGAACTGCTATAATGAATACCCTTCAGCAAATAGCAGGTGCTTTTGGAACAGCAATGTTTGTAGCTGTTATGACTTCATATCAAAAGAAATACCTAGCTAGCGTTAACAATCCATCTAGTTCAAAGCACCAAGCCTTAAGTTTAGTATTTGGAGTACATAATACCTTTATGATTGAAACAGGAGTTCTCGTTGTTGCTGTGATATTATCCTTATTTATAGCAAACAAGAAAAGTAATGCGAAGTAACAGTGCTTTGCAACATTAAAAAGAATCCATAAATCTAAGGTAAAAAAATCACAAAATCCTAAGATATTTCAATAACTCGCTGAAAAAATGCTCAGACAGATTGAAATATCTAAGTGTTTTGTAATTTTTCTACCAAGATTTATTCGATTCTTTTTAAATCCTTTCTTCAGCACTATTACTTCACTCCCACGGTAATGCAATGAATTGTTTTTTCCATAAGCATTGTACTAAATTTATCTCCATTAAGGTCATAATTGTTTTCACGAACGGCTTTAAAACCACACTTATTATAAAAATTACTTCCCTTAATATTATCTTTTTCTACCTCTAGATAAATCCTACTTGCCTTTTTAAAACTCTCTATAACCCCCGATAAAAGTTTTATGCCAATCCCATTTCTCTGGCAATCAGGATGTATATACAATCTTTTTAAAAAAATTCCATCTTCCTCCTCCTGCGCTGTGGCTAGTCCAACTACCTTGCTTTCACTATCCTTAGCCACAAGAAACAATATTTTTTTATCTTGAATTTCTGCTTTAAATTTACTAACTGTTTGGGACTGGTTTATAATATAATCCACTGTTTTCTGTGAAAAGAACTCTCTATAAGTATCAAGCCACACTAAATTTAATAGCTTTTTAATTTCATCCGCCTCATTTTCATTTGCTCTAACTACGCTTATCATAGTAACATCCCCTATTTTTCAAACTCACCCTTAAAAATGGCCATAAGTATTTCATCATAATATTTTCCCTCTTTAAATATTTCATCCTTTAAAGTACCCTCTACCTTAAATCCACATTTTTTATATGATTTTATGGCTCTCTCATTGAAAGAAAAAACATTTAATTTTACTTTATTTATATTCATATTTTGAAAAATAAACTTTAAAAGCACCTTCATTGCATCAGTTCCATAGCCTTTTCCCCAGTAATTCTTGTCCCCAATCATAATTCCAACTTCTGCCTTGCGCACAAGCCAGTTTACCTCTTGAATGCCGCAACCGCCAATGTATTTCTTTGTCTTTATGTCTTCTATTGCAAAATTGAACTCACCATTTTGATCTGCTTTTTGTGATTTCACCCATTCTTCTTCTCCCCACGGACTCATTGGAAAAGGAATTCTTGGCGTTAAAAATTTTTGCAATTCCGCATCATTTACAAGTTCTGTTGCTACCTTTATATCCTCTTCTCTATATGCTCTTAAGCAAACCTTTTCTCCATAATACATTTTTAAACATCTCCCTTAATTATTTACTCAAATAATTCATTCATAATTGGAATGACATTAATTACTGGCTCTTCATAAGGATGAACTTTTCTTATAACTTTAAGTGCATCCTTAACATACTCACGTTTGCACCTTATTTCAACTTTGCATTCTTCACCTTCACATATCTTTCCTACCTCACCATTAAAAGGATTCGATCCATCAAGTGGTCTCCAGTAACCTCTAGTTTTATTTATAGACATACAATTATCATAATCTCCAACCCTGCATGCATTAACCTTATTAAGCTCATCTCTTAACTTAACTATATATTCCTCTGGTACGTAAATTTCAATTTTAAATTCTGTAAATTCCAAAACAATACCTCCTTATTAATCATAAGTTTTTAATCTTTTCTTCAGATAGCCCTGTCTTTTCTGATATGATTTTTATATCAAGCACATCCATAAGCTTTTTTGCTATCTCTATTCTTTCTTCCATTCTTCCTTGATTTTTAGTATCATTTATAAATGCAATGTCTTCATCCTTTTCTCTGTTATTCCAAAATTCAATTGCTTCTTTATAATTACTTAAATACTTTAATCCTTCTTTTGTTATAGATTTCAATATATCAACATCAAAATAATCCTCGGAAACACTTATTACTTTTCCTTCTTTAAAAATGCGAAGCTGCGAGTTTTCATTTTTTAAAGCTTTCCACTGCTTCAATATTTCTTCTTGCTCATTTTTATCTATTCTTTTTGCTAACTTAATATAGTCTCCTAGTTTTTCTGGTGGAAGCTCTGCTACTGCCCTTGGTACATATATTCCTGATGAATATTTATAAATTAAATCAGACACATTAATAAAATGCAAATTTTCTGATTTATTTTTCAAAAGTTCTAAAGCATACATCATACCACACATTTCACTAGCACAATTGCCATACCAAATATAAATTTCATCTTCACTTTTTATCTCTTTAATATCTTTGTAAAATTTATTATAAACTGTTTTTTAAATCATCTAAGCTGTAATAAGGAACACAATCAAATTCATCCTTAAAATTATCCGACCACTTTATTCTTTCACAAATATCAACTAAGTTTGAAATTGGACCTTGAGAAAGATTATCAAATAAACCTATTACTTTTTGTCCATTTATTATTTTTAGCTGAACAGCCATTTTTATTGTACATCTCGCTGATTCTGAAAAACATACATTTATAACCTTTCGCATAATCACCTCCCAAAATTAAACCATCCCTTCCAATTATCTTACACTAAATCGCTCTTTATATAAAGATATTCCAAATTATTTTTCAAGCCACAAAATAATTTCTATTGCTTTTTACCTATATACATAACACGTTGTGAATAAATAAGAATATTATTTATAGGTCTGTGAAAAAATAAAAAAAAATAATGGTGGTGATATGATGAAAAAATTCAAATTAATAATTTGTACCTTTCTTATAAACGCTTTACTTATTTCTGGACTCACAGGCTGCAAAACCACTACTTCTAAAATTAACAATAACGAAACTGCAAATGCTCAAAATAATACAGCTTCAGCTAATTCTCAAATAACAACTGCTGCCGAAAAAGTAATGCCATCAGTTGTAAGCATTACTGCTACCTATGTCGATAACAATGGTAACACAGTGCAGGGCGTAGGTTCTGGAATGATAATTGATAGCAATGGTTATATACTTACAAATAATCATGTTGCAAATGCAGGCAGCAATAATATTACCGTTTCTCTTTACAATGGAAAGGATACCTCCGCAAAGCCAGTATGGTCCCAACCCAGCTTAGATCTTTCCATAATTAAAATAAATGCCCCAAACCTCACTCCTGTGAAATTTGGGGATTCTTCAAAGGTTAGAATTGGTGAAAACGCTATAGCTATAGGAAATCCATTAGGATTAAATTTTCAAAGGACTGTAACTTCTGGAATTATAAGTGCAGTAAACAGAACTATAGAAGTGAGTGAAGGAACCTTTATGGAAGATTTACTTCAAACAGATGCTTCAATTAATCCCGGAAACAGCGGCGGTCCCCTTATAAATATATATGGAAATGTAATCGGAATAAATTCAGCAAAGGTTTCAAGTGCAGAAGGAATTGGATTTTCTATACCAACAAATATAATTAAGCCAGTCATAAAAAGCATAAAAGAAACGGGAGGCTTCAAAACACCAGTCATGGGAATAGTTGGCTTTGACAAATCAATGTCTGGATACTTAAATACAAATTTTGATAGAGGTATTTATATTTACAGCGTATCAAGCGGAAGCAGTGCATATAATGCAGGAATAAGGAAAGGTGATATTATACTTTCTATGAACGGAAAAAATATTACAACTGTAAATGATTTGAGAGTAGCATTATACAACACAGGTGTAGGAAACACTGTAAAAATAAGAGCTATAACCTCTTCTGGTGAAAAAGACTTTAATGTTACACCTAAAGCTGCCAGCTAAATAATAGCCTTATATAATGTTAGAACCAAAATCTTAAAATTTAGGCTCTAACATTTATTTTATGCTTATTTAAAGCTATTCCAACAACGTAATCATTATAAAAGCTTTTCAATCTTTAGATATTATTAATTCAAATAGCTACACGTTATATATTCATATTAGACACCTTTCTTAAATAAACTATTTACAAAAAATCTTTTATAACCCTTTGCAACATTTTTATCCTCTTCATTATAATCAACCATATCCATATAATATTTTCCCGATTTCATATCTATAGAAAGCGAATCTAACGGAAATCCTACATGTTTCTTAAAATGTGGCCTTGAAGTTATTATAAATTTCTCTCCTGCTATATCATCTTCGTCATATTCAAAAATATGTTTTTCATCAATTACCAAACATATTGCATTTTTGTATCTCGCTATAGCTTTTCCACCTAATCTTGCTGATAGCTTAGAATAATGATCTATCATTCCTTCATCGCTTAATACTTTACCATGTACTCTTCTAACGTGTGTACCTGGCTGTTCTTCTTCACTTAAACCATCTATGTACAAACCAGAATCACAGGAAAATACAGGTGTTTTAGCTGCTTTATAATATGCAATTGCCTTAATTCTAGCATTTTCTAAAGGATTATTTCCGCTTTCATCTATATTCTGAGTAATTAAATTTATATCCTTTAAACCAATTAATTCTATGTCTAATCCATAAAGCATTCTTTTCATATATTCAAGCTTTGATGGATTTGTTGTTCCATACAAAATCTTCACATAAAACACCTTCTTTATACATATAAACTACTACACTTCTTCAAAAGCATTTCCAAAATTATTGCTGCTCCTATTCCAAGAGCATAGGCAATTAAGTCATTCCATGAAAATGTATACCCTAACACTAATTTGCCTAAAGTTGTATTTCTTATATTATCTATCCAACCAGCATGATATATCTGACTAAATTCAATAATATAACAAAATAATATTGAACCTAGTGCAACTTTCCCCGTCTTCATTGTATCAAAAACAAATCCAAAGCCAAAGAAAATCATTGCTGCCCACAGTGAATCTCCTATGGAATCATTAAAAAAAGTAGGAATAAAAGTATGAGTTTTTTTTGAAAATATTCCTAACACAATTATAACTATTACAATCAGACTATATATAATCCTATTCCTTTTATATCTCACAGTTCAGTACCTCTTTCGTAAGTTACCTATCCTTGAATCAAACAATGTACTCTGTACTCTAAATAAAATCTTAGTTTTCTACGATAAATTTAGTGTTAGTCATTTCAAACTTTCAAGTCGTCTATCTATATTAGGGTTTACGTATCTCCCCTTATTTCTAGTTGACTTTCCATATTGAATTGCCTTAACAGGACATCTATTAATGCAAGCCAAACATGAAGTACAATTTTCACCCCATTTTACTACTTTATCATTTACAGTTATGTTTTTCGTTGGACATACCCTTTCGCAGGTTTTACAGTCTATGCATTTATTATCAGCATAAAACTTCTTAGGCTTCATACTAAATTTAGTAAAAAGCGGATTGATTACACCACTTAAAAACCAAGGCATAGTCCCTTTTTCAACATCTATTATATTGTTTTTTCTTTGAGCTAAAATATTACTTATGTCCTGCAATCTAAGTTCCGCAGCCTTAAGCTTCTTATCTTCAACCTCTTTAGAATCAACATCTCCCATAAGCATATAATTATTTGGCATAATCAAAGAAAACCCACTATTTAAAATCAGACCTTTATGCTTTAATACATTTTTCATAGTTTCCATAGTATTACCAATATTCGCTCCACAAGTAGCTATTGAAAATATATAATTTTTATCATAATTTTTTAATTTTATACTTTTTATAAAATCAATTACTAGCTTAGGTGCTCCCCATGCATAAATAGGATAAATAAAACCTATCACTTCATTTTGTTCTAAACAATATTCTTTCTTAGTTTTTAAAGCTTCTTCTGCAATTGATATTACCTTTTCAGATAATACCTTTCCAATATATTTAGCTGCATATTCTGAATTCCCGGTTCCCGAAAAATAAAATATCACTTTTTATCCCTCCAATTAGATTTATTTTCAAAAGTGCTTTTATCTAGTTCAAGAATAACATCTGCTAAATCCCCATAAGTGTATATTACTTCTCTTCAACTAAAAAAACAATGTAGAATTTTTTCTTTATTTTCAAGAGCTAATTGTACCTTTGAAATTGTGTCATAAATACCTTGTACAGCCCTGAGGATTGTTTGTTCTGCAAGATTTCTTACTTCCTCTAAAAACATCAACATAATTTTATATTTATAGATTGTTAACACAAAATTCTTTTAAAATCGTTTGACAATAAACGAATAATCATTTATTATAAGTCTAAAGAGGTGGGCAAATGAGAAAAAAAGATGATAAAAAGCAGGAAAGCATAAAAAAAGCAGTAATTAAATTAATTTTAGAGGAAGGTTTTCACGGTACATCTATTTCTAAAATAGCAAAAGAAGCAGAAGTATCCCCTGCTACAGTCTATATCTATTATGAAAATAAAGACATAATGTTTCATAAAATTTACCTTGAATACTCTGAAGAAATACTAAATCATTTGCTAAGTAAGGTTTCAGAACACATGACTGGGCAGGAACTTATAGAAACCCTTATAAAAGCTTATTACAATTATATAATAGATAACAAAGAAATATTTTTATTCGTAGAGCAATTTTCTAGTTGTCCTGCTTTGATAAGCAGCTGTAAAGAACGTAAAGGGATAAAAAAGTTTGATGCTTTACTGGAAAATATGAAAAAAGATAAAATTATTAAAAACTATAGTAACAATACAATTATTTCTTTAATATTCTCTCCTGTTAAATCCATATGCATGAATCACTGTATAACTAATGAGGAGAAATTAGTACTATTAAAGGAATTAATACAAATTATGCAAAAAGCCTTAGCCATTTGATAATATAAATTGCAACTTTTCATTAAAATTTTAATAATTATTAAACGAATATTCATTTAAGATTTAAAATCAAGAAGGGAGAAATAATTATGCAAACTATGAATATAGGGATAATTATCCCAATTTTAGATATTACTTTACTTCCAGGTATGGAATATACACTAAATTTAAGCAATCTTAACGAAACATCTCTAAACTATTTAGGCGATGATAACATTACAAATATAGCACTTCCCCTAAAAAATAAAGCTGATGAATTATCAGAGAATAATTTTCATGAAGTTGGAGTTAGCTTTGAAATTTCTAATATAGAAAAAAACCATAAAGGACATGATTTAAAAATCAAGGTAATTGACCGTGTAAAAATAACTTCACTTCAATTTAAAACTGGATTTATCATAGGTGAATATGAAAAAGCTTCTGATATTGTAGATTTGTCGGAAACTGATATAAAGGAAATACTTGTCTCAATTAAGAAAACCACTTATGATTTGGCAAAGGATTTTAACGGTTCTGAAGTATATATAAATAAAATAAACAAGATAGACAATCTAAATGAATTAATAGGCTATATAGCTCAGTTTATTCCGCTTTCCTTAGAGGAAAAATACGAACTTTTAAAGCTTCAATCTTTAAAAGAAAGAGGTTTAAAGTTTTTAGACTGCCTTCTAAGGGAAAAAGAATCAATTAAATTTAAATTTGAGGTTGCAGAAAAACTTTCTGAAAAAGCTAATAAGCATTACAGAGAGTCTGTTTTAAGAGAACAGTTAAAAGCAATACAAAGCGAACTAAATGAAGATGAAGATAAAAACTCAAAAAAAGATAAAGACTATTTGTCTAAAATTGAGGCTGCTGAAATGCCTGATGACATAAAGGAAATCGCTATGGATGAACTTAATAAACTTAAGAATCAGAATCCAAACAGTTCTGAGTACAATATTACAAGGAATTATCTAGATTTATTAGTTAAACTTCCTTGGAAAGCTCCTGAGGAAAAAGATATTGATTTAAAAGAAGCTAAAGATATTTTAAATAGAGAACATTACGGTCTTGAAAAGGTAAAAGAAAGAATAATTCAGCACCTTGCTGTTATGAAGCTGAAAAAGGATAAAAGTGGTTCTATTCTTTTACTTGTTGGTCCTCCCGGAACTGGTAAGACAAGCCTTGGAAAAAGTATTGCAGAAGTTTTAAAAAGAAAATATATAAGATTGAGCCTTGGTGGAGTAAGAGATGAAGCTGAAATAAGAGGTCATAGAAGAACCTATATTGGTGCAATGCCGGGAAGAATAATTCAAAGCATAAAGAAAGCTGGAGAAAAAAATCCTGTCATGATATTAGATGAAGTGGATAAACTTGCAAGCGATTATAATGGTGATCCTGCCAGTGCTTTGCTCGAAGTTCTAGATCCTGAGCAAAATGATACTTTTACAGATCACTACCTTGATGCTCCTTACGATTTATCAAATGTGTTCTTTATAGCTACAGCTAATTCCTTAAGCAGCATACCTCGTCCACTTTTAGATAGAATGGAAATTATAGAAATTTCAAGCTATACTGCAAATGAAAAATTTCACATTGCAAAAGAACACTTAATTCCAGAAATTTTGGAGGAACATGGACTTACATCAGATAACTTAAGTATAGACGATGAAACTTTAAAAAATGTAATTAGTGATTATACTTTAGAAGCTGGGGTAAGAGGTTTAAAGAAACAGCTAGCTGCTATTGCAAGAGTTGCCACTGAAAAAATTGCTTTAGGTGAAATAGAAGGTACTTTTTCAGTTAAATCAAAAGACCTTGTTAAAATATTAGGCAGAAAAGTTTCTAATCATGAAAAAGCCCAAAAGGATAACCCTTCTGGTGTTGTAACTGGACTTGCATGGACATCTGTTGGTGGTGAAATTTTATTTATTGAAGCAACTCACATGCCTGGTAGTGGACAAACTATATTGACAGGACAGCTTGGAGATGTGATGAAGGAATCAGCAAGAATTTCTCTAAGCCTTTTAAAATCAAGACTTCCTTTAAATAGTTTTAACTTTAAAGAAAGAGATATTCACATTCATGTTCCTTCTGGTTCCGTACCAAAAGATGGTCCTTCTGCTGGAATAACAATGTTTACTGCTCTTGCATCACTTACAACTGGAATAAAGGTAGACCCAAAACTTGCAATGACTGGGGAAATAACCTTGAGAGGTGCAGTACTACCTATAGGCGGATTAAAAGAAAAGCTTATAGCTGCTGATAGAGCTGGAATAAAAAAAGTATTAATTCCAAAGGACAATTTAGTTGATTTAAAGGATATTCCTTCCGAAGTAAAAGACAACATGGAAATTAAAGCTGTTGAAACTGTTGAAGATGTTTTAAAGGAAACCTTGGGTATATCGCTTCCAAAAGCAAATGCTTTAATTGATAGTAACGAATTACTTGAAAAAACTTTTAGCTTGGCAAAATAATTGTTGCTTCAGATATAAAATAATTCTAAGGTCTCAAAACGACTATTTGCCTTTACTAGAAATGATAAAATACGATAGTAGATTATTTAATATGCGTTAAGTAATCTACTATTTTTTTGAAGACGCCTGCTAAGTACTATACTGTTTATTATAGCGATTTAGAAAGTTCTTTACTCTTATTATTCCTGTATTCCTTAGCAAATAGAAATGGTACAAATAAAACAGCTTGTATTGCTATTCCTATTATTAGGTCCTTTGGTGTTGTTATTACATTATACTGTCCACCATTAGCTGTTACTGCAAAAGAGTTATTTACCATATGAAGAATTATTGTAGACCACAAGTTTCCTGTTTTCATATACGCAAGTCCAAAAAATATAGCAAGGAATGTACAACTAAACGGATAAGATATTATAGAACAAATTGGAGTTGTAGTTCCATATAACGTAACGCAAAGTGGTAAATGCCATATTCCCCATATGACTCCAAGTAGTATAACACCAAGCTTTTTGCCAAATAAAATTTGAAGCCTTGGTTGTAAGTATCCTCTCCATCCAAACTCCTCACCAAAATATGTTATAAAACCCATTATAATATTTAATGGCAGCATTATTGGCAGTGATACAATAGCCCCTATAAGATTTCTTATTTGATGACTTGAAGTTCCAAAAACACAAGCTAAAATTCCAAATGATATTAAAATAAGACCAATAAGAATCAACGCCATTAACGTAATAGTTTCTAGTTTTTTGTTAAAGACCATATTAATATCTTCAAAATATCTTCTCTTATCAGAAATAATTTTAATAAATGCAATTAAACTAAATACTCCAATTAATATATTCAGTACTGATTCTATGTATTTTTTATATACAAAAATTCCAACAAGCAAAACAACCATAGACAGTACAAAAAATAAAATATATGCTTTAAAAAAATTTATTAATTCTTTTGACATTTTCTCTTTTTCATAATATAACTTCACACAAATAACCGCAAAGGCCGGATAAAGCATTTGAACTAATGCAAAGTATTGTCCTGCAGATTTATCTAGATTTTTATATACTAAAAATAATATTATTCCCATAAAATAAGTAATTGAAAAAATAATAATCAAAATTCCAATTACTTCTTTTTTAACTTCCTTTAAATAATCTTCTTTCATTTATAACTCCCTCACTGTACTAAAGTTTTAACATTAGTTATTTTAAGTTTTTAGCTTGCTTATTTTTAGCAAAACTGGATAAAAATTTAATAATAATTATATGATACAACTTCTTTTAATAATCTTCAATTAAAATCCTATAAGCTTTGCCATTGCAGTTGCCATTATAATTCCGCTTAAATCTGCCATCACAGCTGCCCAAAGAGTATGTCTTATTTTTTTAATCTTTACAGCTCCATAATAAACAGTTATTGTATAAAAAATAGTCTCCGTCGATCCCATCATTATAGAAGCTACAAGTCCCGTATAAGAATCAGCACCATATCTTTTTAAAACTTCTGCAAAAATGCCTAATGCTCCACTTCCCGACAAAGGTTTTACTATAGCAAGAGGCACAAGTTCTGGTGGAAAGCCAACAAGCTTTGCAGCAGGTGTAACAAAAGCTATAACATAATTCATAGCTCTCGACTCCCTAAAAACGGTAACTGCTAAAATCATAGCTAATAGGTATGGAAATATGCCAATACATATTTTAATTCCATCCTTGGCTCCTTCAACAAAGCACTCATAAACCTTTACTCCTTTGAGCATTCCATAAAGAACTATAGAAGCTATTATAATCGGAATCAATGCTTTTATAATATAATCCAATAACTTTCACCACCCACTTATAAATAGTACTTAATATAAAAACATTGCGAACTAACCCAGTTCACAGTTCACAACGCACAGTCCACAGTTTAGGATGATTTTCTTCCGCTTTACTACAGAAAATCTAAAACTTATTGCTGACGCCATTTTGAGATAATGCTTTATTATCTTCGCTTTGCCAGCTGAACATCATACCAGTTTTCTATATAATTTTAGATTTATCCGACGAGAGGAAGATAATCATATGCGAGGTTTGGACAAAGTCTATTATCCTTCTATAACTAAATATTTGTAATCTTTTTATTCCTTCACTGTGAATTGTGAACTGTTTACTGTGAACTGCTAGAAGTATTTCTCAAGTATTTTGCAATAAATTATTCCAAGCACTGCCGCGGTTACTGAAGTTGTAATTGCTGCTGGAATTATAATTGCTGGATTCTTTGAACCACATGCTGCTCTCACAGATAAAACTGTAGTTGGAACAAATTGAATACACGCTGCATTAAGTACCAGAAATTTTGCCATATCATTACTAGCTGTGCCTTTATTTTTATTTATTTTCTCCATTTCTTCCATAGTCTTTATGCCAAAAGGGGTTGCTGCATTACCAAGTCCCATCATATTAGAGGTTATATTCATTATCATTGGTCCCATAACATTGTCATTTTTGCTTGATTCCTTAAAAATCAATTTAAGTATTGGCCTTAAAACCTTAGATAGCTTGTCTGTAAGTCCACTTTGTTGAGCAATCTTCATTATGCCGCACCATAAACACATTATTCCAGCAAGTGATATTACAAGTTCAACCGTCGAACCAGAAGAATTTACTATAGCCTTTGACAAAGCTTCTCCCCTGCCACTTGCAATGCCAAAAACCGCTCCAAAAACTATAAATAGAAACCATATGTAATTTATCAAATTATCACCCCTATTATTAATATTTTACCCTTACATAAAATATCACTTTAAATATTAAATTTATTAATTTAAAGCTTCTAAAGATAACAGATTATGCTGTAAGAATAATTTTAATTTGCTTTGGACTTGCTATAGCTTTCAATTAATGCTATATTTTATAAAATGTTCTCTTTATATGGATGAACAACTTGAAATTTATGTTAAAACCAGTTCAACTACAAACTATCTATGCACCATAGCTCCCTGAACATTAGTATTTTGGAACATATACAGTTTAAGTTCCACAGTAGTTCTGCTATATTTACACAATAGGAAGGTGAAGAAGATGAGCAATCCTTGGGAAAAGGTTTCTCTCGAAGACTATGAGAATCATATGAAATTAGCATCAGTAAAACAATTACAGACATTAAATAAAATTATGAAATCGCAGATATATAAATATAACATTTCAACAATTGCCATTTTAGGTATAGCAGGAGGTAATGGCTTAGACCTCATAGATAATTCACGAATTAAGATGGTCTATGGAATCGATATAAACAAAATTTATTTAGATGTATGTAGAAAAAAATATGAAAACTTAAAAGATTGCCTTGTGCTAAAAAGATTAGACTTGTCTAACTTATCAAATGATTTACCTAAAGTAGATATCGTAATTGCGAATCTATTCATTGAATACATTGGAATTGATATATTTGTAAAACAATTATCCAAAAACTTTCCACAATATGTGTCCTGTGTAATTCAAAAAAATTCTAATAATGATTTTGTATCAGACTCACCTTATATCAAAGTTTTTGATGAAGTTTCATTATTACATAAAGATGTGGAAAAAGCTTCTCTTGTGAAAGCTATGAGTACTATAGGCTATAGATTAATTTTTTCTGAGGAACATTCATTACCCAACATGAAAAAATTTATCAGATTAGATTTCACTAATAATTAAAATTAAATGCGAAATAACAATACTTCGTCGCATTAAGAAAATTCTATAAATCTAAGTGGTGATTTTAAGCGAGTGTTTGCTTGAGGTATAGAAGGATAACGATCATGTAGTCCCATTATCCTTCTTTAACTTGTATTAGTCATCTATATATTAGCCCAAACCTCGTGCATGTGTACCCGCCGATGGCTCAAACAAATTTAAAACTCTAAGTATTTTATTATTTTTAAGTGAAGATTTATTAGAGTTTTTTTTAACTGACTTTTCATATAATAAATTTATTTTTTTTCATTCTCTAGCCTATTGATTTTCTCCATTATATATTTTTGACTTTCTATAATCTCGTCCATCTTTAAATGCAAATCCTCTACAATTATTTCCGACTTTAAATTAACCTTGTAATCATTTCTAGCTTTTATCCTGTCTTTATCTCCTTCCCTATTTTGAGACATCATAATTATAGGTGCTTGTATTGCAGCAACACAAGATAAGAATAAATTAAGAAGGATAAAAGGAAAAGGGTCAAAGGGCTTTATTATGTATGAAATATTAATTATTATCCAAATTATAATTAATGACACTGAAACTATTATAAATGGCCAACTTCCTACAAAAGATGAAATTTTATCAGCCATTTTATCCCCAATACTTAATTTATTTTCATCTACTGTATTGGCATCTTCTGAAACTTTTCCATGTATCAGCTCATGTATAAGTTCCTCTTGTATATCATCAAATTCTTCTTTATTTTCTAATATTTTTTTAGTAATTTCCTTATAACTATACTTATTTTTCAACTCACTACCACCTTTTTTATCTTTCGTATATATCTAATAAAACAAAATATTTCCTAACTGTCAATATATATAATAAAAAAGTTGTAATCTTTTCATGATCTTCTAAATATAATAAAAATGAGAGTATCAACCTAAAAGTAGGGGGAATTTTCATGAATATGGATTTTCATTACTATGCTACGTATGTTGCTGCAAGGCTAGCAGGATATAAATTTAATGATTCTCAAATAATTGCTTATGCCTCTCAATATGTTAACGATTACACTAAAAACAAAATAAATAAAGATTTAACTCCAGGTCTTGTTCCAATACCAACATCTCAAACTTATAATGAAATTGCAAAATATGATCTTGATAGAACTTGGTCCGAGACCCATCTTATTGAAACTTCAAGAATATATATACCTTTTCACTTTTTACCTGGTAATTATGGCTCAAACTTAAATAAAAAAATATATACCGGCAAGAAACTTGATGAGAGCCATATTAACTACAAATTCCAATACGACGCCGAAGCTGAGGAACAGTTTAAGTTTCTTTGTCTTCCAAATAGCATTTTAGTTTCTAAAATAATAAATGATATAATAGATAATCACACAGAAAAACCCTATCTACTAGAACTTATAGGCCTAAGACTTCACGCTATGTCAGATACTTGGTCACATGCAAATTTTGTAGGAATTCCTGCATGGTTTATCAATAATACTGCAAGCAATGTATATGAGATTGACAATGAAAGTATTAATTCAATAAAACTTACAACTTCATGGCCATTAACTACAGTAAGTAAATATGAAGGATGTGAAGAAGCAAGTCCAAACAAACCATCTTATGTTTCTTATGTTTACTTCGGTCATAGACGTTTAGGCCATATACCTGACTATCCATATATTAAATACAAATATAAACCTCAATGGTCAAACGAATTTATAGTACGTGATAATTTTTCAGATTTTATTAAAGCATTTAAACAAATGATTTGGGCTTTAAAATGTATAAAAAACAAAGAAACTTTTTCTGTAAATATATATGAAACTCTAGATAAAGAAGTAGAAAATATAATAAGGAAAATATTAAAGACAAAAACCCATAATCAAACAAATATCTGGAAGGAAAATATAGCAAAAATAAAAGTAAATAATAAACCTCTAGAAGTCCCTGAAGATTATGATGAAAATAAATGGCTCAAAACTGCGGAAATGTCCTCTAACAAAATATCAACAAATTATTATAACTTTAATGCTTCAGCCATACTTCATCTTGACTTCGTAAAAAATGCTTTAAAAGATGAAAAAATATTTATAGATGAAATTCCTGAAGAAAACATCTTAGATGTAACGATTCAAAATAAAAATGGAGAATTTATAGGTAATTCAGAGAATGACTATTTGATATATCCTAAATTAGGAAACACCCAAACAAAATTATCTATTATAAAACCCAATAACGAAGTTTTAAAGTCTGGTGATATAATAAAAATTAAAACAAATGACCATACAACAGGCGAATATTGTTATTTAGGTGCATGGACAAAATTATCTTTCTACTATTATAAAAAAGATTTTAATACGAGTAAACAAAAATGGAGAATTGAAAAAGTCGACCACTCTATTGACGATGTAATAAGATCTGGTGATCCAGTTTATATAGAAAATCTTTATTTTTCTGAGCAGCCTTATATGGCTTATTACAAATATCTTAACGGTAACTTCTATTTAAACACAGTATCAAAAAAAACTGAAAGAACTGTATGGCACATTAATTCCTATATACAAGAAGATAAATACTACAATATTGTTGTTAAGCATAGTAGAAAGTATCTAAAGGTTCAAAATGATGAAACAAAAGACTCTGCTAAGATCGTTCAATTTCATCAAGACGAAAGCGACAGTGAAAAGTTCAAATTTATACCATGTGGAAATGGATATTACTATATTGTAGCAAAGCACAGCCAGAAATGCTTACAAATTGAAAATAATAGTACAAATGATTGGTCCTCAGTTGTACAATCTTCCTTAAAAAGAAGTGAAAATAATAAAAGATTCAAACTTATACCATGCGGCAATGGCTACTACAACATTCTAGCTAAGCACAGCCAAAAATGCCTGGAAGTCGAAAATAATGCCTTAACTGATTCCGCCCATATAGTGCAGCAGCACTTTAAAGCACTAGATAATCAAAAATTTAAGCTAAAACTAGTGAAGTAACAATGCTTCGTCGCGTTAAAAAAATCCTACAAATCTAAGACTTAAAAATCATAAAACCCTAAGATATTTCAATAACTCGCTAAGAAAATGCTCAAACAGATTGAAATATCTAAGTATTTTATGATTTTTAAGCCAAGATTTATTAGGATTTTTTTAAATTGTTCCTTCAGCATTGTTACTTCACTCCCACGGTTGTGAAAGGAATTGTAAAAATAATGAAGTCATTGTAGCAATATCTTTTTCAGTTGGTATCATTTTCATTTATGTATGATTTAATTAATATTCTTGCACACTTATTTTCTAATTTGATATTTTAAGTTCATTATATATATGATATAATATATTCATTGTAAACAATTAAACTGTGGAATTTATATATAATGTTTTATACGTAAACGTATTTTTACTCCTTATGGTAAATAAAACCCCCAAGGAGGAAACTATGAACAAAAACTTAAAAAACATGATAATAATATTTATAGGTTTCTTTTTTTTGTCTTTATTTTCAAACACACTATCCCCATTTATAACTACAATAAAGGCTACCTATAAAGTGTCAAACGATCTTATAGCAATACTTCCATCTGTTGTATATTGTGCATCCTTTATTATGAGTATACTAGGTGCAAAGCTTATGCTCTCACTAGGACTTAGAAAAAGTCTTCGTTTAGGCTTTACTTTTGCAATTTTAGCGAGTTTGACAATTTTATTTTCAAAATCCTTTTATGTACTTTTGATTGGATATTTCTTATCTGGTTTAGCTGTTGGAATGGGTTCTCTTATATTAAACACTTACATTTCAATGCTACCAAAAGAATATCAAAAATTTAGTCTTGCAAATGCTTGCTTTGGACTTGGTGGAATTTTAATTCTCCCAATTGACAGATTTATTTTAAGAAATGGAATAAATTTTAGCTACACATACATAATTCATATTGTAACTATAGTTCTTTTTCTATTCCTAACATTTAAACTTGATCGTATTCCTGTAAAAAAGGATGAAGGTGAAGAAGAAAATGTAGGTACTTTTTCTATATTAAAAAATCCTATGGTACTATTGTTATCAATAGCAATATTCTTTTATGTTGGAGCAGAAATTTCAACCACAAACTGGACTGGTAATTTTCTTGAAAAATATTATGGTTTAAGTAAAACAGAAGTTCCAAATATTTTATCAGGCTTTTGGATTTTATTTACCCTTGGAAGAGCTGTAGGCGATAAGTTCCTAGATAAAGTTGGTCAACTTAAATTTTTGTCTATTTCTCCTTTAATATCAATCATAGGAATATTTGTAATATTATCTGGTAAAACTGAACTTCAAGCTATTATAGGTGTTGCAATTATAGGTATAACTATATCTCTAATATATCCTGCCATTCAAGGTTATATTATTCAGCATGTTTCAAAAAAAGATGTACCTTCTGCTTCATCAATTATAGCAATTTTTAATAACTTAGGTGCAACATTTCTAACTTATATAATAGGTTTTGCGGGTGGAATGAAGATAACTTATGTATTTATTATTCAGATAATTTTTTATGCATATATAATATTAGTTTCAGTAAAATACTTAATGTTTAGTCCAAAGGATATAAAAGCTTAATATTCTAATCTTTACTTTTCAAAGGACTGCTGTAAAAACTTTCAACGTTTACAGCAGTCCTTATTATTTATGCATATACGTGCATGTACTTATATGCTATAATATATAAATATGTAAACGTGTGTATTACTCGATTTATTCACCCTATACCAAGGAGGAAAAACATGCACAAAAATTTCAAAAACATGGTCATAATTTTTATTGGCACCTTTTTTTTATCTTTATTTTCTAATACCCTTTCTCCTTTTATAACAACAATAAGAAGCACCTATAATGTATCAAATAGTGTTATTTCAATGCTTCCATCTGTTGTATATAGTGCTTCGTTTATTATGAGTCTACTAGGTGCAAAAATCATTTTAAAGTTAGGACTAAAAAAGAGCCTTTACTCGGGGCTTTTGCTTCTCATTTTATCAAGCACTATAATAATATTTTCAAGATCCTTTTATATACTTTTGGTAGCCTATTTTTTTTCAGGCCTTGCATTAGGGCTATCTGGTTTGAGTCTTGTTACTTTGCTTTCTCTGCTTCCAAAGAAGTATCAAAAATATGGTCTTTATAATGCTTGTTTTGGACTTGGTGGAATTTTAATACTACCACTTGATAGATTTATATTAAAAAGTGGAATAAACTTTAATTACACATATATATTCCACATACTAACTATTACGGTATTGATATTTTTAGCTAGTAAAATAGAGGAAGTTTCTATAATAAAGTTTGGTTCTAAAGAAACTAGCTTTATATCTGTTGTTTCTAATCCTTTTATTTTAATGCTTTGCATAGCGATATTCTTTTATGTTGGAGCAGAAATTTCTACAACAAACTGGACTGGTAACTTTTTAGAAAAATATTATGGCTTAAGCAAGCTTGAAGTTCCAGGTATACTTTCAGGCTTCTGGATACTATTTACCATTGGAAGGGCTATTTCCGATATTTTATTAGAAAAAATCGGTCAGCTTAAATTTTTATCCATTTCACCTATAATATCAATTTTAGGCGTACTAATTATGCTTTTGGGAAAAACTAAAGTCCATGCCATAATTGGTGTTTCAATTATAGGTATAACAATATCTGCAATATATCCAGCTATTCAAGGCTACATAATGCAGCATATTTCAAAAAAACAAATACCTTCCACTTCCGCTGCAATGAGTATGTTCAACAATCTTGGAGCAACGCTTTTAACGTACGGAATAGGCTTCGCTGGAGGAATAAAAATAACCTATGTATTTATAATACAAATTTTCTTCTATCTATATATATCTTTAGTTTCTATAAGATATTTAGTGTTGAAACCGAAAAATCCAAGTGAAGAATTATAGCTGCTACATAGGATGATGCTTTGTTTAAATCTAAAAAGCAGCAGTACCTTACAGTTTATGCAAGGCACTGCTGCTTGATATTTTTTACAATAAACTTCCAATCCTATACACTGCAAAAGCTGCAATCCATGCAACACCAATCTGATAAGCCATCATAGACAGCATCATTTTTGTTCCATACTCTTTTTTTATAGTTGCAAGTGCAGAAATGCAAGGAGGATACAAAAGTACAAAAACCAAAAATGCATAAGCTGTAAGTGGTGTAAATATTGTCGGCACTATAGTTGAAATACTTGCTCCATACAATACACTCATAGTACTTACAATTACTTCTTTAGCTGCTAGTCCACTAATTATTGAAACAGAGTTTTGCCATGTTCCAAAGCCTAAAGGTTTAAATATAGGTGTTAGTACTTGGCCTATAATTGCTAAAAAACTATCTTTGATACCCACCATACCGCTAAAACCAAAATGTGAAAGGAACCAAATTATAACTGAAATTGAAAATATTATAGTTCCTGCTTTCTTTAAAAAATCTTTTCCCTTATCCCAGGTATGAACAAATAAATTTTTAAGCGTAGGAACTTTATACTCTGGTAATTCAATAACTAATGGTTCCTCGTCCTTTTTAAACACAGAATTTCTAAGTACTTTTCCCATTATAAAAGCAATAATAATTCCAAATAAATAAAGTGATCCAATAACTAGTCCCTGATTTTTAGGAAAAAGTGCTGCTGTAAGTAATGCATATATAGGTAATTTAGCATTGCAGGACATAAAAGGCACTAATAATGCTGTCATTTTTCTATCCTTTTCACTTTCAAGAGTTCTTGATGACATTATTGCAGGCACAGAACATCCAAAACCCATTATAAGTGGTATAAACGCCTTTCCTGATAGCCCCATTTTTCTCATGACTATATCCATTAAAAATGCAGCTCTTGCCATATATCCACTGTCTTCTAGTATTGATATGCAAAAAAACAAAGTAAGAATTATTGGTAGAAAAACAATTATTGAGCCAACTCCTCCTACTATTCCATCTATAAGTAAAGAACTAAACCACGAACTAGTAAAAGATAATAGAGAATGCAAATATGGTATTAAAGAATTGTTTACAAAATCATCAGCTAAATTTTGAAGTGGTCCTCCAACCCATGAAAAAGTACACTCGAATATAATCAAAATAATAAGTGCAAATAACGGATATGCCAAAAACTTATTTAATATTATTTTATCTATTTTTTCTGTAGAAGACTTCACTTTATCATGCGGTTTGCTTAAACAATGCCTAAGCACTATTCCTATGTATCTATAGACTGCTCTTTCTGAATGACTGTGGTGGTGATGCTGATGGCTATGGTTATGGTGATTATGATTAGTGCTAAAATTTTCTAAGAATTTCCCTTCTATTAAAGTTTCTTTAACCTTGTCTATATTTTTATTTTTTGCCGCTACTATAGGTATAACTTGTACTCTTAACATTTTCGATAGTTTGTCGTAATCTATAGTAATTCCCTTTTTCTCAACTACGTCTATCATATTTAAAACTAATATAATAGGTTTGTTAAACTCTCTAAGCTGTGTTGTAAGATATAAATTTCTATCTAAATTTGAAGCATCTACTATATTTATTATTACATCAACTTTTTCATTTAACAAGAAATTCTTAGCTACTTTTTCCTCATTTGAATAGGTATCCATAGCATATATACCAGGTAAATCTACTATTTGAACTGATTCATTTAAAAATCCTATGGTTTTATCAACAGTTACTCCTGCCCAATTGCCTACATATTGATTTGATCCTGTAAGTAAATTAAACAAAGAAGTTTTTCCAACATTAGGATTACCAATAAGTGCAGCAGTTATCATTTTTAAACCTCCCTTAAGAAAATATTCTTTGCATCATTTCTTCTTATTGCAATATCATATCCTCTTACACTTACTAAAATAGGATCTCCAAATGGAGCAAAATTTTTAACTTTAATTTCAGTACCTTCTGTAAATCCAAGTGCTGATAACCTTTTTGCTAACCTTTCATCTCCGGATATACTTTTTACTTTTCCCTTTCCATTAAGACTCAAATCATATAAACTCATGCTAAACACCTCCATATATAAAAATATCTATAATATATTGGTAACTTGTCTCTAAAATTATTATATAGCAAATGATAATCATTGTCAATGAAATTTAATACATTAGAAATATTCTTGAAACTCAGCAGCATTTACTATAAATAACTATAGAGAGCTTGAGTAATTATATAAAGCTGTATGTTAAATAAGTGCCAATTCTTAAACCTATTTAACACACAGCTTTCTTTAGTTTATAGAAGGATAACGATCATATACGGGGTTTGGGATGTAATCCCATTATCCTTCTTTAATTTGTATTAGTTATCTATATATTCGCCCAAACCCCGCGTCCTCACTTCAGCAATTACTTTAGGTTTTTTCCTGTTGCTGAAACAGTAGTTTCTTTGGGTTATAGAAGGATAACGATCATATACGGGGTTTGGGATGTAATCCCATTATCCTTCTTTAATTTGTATTAGTTATCTATATATTCGCCCAAACCCCGCGTCCTCACTTCAGCAATTACTTTAGGTTTTTTCCTGTTGCTGAAACAGTAGTTTCTTTGGGTTATAGAAGGATAATGGGCTGACGCCCAAACCCCGCGTAGGATTACTCTATTTTAAAGAATACGCCGTCTATTTCGGTTATCATGGTTCCGTTACTTGTAATGTATAGTAAGGATTGAGTAACGTCATTGCTTGATTTTACTTCTATTTGTTGTACTGAATTGCCTTCTATACCTAATTTCTTTAAGCTTGTTTTATTTTCAGATAAAAATTCATCAGCAGAAACTGTTCTTCTAACATACTTAGGATTATTTATAACTCCATTAATTGCATCGCTAAAGCTTTCTTTCGAAATTTTTATCTTTGTGCCCATACAATTTTGCATTTGCTTTTCATCCATAGCAGTAACGGGTGTGGTTCCTAAAATCTTAGACAAATGCCAATTTCCATAATACGATTCATTTTGATTATTTGCTTTGGATACATTTTCGGCTTTTGCAATTTTATTTGCTTTCTTTTGTGCATTTGGAACACGATTATTTTCATTTTCATTTTTATTATTAGATTTTGCAGAAGCGTTTTCTGATTGATTTGTTTTATTTAATGCTTCACTGTTCTTTACATTATCAGCTTCCTTTTCATTGTTTGTAGGTTTATTATCAGTTGTTTTCTTAGCTTCTGTAGTCTTGGTGCTGCTATTTTTTCCTGCTAAGCCTACATTTTTAGAATTTATAGCCACAATGGCTCCTAATATAATTATAATAGCTACAGCTGCTATTGGTAACTTGTACGATTTTTTATTAAATTTCGAAATCATTTTAATTCTCCTCTTAACTTTGATTTTTTTATACCTTTTATTTTTATACTTCTTAATATATTAATTTCCCTAATCTTACTATAGATAAGCTATATGAAAACTAAGTTCATATTAAAATAAAATAGATGTAAATAAAGGCTAAAATTTAAGAATAAAAGCTATTCATCAAAAGCCCTAAATATATCACTTACTTCTTCTTTTTATCAAGAATATCTTTTAATTCTTGTATTTCTTTCTCTGTAAATTCGCCTTCTTTAACAAAATTAGCCATCATAGCATTCAATGAACCTTTGAATACACGTCTTATAAATGAATTGCTTGCTTCCTTAACGCATTCCTTTTCAGATACATTTGAAAAATAGTGATAAGTTTTTTTATCTTCACTATCTATCTCATAAGAAAGTGCTCCCTTTTTAACTAATCTATTTAGCATAGTTTTTATTGTTTTTGGTTTCCACGTGGTTTTAACTGACAAAATATCAACAATTTCATTTGCTGTGCATTTTTCATTTTCCCAAACTACGCTCATTATATTCCACTCAGCGTCAGATATCTGAGGTAATATAGGCATATTAATCACTCTCCATAATTTAAAAACTTTTTATGTATTACAATTGTAATTTACACTTACATATTACATCTGTAATCTATTTTTGTCAACAAAATAATTTTGCTTGAAGTTTTAGCCACTTCTCCAATCAAGGATAATACAACATATGTCCTCTAGTTGAAATTCCTGTTATGAACTTATAAATACAATGCTGCATTATATTCAAGGTACAAAAGTCGAATTTACTATATAGTGAAACTAGCTGGACTATAAACTATTTATGCACCATAATCCCCTTGAAAATTGGTATTTTGGAACATAAATAGTTTAGTGTCAGAGTAGTTTATGCTTAGAGGAACTTCTCATAATTAATACACAAACAAATTTCCCCATCTTTAAAATTTATAAGTAGGAATTTTAAATGAATTTCGCAGATGCTAGACTAAAAAATATCATTAACTATTTTTTATAGGATTTTTCAAATTATTTTTTACACTTTTAACTATATTAACTATATCCATATAAGCATCTTGTGTCCCTTTAGTCACTATTGGTCTTCCAAAGCTTACCCAGTGCAGTCTTCTAGAACTAAAACCTCCAATTTTCATGAGCAAATTTACAGTTGGCATGGTATCAACTATCATAAGATCATCTATATTAGGCTCTAAAATAGAATGCATATCCTTAATTGCTGGTATTACCAAATTAGGCTTATACTGCCTTCCTATAGTGTAAATCTTATTTTTGTGTTCGTCATCACCAATATAAATAAGATGCCCCATATCCGATTTTTTCATCTTATCAAACGTTGGCAAGGCTAATAACTCTTCTTTAGTTGCAACTCTGTCCATTGGCAATTTATTTATATGTATATTTGCCGCAGTAGCAGTTGAATGTGCTCCTCCTACATCATGGTAAACAACTATCATATTCTTCACCTGCTTTATTTAAATATATTCAATATGCTTAGTGTTTAACCAAACCCAAAAATTATTCTACCGCTTAAAAATTTCTTCTTCATATTTTCTTTTAGCTGCAAAATATCCTACTAAAAGTAATAAAAAGTACAGCAAACAAATAAGTACCGTTCCAAAATAAAATGTAAATTTTAAATTAGAAATTTCATTATATACTGCACTCATAAATAGACTTAATATCAAAGGTTTAAAAAAGACTGATAGGAGCTTAATTTCAATGAGTTTCTTAAATTCACCTTTGGTAATCCCTATTTTAAATAACTTGTCATATAAACTTTTGACAGTACTTATGCCAAGACATGCTTTATAAAAAATTATTGTTGAAAAAATTATGAAGCATAAAATTACAGTAAAAAGATATATAAAGGTTATGAAATTAACTTTATTCACTACCAATAAACTTCCTACGCTCATATGCAATTGTATATTATATACGTAATTAATTCTAGCGTAGGATATAATCATAAAACTTAGAATCGTAATTAAAAATGTAAGTCTTCCACTTGTATTGAATATACTCTTAATGCTTTTTATTTGTATGTAGGTTTTAAACCTGCTTTTTTTTATCAGCTTGTTTGCAAGCCATATAACTGGTGCAAAAGATAAATGAACTATAATCATGCTTATAAAAATATTCGTTACATAAAATTCCATACTTTTAGAAAAACCTACTGACATCTTTTTATAAAACATGTATCCTACTATTATTGCTGCTAATATTCTTAGTTTTCTATTTCTTAATTTAATAGGTATAGGTCTATTTTTATACTTTAAAAGTTCATTAACATTAAGACGCTTAGAAATATTAGACACCTTATAAATTATCAACAAAAGTATCCATAAAAATAATAAAAGCACATTAATATAGTTCTTATGTGTAATCTCAAAAGGCACATTTTTAAGTTTATACAGCTTAATTATTGAAAGAAAAAATATCTTAGAAAATATTATACCAAAACAAGTTCCTAAAATTACTGCTGTTGTAAGTAAAACAAAGCTTTCCATCAAGAGTAACTTCTTAAGTTCTCTTCTAGTTATACCAAGCAAAATAAAAGTTCTAAATTCACCAGTTCGCCATTTCATATAATTATTATAAGAATATACAATAAATATAGCTATACATATCATTATGTATACAATAGAAAGCTTTGCTATATAACTTATAAAAATATTTTCATTATCTTTTAATATATATGGATTTAAGATTACTGTAGAGTATATAAAATTTATCATTATAGCAAAGCTTGCTGATAGTATAAAGCCCACATATCTAAAAAAGTTAATCTTTAAACTTTTGGATAAAACTTTTTTATATTTCATCTGCTTCACCACCAATTATGGCAAGGCAATCTAGTATCCTATTAAAAAAATCCTTTTTTCCTTCTTTTCTATAGATTTCCGTATACATTTTTCCATCCTTTATAAAAAGCACTCTTTTACAGAAGCTTGCTGCATAGGAATCGTGTGTAACCATTATTATGGTGCTATTTTTATTTTCGTTTATCATCTGCATATACTTCATAAATTTTGTAGATGCTTTTGAATCCAAGTTACCAGTAGGTTCATCTGCCATTATTATTTTAGGATTTGTAATAAGTGCTCTACAGGCAGCCGCTCTCTGCTGCTGTCCTCCCGATACATTGTATGGATACTTATCTTTTTGTTCCCATATATTAAAAAATTGAAAAAGCTCTTTAACTTTATCACTCATACCTTCTTCATCAACATCATCTCTCATAAAAAGAGGTAAAATAGCATTTTCCTCTAAAGTCAGATCATCGAGCAAATCAAAATCTTGAGATATTATACCTAGATTATCTCTTCTAAAAATAGCCATATCATCTCTTGTAAAGTTAGTTATATCTCTCCCCATTATTTTTATCTTTCCAAGAGTTGGTTCATCTATACCACTCAATATATTTAAAAGAGTCGTTTTTCCGCTTCCTGAAGGCCCCATAATTGCAGTAAACTCTCCTTCTTCAATATTTAAGGTTATTCCATTTAAAGCATTATTAGAATTAATTTCAAACTTACCGCCGTAAACCTTTGTTATATTTTCCGCCTGAAGTATATACAAAAATTTCACATCCCCTGTATAAATAATACTATAACCTTATTATAAAAAAGTCTTTTTATAATAAAAATCTTTTTATATTAATATTTACTTACATTTTTGTAAGCAACTAAAAGTAAAGTCAGGTTATCTATATAGAATTCACTTAGAAATATATGTAATTTTAACCAAAGTCCCTTTCCCAACCTCAGACTCAACAGAAATTTCATGCCCCAAATTTTCAGCTATCTTTTTGCATATGTAAAGCCCTATTCCAGTAGAATTCTCAAAGTTTCTTCCATTTTCTCCTGTGAAAAACGGCTCAAAAACTCTCTTCAAATCATATTTAGGGATTCCAACACCCTCATCTCTTATAACTACATGTGTTTTATTATCATCTTGAATTATATTAAAAAATATATATCCTTTTTTATTCTTCTTAGAATACTTTATTGAATTTGATACTATTTGATCTATTATAAATCCACTCCACTTTTTATCTGTAAGAGCTAATGCTTTATCCATAGTAAATTCAACTTTAGGAAATACGTTTCCGTATATAAATTGATTTTTTCTTGAATTGATTGTTTTTTTTAGAAGTGCTACAAGATCGACCACTTCTGGTTCGTAATCTCTTGAAAATTGATCTAATCTTATTACGTTAAGTACTTGATCAAGTCCATTTTTTATTTTATAATTTTCTTCTTCAATATTTTTTATAACTTCTGTATCTATATTTCCTCTCTCTCTTTGAGTTATTAAGTTTATTACAGAAACAGGAGTTTTCATATTATGAATCCATTGAGAAATAAAATATTTTATATCAGAATTTTTATAGTTTATTTTACTTATTTCCTCCGAATAATTTTTGTGTATTTTAAAAATAGCCTCCGCCGCCATTTTTTGCTCTGGAGTTGCTGCTTCAAGATCGTAATATTCTCTTTCTATCCCTCTAGTTAAATTAATATTAAATCTGTAGTACTTAAACCACTGAACAACTATAAAAATAGCATATATAGAAAATACCAAAAGAAATGGATATAAAAAATCTGTTATATCTCTAGAAACGTAAAAATAAAAAAGTATTATTCCAGAACTTAAGAAAAAGCTTATACTGTAAAAAAGGTTTTCCTTTAAAAAGTTTTTAAAGATTTTTTTATACATTTAAATCTCCTAATCTATGCAATATTTATTCCTGAAAAGTTATGTAATATCCAATACCACGCTTATTTTTAACAACATTTTCTACGCCAATTTCATTTAGCTTATTTTTTACTCTAGTTACATTTACCGTAAGTGTGTTATCATCTACAAAAGAAGACTCATCCCATAATTCCTCCAATAGCTCCTCTCTAGTAACAACCTTATCTACATTTTTTAAGAGCTTGCTTATGAGTTTAAGTTCATTTTTAGTGAGGTCTATAGATTTATTGCCATAACTCATTTTAAATGTGTTTTTATCTAAGGTTATACCATTAACCTCAAATACTTGCAAGCTATCCTCGGAATATTCACCATATATTCTTCTAATAGATGCTTGAACCTTCGCTAAAAGCAATTCAAAGCTAAATGGTTTTGTTATATAGTCATCTGCTCCAATTTCAAGTCCTCTTATTTGCTCGACCTCACTGCCTCTAGCAGACATAAATATTATTGGTGCCTTTGATTTTCTTCTAAATATTCTGCATAAATTAAATCCATCATAATAAGGTAAATTTATATCAAGAAGCACAAGATCTGGCTTTACCTTTTCAAATTCTTCCTCTACCTTCTTAAAATTATTTATACTAAAAACCTCGTAATTATATCTTCCAAGATACTCCTTCGTAAATTCACAAAGTTTTTTGTCGTCTTCTATCACTAAAATTTTGTACATAACTTCCTCCAGATTTGCAATTCTTCCTTTAAGTATACCTCTATTATATACTCAAACAAAATTTTAGGATATATACATTTAATTTTTTCTATAAATCTTCTTTATAGAAGTATATTTCATAACTATATATACCTTTCTTGTTACAATTGTACTGCAAGTCATGCACAGCAAAGCATCACTAATTATAAGTGGATTGATTCCACCTATCAAATCTGTAACATTTCTTCTTATATAAAATTTAACAAGCATTATTACAATCATTATGCCTAAGCTAATTATGGAATTATAGTATACAACCTTGCCGGTTTGCTCATCATTTTCAAATCTTAAAAACTTTGATCTTAGTATTCCAAAAATTAATCCAATACCAGTGAAAAGCAAAAATATAAAGCCATCCACAATTGTAACATTTGATGTTCTAAAAATATCTTCTGCTGTACTTACAATAATTAAAAGCGGCATAATCCAAATAGTTTCTAGCTTTACCCTACTTGATTTTCCTCTTATAGTTTTTATTAATAAAAGTATAATAATCACAAAAGTAATATTTCCATACATATCTATCTTACTAAATCCACCATATTATTTAAATATCACTTAAGTAATCATTTTTACTAAAAAAGTAGGTACTTATATTACTTTAGTAACATAAATACCTACTTTCACTATATATAGATAACTTGTAATATTAAAGTAGCTGATGTTAAAACTTTACAAGTAATATTGGGGACGCTTTAATCAGTTGACAATGGACAGAGGACAATTGATATATGTTCATATAATTAGCATGTTCCAAAATAGAATTCAGCTAATTTTAATATTTCAAGTGGTTTATCTTTAGTCTCTCTCTAAAATACTGTACATTACAGGAACTATTATAAGCGTAAGCATTGTTGATACTACAAGTCCTCCTATAACAACTATACCAAGCCCCTGAGAAATTACCGCTCCTTCAGAGAAACCTGCGGCAAGTGGCATAAGCGCCATTATAGTTGCTATTGCTGTCATAAATATAGGTCTCATTCTTATTGAACCGGCTTCTAAAAGTGCTTCCTTTACCTTCATACCTTTCTTCCTATTGCTTTGCACTCTATCTAAAAGAACTATAGCATTAGTTACAACTATTCCTATAAGCATTAACATTCCTATAAGTCCTGGAATACTCAAAGGCTGTCTTGTTATAAATAAGGCAAATATAGCCCCTATAGCTCCAAATGGTAAAGAGAATAGTATTGCAAATGGTGCTTTAGGTTCTCCAAAGGCAAGTACCATTACTATATACACCATAAATATTGCTACAAGCATTGCCATACCCATCTGTGAGAAGCTGTCACTTATGCTCTTAGCACTTCCATTTTGAGTAAAAGTAACTCCACTTGGAATTCCTTTAATTGATTTTATCTTTTCCATGGCTATTTTAGAAGCAGCCTGAGTATCCTTTATCTTTATATCTGCCGTAACCGAAGCGTACTCATTTCCGTTGAGCTCAGCTACGCTTACAGGTCCATCTGCCACTTTAACCTCTGCTATATCACTTAAATTAAAATTGCCTGATGCCCCTTGAAGCTGTATTGCTTTAACTTTATCTAAAGAGTTGATATCTTTAGTATCATATCCTAAATATACATTTATATTATTTTTTCCAGATTGGATCGTAGTAACACTTGTGTAATTCATAATACCTTGAACCATTCCAGCAGCCATCATTGGGGAAAGCCCTTGTTTTGCAGCTTTTTCACTATCTATAGCAACAGATATTTCTGGCTTTTTAGCTGAAAGAGTATTGCTGACATTGGTAAGTTCCTTTAAACCTTTAAGTGCATCTGTAGCCTTATTAGCAGCTATTGTTATGTCATTTATATTATTTCCATTTACTAATATTTCAACATTATCCTTGCTGCCACTGGTAAAGCTTTGAACTGCAACAGAAATTTTAGCATTCTTGTTGGACATTTCTGAAGCTTTCTTTATAATCTCATCTGCTGCCTTATCATTGTTAACTCCATCTTTAAGAACTATAGTAAATTTACCAGAGTTACTTCCTTGAATAGACATTGCTGAAGCTGAGCTTGAACTGTTATCTCCAATAGAGCTTACTACGGTTTTAACGTCTTTTCTATCAACTAGATACTTTTCAAATTTAAAAGCTTCCTCATTAGTTTTCTCTGCTGAAGTTCCTGGTGTCATAGTTATTGTTCCATTTAATACATTTGATGTATCAGATGGCAAAAATTGAACTCCAACCCCTTTAATTAACAAAAGTGACAAGGCAAATATAACTATTGAAACACCCATAACTGCCGCCCTATGATTAAGCGCTCCACTAAGTATCTTTTTATATAATTCTACTACAGCACTTTCCTTCTTTTCTGGCTTTGGCTTTTCATTTAATATCATAAGCTTGCTCATTACAGGGACAACCGTTACTGCAACTAAAAGAGAAGCTAATATACATATTACAACCGTCAAAGCAAATGGAACAAATATTTTTCCTACTATTCCGCTTATCATTGCCAAAGGTAAAAATACTGCAACAGTTGTTATAGTAGAAGAAGTTATTGCAGACGAAACCTCATCCGCCGCTACCTGAACTACTTTATCTTTGGCGACGTCGTCTTTTAAAATTCGCCTATGAATATTTTCAATAACAACAATAGAATCGTCTACTATACGTCCTACAGCTACTGCCATTCCAGAAAGAGACATTATATTAAGTGTTATTCCGAATCTAGGGAGAAGTATTAATGCTATAAGTATTGAAAGTGGTATAGACACTACAGCTATTATGGTAGCCCTTATATTTTTAAGGAACAAAGCTATAACTACTATAGCAAATACTGCTCCTAAAACACCTTCTCTAACCATTCCATTTACAGAATCCTTAACATACTTTGAAGAATCGCTTATTTTGTTAAACTTAATTCCACTATTTGATTTTTGTAAATCTTCAAGAGAATTCTCCACATCCTTAGCAACATTTACAGTATTTCCATCATCAGTTTTATAAACGTTCATTATTATACTATTTTTTGTATTAGATCTTATAAAATAAGTACTATCACCATTTCCTCTTGTTACAGTCGCTACATCTTTAAGGTATACAACCTTAACCTGAACAGAAGGACTTGAACTATCAGTAGACGTACTTGTCTGACTTGAGCTACTTCCTGACTTCATAGATCCTGAAGATGATGATGACTTTGCTCCACTACCAGCTAGTGCCTTGCCACTTTGTATTTGTGCATTCATTAGCTTATCAAGTTGAGCTTGTGCTCCTTGAAGAGCCGCTTGTGCAGCTGATATGGTAGCCTGAGCTATTGCCTTGTCTTTAGCCGTTGCATTTGGATTACTTAAAACTGTCTGCTGATAAATTATTTGGGCTTGCGCCTTTTGCATTTGGCTTAATATGGCAATAGCTTCAGTATTTCCTCCAACCATCTGTCCCATTTGTCCCATACCTTGACCTAATTGGCCAACTGCTTGTCCTAGCTGTCCCACGCCTTGTCCTAGTTGTCCAACTGCCTGTCCTAGTTGAGTCATTCCACCTTGTACTTTTTGAAAAGCTTCGCCAACAACCTTAGTTTGATTCGGAAGTACTGCTATTGGCATTGCTTTTACATCATCAATTGTATAAAGCTTTTTAGTCATTTGTATAGGAAGGGTGCTGCTGCCTATATCAACATTGCCTGCAGGAAAAGATATGTTATTTCCCTGCAGTGCATTCTTCACATCTGAAATTGTAAGACCATTCTCTTTAAGCTTATCATTATCTATTTTTACATATACATCATCTTTAGAGGTTCCTTCTACATCTATACTAGACACTCCAGAAATACCGCTAAGCTTAGGTTCAATCTTATCATTAACTATTTTAGTTAACTCATCTATGCTTTTACTACTTTCAATAGAATATGTCATTACAGGAGCGCTGCCCATACTTACTCTTGATACTGTTGGCTTCTTAGCACTATCTGGAAGTTTAACTTTATTGACAGCATCCTCCATATTTTTTTCAGCCTTGTCCATATCCGTAGAATAATCAAATTGAGCTATTACCACAGATACATTTTCATTTGATGTAGTTCTTACATCACTTATTCCTTTTATACCAGAAACCGATTTTTGAATTGGTCTTGATATATCACTTGCAACATCTTCTGGTGACGCTCCCGGATATATTGTTACTGCTGTCACCACTGGTATATTTATATTTGGCATGGACTCCATGTTTATTGTCCCTGTACTATATATACCTCCAGCTGCAATTAATATTATTATTAGAAATATTACAAAGATATTTTTAAGAGAAAATTTAGTTAATCTATTCAATATTGTATCCTCCATTCACAAATCTTTTACTATATACAATTTTATATTGCTTAGAGAATTTATTAAATTTATTATACTTAAAAAAAGCTTACAATGTTGTAAGTTTAATCAGCCAGAATTAGACAAAGCTAATATGAATGATATTGGCTGAGTGTGTCATTATCTTAAACTTAATCATATACTATTATTGAGAATAACTCAGCTTCAAGCATACAAAAGAGAAATGGAAGTGAATAGACATGTCAGTTAGAATTACCGATTTTGCTTTTCCTCAAGGTATAATCAATGATATTGCTTTGGCTCAAGGCAATAACACTCCTCTTGCTTTTGCACAAGCCCCTATTGCAATTAACAGTTCTGCTCTAGTTATGAGCAAAGCAATACTCCATCTACCTCAGATTATGTTTGACTCTATAATATACGGAATAGTAGTTCAAAATATCGGTACTAATATAGCTACAGGAGTAATAGTAGAAGATAATGCTGTTTCCCATGTTTCGTTTACTAATGCAACAACAACTACAGGTACAATCGTAGCTTTAACCCCATCTATTGTTAGAGTTGTTGTTGGTGATATGGTACCAGGACAAATAGCTACAGTTTATGTTGTAGGAACAATCGCATAATAAAATATCTATCAGTTGAAATTATAAAAAAAGCAAACATGATATGTAACTATCAATTGTTTGCTTTTTTTAAGGATTCTGCATAAGATTCTCTTGCATTTCTAGCATTCACAAACTTAAAAAAGTTTTCACCTATGCCTTTACTTAATGTTAGAATCCCCTCTAAACCTTTATGCTTTTTGCCAAGCATACAGCACTTTCTTCCTTCATTCTTAATTTTATTCTCTCCAATTTTGAACTTTATTCTCGTTAATATTAAGCTCCATACTGCAAACAATATGCTTTTTCAAATTAAACTGCATTTCAATCTCATTAACTTTTTTGTATCCTAAACTTGTCCAAAACTCAATTCCTTTATGATTTTCTTCTATAACACCTATTCTTAACACTCTTGCTCCTAAATTTCCTAGCCAATTAACCAACTCTTTATGTATTTCACTCCCCAGACCATTACCTCTTTCTTTAGGTTCAATAAGCATAAGTCCAATTATCCATGTACTTTCTATCGGAAAATTTCTTACAATGTCTATAATTCCTATAAGTTCATTTATATTATTGAATATTCCTAATACAAATTTATCTTTAGAACCTTTGTTTGGTGGCAATTCTGTAAATATTTCTTTCGCATCATCCTCTTCCGGAAGTTCGCCGCCACTAAGAATGTAATAATCCGAACATTTTAAACACAAATCTTTAACCTTATTAGTTTCAGTTATATAAATTCTTTTAACTTCATAGCCATTTTTTAATTTTAATCTCTCCATATTAAACCTCCAATTTTATCGTAATCACAAAGCTTAGTATTTATAGTCCCCCATTACCTTCATATTTCTTTTTTCATAACAACCGCTGGAAGTTCCTTTTCTCCCCAGCTTAACTTAATATCTTTAAATTTAATAAATCCATTCGAATTCCAAAACTTAAGTACATTAACATCATAATTTGTAACTACATCTATCCTCATAGTTTCGCTTCCAAGTGATTTTGCATACTTTTCTAAAGCGCCATATATCAGCTTTCCAATCCCTTTACTTTTATGATTACTTTTTAATATTAATATGGACAAATACGTTTCTTTTTCAACTTTAAAATCCAATGCTCCAGCTACTTTATTTGATTCTTTTTCTATTATTTTGCAGGAATTAAAAGCTATTTTTTTCATATCTTCTAATTCTTTAATAACCCAATTACTGTCTATCTTATCTTTTCCTATATGATTCATTAGAAACTTTTTATTAGAATTGTATACCTCTGCAATTTCATAAACATCTTCCGAATATACTAACTCAACCTTAAATTTTTCCGTTTCAAAAAACATGCACTTTTCACCTCCTATAGATAGACACCTTGAAAATTACAAATCACATGATTATCCCCATGAACTGGAATTTAGCCAGATTTCTCAATAAAAATAGTGATAAAGCCTTTAAATGATGTACTATAAAGATTCATGCCAAAATTCCGTAGGTACGGAGGAATTTTTTCCTTGCACTACCGTGGGGTGAAATAACAATGCTGAAGGAACGATTTAAAAAAATTCTAATAAATCTTGGTTTAAAAATTGTAAAATACTTAGATATTTCAATCTGTCTGAGCAATAGCGAGTAAACATACACGAGGCTTGGGCTAATATATAGATGACTAATACAAGTTAAAGAAGGATAATGGGGTTACATCCCAAACCCCGTATACGATCGTTATCTTTCTATACCTCAAGCAAGCACTCGCTTAAAATCACCACTTAGATTTATAGGATTTATTATTGAAAGTACTTTTATTTAGTTCAAGAATCACATGGGCTAAACGCCCAAACCCCAATCGGTTTATGCGACGAAGCATTGTTACTTCACAATTTAGTATTTTTCCGCTTCTTCAAACACTCTCCTATAGTACTCCTCACCGTGAGGCACAAATTGATTCTTAAAAATTTTTTTGTGAATTTTTCTCCTACTTCCAGTACTATCAACTTGGAAGCCATCAGCTTGTACACTTTCTACTTCATCATTAAGTAATTTTATAAGTTCCTTGAGCTCTATTTGCACAAGTCCTACGACCTCATCCAGCTGCAAGATATAATTTTCAAGCTTTTCATTACTCATATAAAAATAAATATGACAATGCTCTCTGTCCATATAAGTTTTACCATCATATTCTTCTTTATAAATCACTGCAGGAATAAGCTCGCTAAATTTCACATCAATCCCAAGCTCCTCCTTGATTTCTCTTACTCCATCCTCTAAACTTTCTCCACTTACAAGATGTCCTGCTGAGCTCGTATCATACAGGTTAGGTGAAGTATCCTTTAATGGATGCCTTTTTTGAAACAAAAGAAATTTTTTATCATTTTCTTTTTTTATAACAAAGCACTGAAAAGTTCTATGCCAATATCCATTTTTATGAACATTACTTCTCAAGGCTTTTCCAATCAGTTTTTCATTTTCATCAAATACATCTAAGTATTCATCCACTATCATGCTAATCTCCCTTTATATATAGTTTTAATAACCTTATTTTCCGTAGGTACAGAGGAAAATGTTCCATCTGCGGTTTAAAGGAATAATGGTTTTCTTGTGACATTATTCCTTCACCCAGTATTGGCTGCAATCATCTTTCCTATCCATAAATCCGTATTCTATAAGTGCTCTTCTAAGCGAAACATAATCATCGTACATTCTTTTAAGCACTAAATTAACCTGCTTTTCATTATATTTTTCTCCACTTTTAAAGCTTTTTAAAATATGCCTTAATACTATTATTTTTTTCTTTTCCTTAGATGGGAATTCCTTAAGATGTCCTTCCTTATCAAAATAATTTTTAATAACCTTTTCTTCTTCATCTTCAGTTATAGCAAATCGTTCATCCGTCATATTGGCAGTCCTATGCACCGTTATCAGCTCCTCATTTTTATTCTGTTTTAAACTTTCTTTTTCATCTTTAATGCTATCCATTATTGCTAGAAATACCTTTGCTTGTTTTTCCTTTTCCCTTAATTTAAATCTATAATTTCTTATAGTTGACTGGCTTCCACCCATCTTTTCAGATATTTCCTTATCAGAAAAATTATTTTTATAATGCATTAAATATTCACGTTGTATATCTGTTAGTCCTGTATAAACCTTATTCATATTTATAAGATAATCAAAAACTGAAACATGCTTTTTTGATATATGAAGTCTCATGTATTTTTCAGCTTCATAAAAGCTATTTTCATACTTATAAATCATGCCTTTTTCAAATGTTTCTCCGCATATAAGGCATATATAAACTTCTTTTCCTTCATCATAAACATATCCTTTTTTAATGTCTTCTATAGAAGAATTCCAAAACACTTCTGAAATATCCACATAACTCCTCCTCGATAATTTTATAAACATTATACAACTTTGTTTATAAATTAGTCAACGTTTTATAGTTTTATCTATTATTATATTTAACTATGTTTGTCTAATACACTCCTTATGCACCCTTCCAGCAGTATCATTGATATTTTTAAACTTATATGCTAAAATAAGAATTAAGATTTATATTTTATTTCCGGTTGGGCAGTTAATTTGCTTTCAAGAGAATTGAATTTCTGGGGTGGGAAATTCCAAAAAGGGATTTCCTGCCCTTTTTTGCATACAAAAATTTAAGGGAGGATTATTGTTTATGGAAAAAATTTATTTGGATATAGCCTTAATTTTAATTTTTACTAAGATAGGTTCCATAATAAGTCTACATTTTAAAATGCCAGCAGTACTCGGTGAGCTTATAGCTGGGGTGCTTCTGGGTCCGTTTGTTTTTAACCTTATTACGCCTAACAGCAATATAACGCTTTTAGCCAATTTAGGTGTTGTAATGTTAATGTTCCTTGCTGGACTAGAAACAAACCTTGAAGAGTTAAAAAAAGCTGGTAAAAGCTCCTTTGTAATTGCCTGTTTGGGAGTGCTAGTTCCGCTTATACTTGGAACCGCATCAGCTTACATGTTCTTTAGCAACTTCTGGGAAAACTTGTTCGTCGGAGTAATATTAACAGCAACTAGTGTAAGTATTTCAGTTCAAACTCTCACTGAACTTGGAAAACTAAACACAAGATCGGGTATAAATATACTTGGAGCTGCTGTAATAGATGACGTTTTAGGACTCATTTTAATATCTGTAATACTGGCAGCGGCAGATTCATCAGGGGCAGGCAATGTATCACTCTTAGCTACCTTTATAAAGATAGCAATATTTTGCATAGTATGTATTTTATCTTTAGCATTTTTGCCAAAACTTATAGACAAACTTACTCAAAAATTTAAACCCCAAAGCGGATTGGCACTTTTAGCTATTGCTTTCGCACTAATATGTGCTTTTGCGGCTGAAGAACTTGGAATAGCTGCTATAACCGGAGCATATATATTTGGCTTAGTACTATCTCCTATAAGACATAAAGAATATATAGAAAAAAGAATAAAGGTAATTTCAGGTTCACTTTTATCCCCCATATTTTTTGCTTCTGTCGGTATATCTGCAAGCATAAAAGGTGCAAATACAGAAATAATTTTAATAACACTAGTTATGTTTACAATTGCAGTTATAGGGAAAATACTCGGTTGCGGTTTTGGGGCAAGGCTTTTTAAAATGTCAAGAAGCGAGGCTGTTCAAATTGGCGTTGGTATGATTTCAAGAGGTGAAGTTGCTATTATAACAGCAAATATAGGGCTTAATAAACACATAATATCCGAGGAAATATTTCTTCCAACAATTATAGTCGTAATACTTTCAACTATAGTAACTCCTGTACTTCTTAAAATATCATACTCAAGAAAAACAGATAAGTTAATTGATAAAAAAATATAATAATGAGGTGATCACTTAATGAAATCTTTGAAAAGACTTACTATTTACGAATCAATTTTTATTGCAAGTACACTAAAATGGACATTACTTTCAATAATTATAGGTTTAATAGTAGGCTCTTTTACTACTATATTTATAAAATTAATAAATATAGGCGTTAAATTTACAACTCAGTTTCAATATTACTATTTACTTTTACCTATTGCCCTTTTTTTAAGCAGCTTTATAATAATAAAATTAGCTCCTGATGCTAAGGGACATGGAACAGAAAAAGCAATCGAAAGTGTTAATCGCAATGAGGGTAATATGAAAATCACTGTAGTTCCAGTAAAACTTTTCACTACCTTTATTACAATAATCTTTGGAGGTTCTGTTGGTCTTGAAGGACCAGCCACACAAATAGGCGGTGCCATATCCTCATTTTTAGGTAATCTTTTCAAGATGGATATAATGGATAAAAGAAGACTTGTGGTATGTGGGATAAGCTCAGGCTTTGTATCCGTATTTAACGCCCCTGTTGGTGCTGCTATATTTGCTTGCGAAGTTTTATATATAGGAAAATTATCTTATGTATCACTTTTACCCTCACTTATATCCTCCTTCGTAAGTTACTACGTTGGATTATATATGGGAAATAAGCCCCTGGTTTTCAAAATAAATTATGTACCACAAAATCAGATTAGTTCCTTTTTAACCATATGTATATTTGGAGTATCAATTGGAATTTTAGCTATATTATTCATTAAACTAGTAAATTCTATAGAACGTATTTTTAGAAAAATAAAAATTTATGCACCTCTAAAAGGCATTATAGGCGGTATCATAATAATACTTTTGGTTTATATAACAAATTCCTTTACCTCACTTGGCATAGGAGATGAAACTATAAATAAAATCGTTCTAGGATCAAAAATTGGAGATTTCTCTTTTATAACAAAAGCCTTAACTACATCTTTAACCCTAGGTTGTGGAGGCAGCGGTGGAATCCTTACCCCTATGCTTTTCATAGGTTCTTCCTTTGGCAATGCTTGGGCTCAGATACTAGGATTAAATATAGCATTTTATTCCGCAATAGGCATGGCTGCATTTTTAGCTGCATGCTCAAATGTGCCTATAGCATCTATAGTAATTGCTATGGAGCTATTTGGAAATAACGTTGGGATATATGCCGCAATCGCAATAGGAATAAGTTATATAATTGTTGGTCATGAAAGTATTTATCCAACACAATTTGTTATGTCCTCAAAAACACCTTCACTTAAAGTAAAAACAAATGTCGAAGTTAAAGAAGTTAATGAAGCAGATCTTTTAACAAAAAAACATATAATATCTTCTATATTGAAAAACAAAAAAATTTTTTTCCATTAGATTATAAATCTTACATATACTTAATAATTTTAGATTTATAATTTTATATTCCATATGAGAACTACTTTAAATAATATAATATTTTAAATTATGTACAAACTAATATAGAGAAAATAATCTTAGTTGAAAGAAGGCGTTCTAAATGGCTTCTTATGATGATTCAATATCAACAACAATCAAAAAAAATATTATAAAAGAAATGGAAGATACTTCGAAGGACATTCATATAACAACAAAAGATGGATATGTAACTTTAACAGGTGTTGCAAATGTGCTGTATGAAAAGTTAAAATGCGAACAAATTGCCAAAAAAATTTATGGTGTAAAGACAATTGAAAATGATATTGCAATAACTACAGATGGAACAGTAACTGATAGAGAACTTACCGAAAAACTAAATGAAAACCTAAGAACCAGTCCTGATAGCGATAAGTTTCTTGGTGTAACTGGAAAAGTAAACGGTGGCTCAGCTCTTTTGATAGGTGAAATAGAAAATGAAAAATACAAAAAAGAAGCATTAATGGTAGCTTGCAAAACTTATGGCATAAAGGATATTGTTAATAATATTGACGTCAGTGGAACTAGTGAGGACATAAATTTAAGCAATACTATATACCAAAAACTAACAGAAAACAGAATCAATATATCAGATATAACTTATACCATAAAAAGAAATAATGTAACTTTAAACGGATTTGCCACAAATGAACGAGAAATAGCTTATATAGTTGATCTTATTGAAAGTATAGAAACAGTAAAACACGTTAATAATAAATTAAAACCTCGTCCATGGAAAACTGGAATTAGAGATTAGCGAAGTAACAATGCTTCGTCGCATAAAAAAAATCCTATAAATCTAAAGCTCAAAAATCATAAAATACTAATATATTTCAATAACTCGCTGAAAAGATGCTCAGACAAATTGAAATATCTAAGTATTTTACGATTTTTGAGCCAAGATTTATTAGGATTTTTTTTAACTGTTCCTTCAGCATTGTTACTTCGCTTCCACAATAGTTGGATCAATGTCAATATTTTAGACACAAAAGGTCGAACTTTTTATGCAATTTTTTTTGATAACTCCTCACATTGTTG